>NZ_JACJUV010000003.1 GCF_014218805.1 Teredinibacter franksiae | reverse complement strand
GTAGGTGAACCAGAGGGTCTAATTGTGTGTGTTAACGGTGGATCCCTGCGGTTAGATATCCTTGCCAGCGTGGACGGTATTTATAGCGGCCTGACCTTTGCAGAACGCTTTCATTTGGATGCTGGGGTTACTTTTAATGCATCCTCTTCACTAAAAAAACAAGCTTGAGGGCTTCACTATGGATAATCCTTTTATAGGGCAAATATGTGCGTTTGGTTTCAATTTCGCACCTAGGAACTGGGCTTTTTGTTCGGGTGCTATGGTAGCGATTAGTTCGAATACGGCATTATTTTCATTGCTAGGGACAGCATATGGTGGTGATGGCAGAAGCACCTTTGGGCTGCCGGATTTAAGGGGTAAAGCGGGCATGAGTGCAGGGCAGCACCCAGGTAGTTTATACGACTGGCGAGTAGGCCAACAGGCTGGTAGCGAATTACATACCTTATCAGCGTCAGAACTAGCGAACCATAGCCATGTTGCTGTGTTTACTCCCGGCAGTGGCGATACTGACGCTGAAGTGAATGTTTCAACTGATGCGGCCACTCAAGATGCACCAACTGAAGGTGCCTATTTGGCAAAAAATGACGGTGGCAGGAGTGATGGTGTGCTTTTGTATCGCGCTGATGCGGGTGCTGGAACCGTTAAATTAGGCGGTGTTGCTGGCGGTTCGGGTGCCGGCGGTAACGTGGATATTCAATCAACGGGCGGAAGCTCAGCTTTTTCTCTCATGCAGCCGGCGTTAGTCATGAATTACTGTATTGCAACTCAAGGTCTTTACCCTTCTCGCAGTTAAAGGTTCCCTAGCCCTTCGTGTGACTTTATTTGTGTACATTTTTCCACGACGTTTAGTGCTAGCTACCTGCTCTTGCGGCGGGTAGCATTGTACGTTTATTTTCAAGTTGCCATATCGCCCTTCCGTAAGAGTGGAAAGCACGTTTCTTTCTATTCCTTTCAAGTCAATGATATCCGCCATTTGTCTTCTCAGTAAGCTCTCATGGTTAAGCCCGTGTGCGCCAAAAAAGTGTGTTTTTAGAAGAATCGTAATTAGGCATTATCTATTGGAAAGCTTGCCTATACTTGTTGGGTAAAAGCATGGTCATGGAAGGGACCTGTGCATGATGCTATCTAATTAATTATTGACGGGCTTATTCATGATCAGATGTATAAATAGAGTATTAGTGTTAATGCTTATAATGTTTTTCTCGAATATTTCAGTCGCTAATACCGTTTCAGGGTACATGGCTACCGACTTGGTTATTATTGATGAGGCCGTTGCCGATAAGCAGGTTTTTTATCAAAGCTTAAAGCCCGGCGTTATTGTTCGTGAAATTAGCTCTCAACGCGATGGACTTCAGCAGTTAACTCGCGTTCTTAAAAGTCACAAAAACATAGCAAATTTACATATTGTTTCTCACGCTAGTGATGGACAAATTTTGTTGGGGGATCGGTGGATTTCATCGCAAACAATGAAAGATGAAAAACGGTTTTTAAACCAGCTAAGTTCTGTGCTATCTAAAGATGCCGATGTGCTTTTTTATGGTTGCAATCTAGCGGCAGGTGAGAAAGGCCGGCAGTTTGTATCGTTTTTGGCTGAGCAAACCGGCGCCGATGTGGCTGCCTCGTCAAATCCTACGGGTGCTGTTGCCCTCGGTGGGGACTGGGATCTGGAATTACGGGTGGGCGATATACAAACATCAACCCCTTTTATAAGCGAAGGGCTTAAACAATACGCACACGTATTACAGACAACGTTCGCTGGATTGGGTAGTACCGATTCCGGTGGTTCGGGGTATAAAGAACTTACGGACGTAAATCTTGTTGTATCTAATGATTTCGTTGCGGCGGGTGGCGAGCTTTATTGGAACGATAATGCGAGTGCAAGTAAAACCCTTACTATTAAGACTGATAACGTCGATGCGGGTACGGTCGATGTTAGTGCGCTCACAATTTATTCCTTTGTTGGCTCTGGCATTACATTAGATTCTTCGTCAACCGTTGTTTTTAGAGATAGTGGTGGCGCACCATTGCGAACAATGACGCTAGCTGGAAACAAAACCTTAACCAGCTCCGATACAGATCTATTTGCTTTTTTTGATGGTGATAGTACCCCCCCGGTAACCGGCGTAGCGCAAATTGACTTTGTGTTTGCAATAAGTGGGTGCTGTGTTAACGGCAATAATTTTAGTAATTTCACATTTAAAAATATCACCTACAGTAATGTGGTTGCGCCTAGTAGCCCACCTGAAGTTACTAGCGCTACTTACAATTACAGTACGAAAGCACTGGTTGTAACCGGGGTAAACTTTCAGGCTAATGGCGGTGGTGCCGATGTAGATGTTAGTGATCTGACTATTCGAGGGCAGGCGAACGGTACTCGTGTTTTACTCACATCTTCTGATGTGGAGATTGATTCCTCTACTCAATTTACTGTGACTTTATTAGGGGGCGATATTGCCGCAGTGGAAGCGCTGCTAAACACTAATGGTTTAAGTGCTTTAGATGCGGTTAGTTACAATTTGTCGGCTGCAGACGACTTTATAACTAACGTTACCGTTGGTGATACATCCGACACCGCGGGCAATGGCATTACGGTAAGCAATGTGCCAGACAGTAACGGCGATCTAACCTCCGCAGGTGGCGTATCGGAACCTGTTGGTCTTGCGACAACCGTTGATAGCGAGGGTGAAGCCGTAAATTTATTTGATTTTACCTTATCGGATGGCAGTGGTGATGGTTTTGCGTTATCGGTATCGCAAGTTGTAGTAAACGTTACCGGTACCAGTACAGATGCACAGCGCGGCGGTATAACGTGGAGATTAAATGGGCCCGACGCAAGCGATGTATCAGGTAGTTATAGTGGTGGAGCGGATACTATTACGTTTACAGGTTTGTCTATTTCTGTAGCCGATAACACCAGTGAAATTTATACGGTAAACGGTTATTACAACGACAATACAGCGGTAACCGAAGACGCAACGTTTATTTTAACTGTGGATGGCGATACTGATCTCACGGTTGGTGGCAGCGGTACGCAAATGGGTTCTACGTCTGCCGTCAATAATGGTGTGGGTGGCACCTTGGATGTAACCGCCACGGCGCTAGCAATTACCACGCAGCCGGCGGGTTCTGTCTCTGGCAGTGCACTAACAACCCAGCCCGTAGTGACTGCTCAAGATGCCTTTGGCAATACCGATGTGGATTTTACCGAGACGGTGACCCTAACCGAAGCCAGTGCTGGAACACTCACAAGCACAACCACGACCGCTGTTACTGGTGTGGCGACATTCGCAGGCTTAATCTACACCGCAACGGCAGATCAACAAAGTTTTACGCTTACCGCAGATGACCAAAGCGGTGTTGGTTCCGATATTCCCACGGTAGACGCGAATGCGGTCACTTCCGATGTGGTTGCAACGCAATTGGTATATGACACTCAGCCTGTTCCGCTTACTGTCGGTAGTGGTGTTGCAACCAGCTTTACCACGGTGCCCGTGGTGTCAGCGCGTGATGGTAATAGTGTTTTAGACACAGGCTACAGCACCTCCATTGTTATTTCTGAAGTAAATGGCGCAGGTGCTGCATTGCTTTCGGGTACGGGCGATGTCGATGGTTCTCCTACAACCGTTTCCCTTACCCCTGCCTCTGGTGTTGCTACTTTTACCGGTATGCAAATCACCTACACGGCCTCTGGTGGTTCTTCCGAAAACTTTAACTTGCGGAGTACATCGGGAGCACTAAGCGTGGCCGATAGTAGCCAGCTAACGGGATTGGTACCAGACAGCGACGGCAACCTTATGGCAGCCGGAGGCGTTACCGAACCGATTGGGCTCAGCTACTCGATCGATACAGAAGGCGAAGCCGCAAATTTATTTGATTTCACCATAAGTGACGGTGGGACAGCGGATGGTTTGGCGCTTGGCATATCTCAAATTATACTGAACGTAACCGGTACGACGAGTGATGCAGACCGGGCAAAAATAACGTGGCGCTTAAACGGTAATGACGCCAGTAACGTAACGGGCGTATATAGCGCCGTTAGCGACACCATAACCTTTAGCACGTTAGCTATTTCAGTAGCCGATGGCAGTAGCGAAATCTACACCGTGAACGGGTATTACAACGACAACACGGGGTTGACCCATGGCAACACCGTGATGCTTAGCGTTGATGGAGACACTGATTTAACGCTGGTTAGCACGGGTACTCAAATGGCTTCCACTAGTGCGGTTACCAATAGTACGGGTACCACTACAACTGATGATATTGAACCGGATGTAAACTCGGTTGCGGTTCCCGCAAACGCGAGTTATGGGGTTGGTGATAATCTTGATTTCACGGTTAACTTTAATGAAAACATAACCGTGAACACAGGCGGAGGTACACCGCGATTACAATTAACGATTGGAGCCTCTGCGCAATATGCAAGCTATGTTTCCGGCTCGGGAGGCAACGCATTATTATTCCGCTATACCGTGCAAGTGGCAGACTTGGACAGCGACGGGCTTAGTCTCAGCGGCACAGTGCAAGCTAACGGTGGAACCTTGCAAGATGGGGCTGGTAATAACATCAATACCGTACTCAACAGTGTTGGCAGCTTGGCTGCAGTACTGGTAGATGGGCAGGGGCCAACCGTTTCGGAAATTACGGCGGTGGCCACACCAGCTAACGATGCCACTCCCAGCGTTACCTTTAATAGCGATGAGGCTGGAACCTTGAGTGTGGGAGGAAGTTGCGGCAGCGGTGATGAGGGTGCCGTAAGCTCTGGCAGTACCACCATCACCTTAACTCAAACGGATAACAGCACGGCATTGGCCGCTGGCACCTATAGCGATTGTACGCTTACCGTTACTGATGCGGTTGGTAATAACAGCAACACTCTTACGCTTAGTGGCTTCACAATTGATTTGGTCGCGCCCAATGTTGCCGAAGTGACAGCTGCAGTAACGCCCAGCAACGACAGTACGCCGGACGTCACTCTTTCCACTACCGAAGCGGGAACTCTCACCGTGGGTGGAAGTTGTGGTAGCGCCAGTGAGGGCGCGATTAGCAGTGGTAATACCACCATTACCTTAACGCAAACGGATAACAGCACCGCGCTTGCCGGTGGCACCTACAGTGATTGTACGCTTACGGTTACAGATGCCTCTGGTAACAGTAATTCACCGGTAACTCTTAGCAGCTTTATCATTGATGTTGCTGCCCCCACGGTTGCAGAGGTGACCGCCGTAACCACGCCAGCGAATGACACTACGCCAGATGTTACTTTTTCTAGTGATGAAGCAGGAACGCTTGTCGTGGGCGGCAGTTGCGGCAGCGCCAGTGAAGGCGCGATTAGTAGTGGTAATACCACTATCACCTTAACCCAGGCGGATAACAGCAGCGCGCTGGCCGAAGCCACTTATAGTGATTGCACCCTTACCATTACCGATGCCTCGGGTAACAGCAGCACGCCTGTAACCCTGAGTAGCTTCGTCATTGATGTGTCGGCGCCTAGTGTGGCTGAAGTCACCGCCGTGGTAACGCCCGGCAACGACGGCACGCCAGATGTAACAATTTCCACTAACGAAGCAGGCACTCTCAGCGTAGGCGGCAGTTGCGGCAGCGCCAGTGAAGGTGCGATAGGCAGCGGCAATACCACCATCGCCTTAACGCAAGCGGACAATAGTTCTGCACTTGCCGATGGCACCTACAGTGATTGTACGTTTACGGTTACAGATGCCTCGGGTAACAGCAATTCACCGGTAACTCTTAGCAGCTTTACCATTGATGTTGCTGCCCCGACGGTTGCCGAAGTGACAGCCGTAGTAACGCCCAGTAACGACAGTACGCCGGACGTCACTCTTTCCACTAACGAAGCGGGAACTCTCACCGTGGGTGGAAGTTGTGGTAGCGCCAGTGAGGGCGCGATTAGCAGTGGTAATACCACCATCACCTTAACTCAGTCAGATAACAGCACCGCGCTTGCCGGTGGCACCTACAGTGATTGTACGCTTATGGTTACAGATGCCTCTGGTAACAGTAATTCACCGGTAACTCTTAGCAGCTTTATCATTGATGTTGCTGCCCCCACGGTTGCAGAGGTGACCGCCGTAACCACACCAGCGAATGACACTACGCCAGACATTACTTTTTCTAGTGATGAAGCAGGAACGCTTGCCGTGGGCGGCAGTTGCGGCAGCGCCAGTGAAGGCGCTATTAGTAGTGGTAATACCACTATCACCTTAACCCAAGCAGATAACAGCAGCGCGCTGGCTGAAGCCACTTATAGTGATTGCACCCTTACCATTACCGATGCCTCGGGTAACAGCAGCACGCCTGTAACCCTGGGTAGCTTCGTCATTGATGTGTCGGCGCCTAGTGTGGCTGAAGTAACCGCCGTGGTAACACCCGGCAACGACGGCACGCCAGATGTAACAATTTCCACTAACGAAGCAGGCACTCTCAGCGTAGGTGGCAGTTGCGGCAGCGCCAGTGAGGGCGCGATTAGCAGTGGCAATATCACCATTACGTTAACGCAAACGGATAACAGCACCGCGCTTGCCGGTGGTCCCTACAGTGATTGTACGTTTACGGTTACAGATGCCTCTGGTAACAGTAATTCACCGGTAACCCTAAGCAGCTTTATCATTGATGTAGCTGCCCCGACGGTTGCAGAGGTGACCGCCGTAACCACGCCAGCGAATGACACTACGCCAGACGTTACTTTTTCTAGTGATGAAGCCGGAACGCTTGCCGTGGGCGGAAGTTGCGGCAGTGCCAGCGAAGGCGCGATTGGTTCTGGCAACACCACCATCACCTTAACTCAGTCAGATAACAGCACTGCGCTTGCCGATGGTACTTACAGTGATTGTACCCTTACGGTTACAGATGCCTCTGGTAACAGCAATTCACCGGTAACCCTTAGCAGCTTTATCGTTGATGTTGCTGCCCCAACGGTTGCAGAAGTCACCGCTGTAATCACACCAGCGAATGACACCACACCAGATGTAACTCTGTCGTCCACTGAGGAGGGCACACTTACCGTTGGCGGCAGCTGTGGCAGTAGTGACGAAGGTGTGATTACCGGTGGTAATACCACCATTACCTTGACTCAAGCGGACAACAGCACGGCCTTGGCCGACGGTGATTACAGCGATTGTACCCTGACTGTTACAGACAGCGGGGGAAATGCCAGCAATGTTGTTACGCTTACCCTTTTCACTTTGGATGCCACTAGCCCTATCGTAGTAACCAACACAGGTTTGAGTGTTAGCGAGGGCGATAGCGATTCCGTTATTAATACCAGTTTGCTGACCGCCAGCGATAACCTGAGCAATGCCAGCAATACCACTTACACAATAGTTTCAACCTCAGCCAATGGTAATTTGCGCAGTGGTGGCAGCGCGTTAAGCAATGGCGATACTTTTACCCAGCAGCATATTGTTAACAACGACATTACTTACGATCACGACGGTGGTGAAACCACCAGCGACAGCTTTGCCTTCACACTGAATGATGCGTTGGGCAATATTAATAACAACGCTGGTAGTAATTTTATCTTCAGTGTGACGGTGACGGCATTGAATGATGCGCCCAGCACCACAGCCGACACGGCTACCACCAACGAAGACAACGCGGTAATGGTGGATGTACTGGCCAACGATTCCGATAGCGACGATGCGATTAACGCCGCCAGTGTAACCGTGGTAAGCGAGGCTGCAAACGGCTCTACCAGTGTTAATACCGGTACCGGCGTTATCACTTACACTCCAAACGCCAACTTTAATGGCAGCGACAGCTTTACCTATACCGTACAGGATGCCAGTGGTGACACATCGGCAGTGACTGTGGTTTCCATTACCGTAAACCCGCAAAACGATGCGCCCGTTGCCGCTGCCGACAGTGCCAATACCGATATCAACACGCTGGTAAGTATTGATGTTGCGGCCAACGACAGCGATGTCGATACTGCCGATGCTCCAGACACCAGCACATTAGTGGTGATCGGCGCGGCCAGCAATGGTAGTGCTGTTGTTAACGCTGGCCAGATCGACTACACACCGAATACCGATTATCTGGGCAGTGATTCTTTCACCTACTCTATCGATGATGCTAATGGTGCCACCTCCAATGTGGCAACCGTAACAGTGAGTGTGATTGACCCGAATACCGCGCCAGTAGCCGCAAATGACTCTGCGATTACAGATGAAGATACGGCTACAGCCGTTAACGTGTTAATTAATGATAGCGACCCCGATGGATCATTGGATGCAACCAGTGTTGTCATCGCAACCAATACCGTAAATGGCACTACCAGTATTAATGCAATAACCGGTGAAATAACCTATACGCCGGCGGCTAATTTTAACGGTAGCGACAGCTTTACCTACACGGTTGAGGATGATCTGAGTGCTGTTTCGGCGTCTGCCACAGTATCGATTACGGTTAACAGTGTGAACGATGCGCCGGTTGCTGAAAACGATGCCGTTATCCTGCTAGAAGATGCTAGCCTTGCCATTAACGTGTTAGGTAATGATGCCGACGTAGACGGCACACTTAATGTCGCGACCTTGACCGTAGAAACAAACGCGAGTTCTGGTGTAGCTGTGGTTGATGGTAGCAATGTGCTTTATACACCGCTGGACGATTTCGTGGGCAGTGACAGCTTTACCTACAGCGTACAAGACGGTCAGGGGCTTATATCAAATACCGCAACGGTAACACTTACCGTTGACCCGGTTAACGACGCACCCTTGGCCAATAGCGATGCATTTAATATTGTTGCCAATGCATCTAGCATGCTGGAGGTCACCGCCAACGACAGTGATATTGATGGTTCTCTGGATGCAGCTGCCATTGTTGTGGTTAATGCACCTACTCAAGGTACACTCAGCAATAATAATGACGGTACGCTAACCTATACGCCCGCCGCTGGCATAGATCCACTGGCGGGAGACAGCTTCAGCTACACCATAGATGACGAATCCGGTGAAAGCTCCAACCAGGCGACTGTGAGTATTCAGTTCTCGCCCGCCTCTGCGCCAGTGATAGACGGAACACCTGAAACGGACGTGTTAGAAGGGCAGGCGTACCTGTTCACCGCTCAAGTAAACAGTAACGATGATTTGTTCGCGTTAACTTTTACCGTTGTTAACCAACCTGCCTGGGCTAGTTTTAATACGGCAACCGGTGTGCTTAGCGGAACACCATTACAGGACGATGTCGGTACAACCAATGCGATTGTTATCAGCGTAAGTGACGGGTTTACTTCTTCGGCGTTAGCCGCATTTGACCTCAGTGTGGTAGCCGATGTGGATACCGATGGTGACACCCTAAGCGATCATCAGGAAGGCATTGATAATACCGATCCAAATGACCCGTTAGACTATCTCGATTTAACGCCACCGGAGGTTACGGCACCAGTCGATATAATCGTGGATGCAACGGGTTTATTTACTTCTGTGAGCGTGGCACAAATACTGTCGCTTCCTGCTGACAGTACACAGGCCGAAATAGAAAGCGCCATGGCTGAACGGGTAACGGATAATGTTGATGGCAACGGTTGTTGCCAATTAAGCGCGGCGGACATTTTGGACGGCCAGTATTCACTGCCGCCCGGTGACAACATTATAACTTGGGTTGCAGAAGATGTTATGGGCAACAGTGCCAGTGTTGTGCAGCATATTTATGTTCGACCACTCGTGTCTTTTAGTAAAAATCAGGTAACAGTGGAGGGGGTCGAGGCAGAGCTTTATGTGGTATTAAATGGCGAGTCTCCGTTCTACCCATTGGAGGTGCCATACATTATTGATGGCGACAGCAGCAGTGCTGATAGTAACGACTACAACCTACAAAGTGGCCGCGTAATCTTTGAAGAAGGTGAAACCAGTGTGGCCATTCGGTTTACTGTTTTAGACGATGGTATTTCGGAAGATGATGAAATATTGGAGCTGCGATTGGATGATAGAACCCTTAATAGCGAGGATCTTTCAGACGGATTTGAAGCCGATATTTATGACATTAATAGTGGTCAGAAAAACAGTTTTCAACTAACAATCGCTGAGCGAAACCTTTCTCCCAAAGTGACACTCACTATCCGTCAGAGCAGTATTGCGACCGTGCAAATTCTGCCCAATGGCGGTGATGTTGTTATTCTCGCAACCATAAATGACCCTAACAGCGGCGATACCCATGTATTGGACTGGTCCCACACCGATAACAGCTTGGTCGATCTGGATGGCGATGCAGACAATACTACGTTTACGCTTGACCCATCGCAGCTCTCGCCAGGTCGTTACCGTGCGAAGGTTCGGGTTACCGATAGCGGTGGGGAAAATAATACGGCGGTGCTACATTTTGTAGTTGTGGAAAATTTACCTGTACTCTCGCCGGATGAGGATACGGATAGTGATGGCAGGAGCGATCTAGCAGAAGGTACCGCCGATACGGATTTCGACGGTATACCGGATTATTTGGATAATATCGCGCTGGTAAACGTACTACCCGAACGTGCTAGTGAAACGAATAGTTTCCTTATGGAGTGTGATCCAGGCATTCGTTGCCGGTTAGGAGAATTTGCTATTCAGGGGCAGAGCGGTGGTGCACGCCTAAGTATGAATGAGTTAATGGATTTAAGTATGGCAGAAGAGGATGAGCGGCATACTTTCACGGGCTTGTTTGATTTCGAGCTTTCGGAGTTGCCTACGCCTGGGCAAAGTGCGGCGATTGTTATTCCGCAGCTAGAATCGATCCCCGCGAACGCCCTCTACCGAAAATTGGTTAATGGTCGCTGGGTAACCTTTGTCGAAAATGTCCAAAACCAGTTACATTCAGCGGGCGGAAGTGAAGGCTTCTGCCCACCCCCTGGTGACGACGCCTGGCAGGTTGGGCTAGTTGAAGGGTATTGGTGTGTGCAGCTTACCATCGAAGATGGTGGCCCCAACGACGCCGATGGTGAAGCGAATAGCACCGTTGTAGACCCGGGTGGCGTTGCCACACGGAATACAAAATCTTATACCGCAACCGGTGGTGGAGGTTCTGTAGGAATAGCTTTGATAATGATGCTGTTGATGATTGGGATTGGTAGGAGGTTACCTAAAAAATATTTAGGAGCAATCGCAGGTTTGTTCTTTATAGGGGTTTTTCCGGATGTTGCGCGCGCAGATTTTAGTAGCAAAAATTTATTCGTCGAGGCCTCTCTATTTCAAGCAAAATCTAGTCAAAGTTCTTCAGGTTTTATTCAAACGATGGCCAAGCATAACGTTACGGTGAATAGCCTTCAGTACGATAATACGGCGCAGGCCTACCATTTAAAATTGGGTTATTCCTATAACCCGCATGTAGCTGTAATGGTGGGTTATGTTGATATGGGTGAGGCAAATCTCGAAATCGACATTCTTGATGAAGAAGAATCTGTGATAACCCGCGCCTTGGGTGAGGCCTTTCCACACCTGGGAGCAGGGCCGACGGTAAATGCTCGATTTACACGGGATTTTGCGCAGCGCTATTCAGTGTATGCGGATTTGGGTATGCTTTACTGGAATTCCAGCGTTCGGGTAACAGGCTTTTCAGCCGACGTTGAGGATGATGGCGTTGATCCTTGGGTTGCGTTGGGAGCGCAGGTGGCGATCGAGCAGTTCTCCATAGGTGCCGGTTATCAGTATTTTAAAATAAGCTCAAAAAGTGCCGCCGGATTAGGGCTGTCTCTTAGCTATTCGTTTTAGTTAGTCAAGTTGCAAACGGTAAAGCTGCTTTTTTGTGGCGGCTGTTAGAACTATATTGAGTTTACTGTACTCATTTGATGTTACTTGGCAATGTTCGAAAAAATAAGCTCTTAATCGGTAGAAGTACCTTTGACGGAGGGACTTTTCAGGTATAAGCGCTGCTCGGGGTTAAAGGCTTGCCGTTTCCGTGGCAGCCATTCAATAACGTTGTTTTAAAGGCAATGCTGGGAACCTCTGACTAATTATAAGTGATCGTTGGGCATTGGTTTTCTGCTCATGGTACTTATCTCGTCATCTACTTATTTCCGTGTAGGGGACTTGCCAGTCCTTTTGTATCAGTCCCTTTGCGCCAGCTCCCCCGTATAAGCCAGAGGCCGCATAGACTTAATGATACGTCCCTTAGATAATATAGCTGGACATATACTAGGTGATGAGTCTATATACCAAGACTTCAGCAGTGCAGTAGTGGAATTGGTCGGTTTTTAGCCCAAAACTGTACAGGATAAGGAAACGTGATGAACTCAATACAGCAAGCACAAGAGGATATGCGAACGGCATACTTTAATGGCGTTCCGGGCGTTATATGCTCAGGCTCAGTATGGCTCATTGCCGGGCTTATCGCCTTTTGGGTACAGCCGATTACAGGAATATTAACACGTGTTATTGGTGGTATGTTTATCTTCCCACTGTCCGTAGTGCTTTGCAAAATGTTGGGTTGTACTGGCAAGCATGATAAGCAAAATCCATTGGCACCTCTGGCGATTGAGGGGTTTTTTTGGATGTTATTGTCTATTCCTATTGCAGGTGGAGCGGCTTTTTACAGGTTGGAGTGGTTTTTTCCTGCAATGATTCTGGTTATTGGCGGTCGCTATTTAACATTCGCCACCCTATACGGCTTGCGTGTATATTGGGTGTTTGCCGCCGCATTGGCCGCATCCGGAGTTATGCTTCTTGTTTTAAATGCCCCTGTTTTTGTTGGGGGTGTTGCGGGCGGTACTGTGGAGCTGATGTTTGCATTCATAATTTTCCTAAGTCGGAAAAAGTATCGATTACCTACTGACACACTTGTCGTTTCATCCTGAATTCTACTTTGTGCGAAAGCGCATGTTCGCCTTTGGAATCTAGCGGTCAGTTTGATCTGATTTAGCGGTACAACCGTATTGAATAATTCTGGGGTAAGAAAACGGATGGGTATCGCACGAGCTAAGGGCTTTAGTACGTAACACCTATTGTGGAGTTAAGGTTGGTTAGGCGGGCATTTGTAACATTGATAAAACCGAAGCGATATAGCGTATGAATGAATGTTTCAATCGTGTTAATTATTTGAATGACTTGGTTGGTTCTGGCCAAGCGTAGTATTTATGGATATACGGATTGTTTATGAATAGCTCTTTGGACTTGTATATTAACAAATTTTTCAAGCTGGAATCCGCGGGTGGAATCTTACTTGTAGGAGCAGCTGCTGTCGCCATTATAATGGCGAACACTTTTCTCAACGAGTACTACGAGCTGCTGCTTTCTACGCCTGTAGAAATTCGCATTGGCGAATTGGAAATTGCAAAGCCGTTGCTGCTTTGGATTAACGACGGCCTGATGGCGATTTTTTTCTTTCTTGTAGGCTTAGAGTTAAAACGAGAGCTGGTTGAAGGCGAACTTTCCGATAAGCGTAATATTATACTGCCGGGTGTGGGGGCTATTGGCGGTATGTTAGTACCTGCCTTGATATACTTTTGGTTGAACAAAGACGATCCAGTAGCGGTAAAAGGTTGGGCAATACCTGCCGCTACCGATATTGCGTTTGCGCTCGGTGTATTGACGCTTCTCGGTTCGCGCGTACCTACATCGTTAAAAATATTCCTCACCTCACTGGCGATATTTGACGATGTTGGCGCTATTGTCATAATTGCAGTCTTTTACGCAGCAAAAATATCGGTTGTCGCTTTAGCTGTTGTTGCTGCCTGCCTGCCCTTACTTTTTGTATTGAATAAGCGAAATGTGGTGTCGAAAAGCCCCTATTTACTTATCGGTCTTATTATGTGGGTGGCAACGCTTAAATCGGGCGTGCATGCGACGCTTTCTGGTGTATTACTGGCCATGTTTATTCCTCTTAATTCAAAAGAGAATCCGAGTTATTCACCACTAAAAAGCTTGGAACACGATTTACACTCAATTGTCGCTTTTTTTATTCTACCGGTTTTTGCTTTTGCCAATGCAGGGCTGAATTTAACGGGCGTTAGTGTGGAACAGCTCTTTCATGGCGTGCCAATGGGGATAGCGCTGGGCCTGTTCTTTGGAAAACAGATTGGTATATTTACTTTGTGCTGGTTGGTAATCGTATTGAAATTAGCGCAGTTACCGAAAGGTATGAATTGGGCTAGCCTGTATGGTACCTCGATGCTTTGTGGAATAGGCTTCACTATGAGCCTGTTTATAGGTTCACTGGCATTTGAGGAAACCGGTGTTAACCTGCTGTTCGACGAGCGCCTGGGTATTATCGTGGGCTCACTGGCATCGGGAGCGATTGGGTTTTTGGTGCTAAAGTTTGGGTTGGGTAGAGCCGCGCACTAAGGCTTATTTCACCCGTTAACAGTCACTGAGAGTGCGGTCATGTTGCCGTTTTTTGAAGGATGTTGGAATTATGTCGAACATTTATTCGTTTTCCGTAAACAGTTTGCAAGGCGAGGAAATCAACTTCGCCGACTTCGAAGGCCAGGTTATTCTCGTTGTTAACACCGCGAGCAAGTGTGGTTTTACGCCGCAATATGAGGGCTTGCAAAAGCTACACGAAGACTACAGTGAAAAGGGCTTAGTAATTGTTGGTTGCCCATGTAATCAGTTCGGTGGTCAGGAGCCTGGCGATGCCAGTGCAATTTCGGCAGGGTGTTTAATCAATTACGGTGTCGACTTTTCCGTTACGGAGAAAGTTGAGGTTAATGGTGATAACGCGCATCCGTTATTCAATTACCTTAAGCAGGCGTTGCCGGGGATGCTGGGCAACAAGATTAAGTGGAATTTCACCAAGTTTTTAATAGGAAAGGATGGTATCCCAATTAAGCGCTTTGCCCCACAAGCGAAGCCTCTGGAGGTAGAACCATACATTCAGGCGGCTTTACAGTGATCTGAGCAGCGACTGGGCCAAATTCCATTTGAGCTTTTGACGCAAAATTACGACAATAGGGCTCGATTAGTATTCAATTAAAGTGTCCATAATAAAGAAATGCGAGCCATGAAACCTTTTTCTCTCCCTCTACTTGTAGGCGTACTCATGTTTTCTGCGCAGTGTTTTGCTCAGAATGACACCCAATGTAAGACCCTGTATAAAACCGAGAACTACCAAAGCGCCTACCGTGTGTGCGCCCTCGCCGCGCAGCAAGGGTATGTGGTGGGTAGGTATTATGCGGGCGTAATGATGGTACAGGGCCTGGGTGGCCCCAAAAACGAGATTCAGGGTGTTGCCTATCTGGAAATGGCGGCTGAGAAGGGCTTTAGCGATGCTCAGCGTGATTTAGGTACGGCCTACCATCTAGGTATTGCCAGAAAAGTAAACCTAGATAAGGCTATGTACTGGTATAAAGAAGCCGTACGTAACAAAAATGTTCCCGCAATGCTGTATGTTGCCAGCCTTTATCACGCCGGTGAGGGAGTAGAGAAAGACTTCCCTCAGTCGTATGCCTACACAGCGCTAGCGGCCAGCTATGGCAGCGATCAGGCGATAGAGGCACTAAAGGCGCTTGAAGGTATGGCTGAGTTTACGCCAGAGGTAAAAGAAAAGGGCCGAAAGCTAAAGCATCAGCTTATCCGAGAATTACAGTGAACCCGGGCTAGTTGAGTCTAAATGCGGCTAACCTAGGCGCAAAGCTACGCTATTTTTCGTTTATTCAGCACGCGAAAACTGGATCTAAGCGCTTGATGCTGGTAAAAACATCTAGATTTACCTAAGAGAATACTCACGAAAATGAACAGGTTGATGTTTGTAGAACCCGCATGCAGTTTACGCCGAAAAGTTGGTTTGGCCCTACTTTTTTTGCTGTCTCCTGCTTTTGCGGCAGAAACCGCAAAGCCAAAATCTGTTGATGAAATTATTCCCATTGTGCAGAGCCACTGCGGTGCCTGTCACAACGTGCCTGCCCCCAGTTTACTGCCGAAAAAAAGTTGGCCGATGGTGGTGAACAGCATGGCAGAACTTGCCGAGCAACGTCTTGGGCGGGAGTTTATTTCAGAAGAGCATATTCGTGATATTGCCGCTTACTATTACGGTAGTAGCCCACAGGCATTATCCCGCTTACCGTACACTGAAAACACGAATAGCCCGCTCGCTTTTTATTTTAAAGATCTTTCCCCGAAATCTGTTATGCCGCTTATTTCCAATGTTAAAGCGGCAGATCTAGACGGCGATGGTAAGGTTGAATTTATATTGAGTGATTGTGAGACGAATCGGGTTTCACTACTGGAACAAAAAGGGGGCAAGTGGAAAGAACGAGTATTGCTGAACGTACTGGTTCCTGCGAATGCGGAAGTGGTTGATTATGATGGCGATGGAGATCTCGACATCATTGTGGCGGCTCTCGGCCGATTTTTCCCCCCTGCTGATCTAAAAGCAGGAAAAATAATCTTACTTAAGCAAACTAAAAAAGGTCAATTTGAAAAGCGCATTCTTCTGGAGAATGTGCCAAGGGCATTGGATGTTCGAGCAGCCGACCTTGACGGAGACAACGATCTGGATTTGGCTGTTTCCATTTTTGGCAGTGACCAAGTGGGACAAACCGGTTGGCTGGAAAATGTTGGCGAGGGTAAGCCTATTTTTCATGTGCTAATGAATATGGGCGGTGGCTTAAATATTGTGCCTGGGGATATCAACGGCGATGGTATTGTCGATTTGGTTACAATGATTTCTCAGGAATTTGAAATGATTGTCGGCATGATTAACGATGGTAAAGGGAACTTCTCCAAGTTCAACCTGTTTCGAGCACCAGACCCCATTATTGGGTCTACGGGGTTGTCTATGGCCGATATGGATAAAGACGGCGATTTAGATATTTTATTTACCAATGGCGATGCACACGACCTGCATCTTTCACCTAAGCCCTACCATGGCGTTCAGTGGTTAGAGAATAAAGGTGATTTGCAATTTGATTTTCATAATCTAGGGCGTTTCTACGGTGCGGCAACGGCAAAAGCTGGAGATATGGACGGCGATGGCGATATGGATGTAGTGGCGGGTAGTTGGAATAATTATTGGGATGACTCAAAGCGAGCTACACTCATCTGGTTCGAGAATGACGGAAAACAACAATTCACTCGGCACAACATAATAGGCAAACCGGAAAGCATTGTTTCGATTGACTTAGTGGATCTGAATGGTAATAAACAGCTCGACATAGTTGCGGGTATATTCAAAATTGACCAGTTGAAGGCCTCGGTGGAAATTGCTGCTGGTGAGCGAAAACCGGATGAAGGTGATTTTGATTTTCAATCACAAAAATCTCGGTTAATTGTGCTTGAAAATAGAAAAGCCAAGAAGTGATTGTGGTAATACCGTGTTTTTGATCGGGCGGTTACGCCCATGGGAATTCGCTTTAAGCCATTATCGCGGTATTCACCATGACTATACTTTGGCTGGTGTCGCTCCGCCTGTAGATTTAGATGACATGCGTCGTAGGAATTTGGGTGTTGCCCAAACCGAAACGGAATATAGACCGGTAAGTAACGAGATAAGTGTCATATCCCGGAGGAATGGCTTGTATAAGTCAGCTGTTTTTGTTTTAGCTGCTATTTTTTGGGCGGCGCTTGTGGCACTGTGTCTGGGACTAATAACAACAATAAATACGCTTAACCGGGGTAAATATGAATAATAAAGTCATTGCCATTGTTTTGTTGGTCGTGGGTGCTGGGTTTACTTATTGGGGTTATGAAATGTCTGGGGCTATTGGTGCCCAGCTTTCAAAGTCTTTCACGGGTTCCGCTACTGACGGGGTGATGATCCGCTATATCGCCGGGCTTGTATGTATAGGCTTGGGCTTGTTTTTTTTACTTAAACGAAAGTAAACCATTGATGAAGGTATATCATGAGCGCGCAGGGTCAGTGTCTTTGTGGGTCAGTTAAGTTTGCTATTGATTTTCCGAGTAAGTGGATGGCTCATTGCCATTGCACCATGTGTCAGCGTTCACATGGCGCGGCGTTTGTTACCTGGGTGGGAGTAGAGGAGTCTCAGGTTTCCGTGGAAGACAGTAAATGCAGTTTAATGTGGTATTCATCGTCACAATCGGCCGAACGCGCGTTTTGTAGTCACTGTGGCTCTAGTTTGTTTTTCCGTTCAGACAACAGGAGAGGTGAGCTGGATATTGTGCGTGCTTGTTTTACTTCGCCGCTTGACCGTAACCCGGATATACACGTTTACTATAATACCCATGCGGACTGGTTTGAGGTTAAAGACGACGTTATTAAGAAGTCCGAGCCGGAGGTGGTTGAATAACCGCTATAGCGCTTTTAGTAGAGTTTTCAGTAAGGTTTTCAGTGTTCTTCGGAATAAGTGCCGTGGTTACTGTTACTGTGCTTTTATAGGAAATTTCAAATATATAAACCGAAAAGCCTTCAGTATTTAACTGAAGGCTTTTTTGTAATGGGTATATAAAGTTGTTAACGGCCACAAGGGCAGCGCTATTAATTAATGTGGTCTCTGCGCTACCGACTGGTCTTACATCGCTAAGCAATTGCTCCAGAGAGTACACGGCTGTTCGTATGAGATCTAATTATCGCTTGGCGTTTCCCCTTGGTGCCTGAACCACTTTTTGGGGTGTATTACGATGTTGGAAAACTATCGTGTAATCGACAGTAGAGGCGAATGCGACGTGAAAACCAATCGACACCAATATTGAGTGTGGCGGCTGCAACAACCACAAGCAGCGCTTTGTCGTAGCGTATTTCTTCAAAGGCCGAGTCCACATAAAAGCCCAGCGTGGCTACCCCCAATAAACCAAGAATGGCGGTTTCGCGCATAATAACCTCCCAGCGATATAAGAGTAGCGACAGCATGCGCGGAAAGAGTCTTGGTGTTAATTCGTGACTATAGAGGTTGATACCGCTGGGGGCATCGATCCTTAATGGAAGCCGTTCGCTTTCACGGGCAATTAAATAGGCAACTAATCCACTGGTATGAATCGCTAGGGCAATCACCGCGGGTAATGCAGAAGGGCCAAATAGCAATAACAGCACAAAGGCTATAACCATTTCTGGTGTTGATCGCAGTATGAGTAAAAACCCATGCCCAACAAAACTCGCCGAACCAACCATGGGTTTACTCGCTAGCGGATAAAGCAGCATGGCGAGAATCCCGCTAGCCACTAGGGCTACGAGTGAAAGTATAACGGTATAGCCAATTGCTGGCAGAAGCGTATGGATAAGTTCGTTGCCATACCAAGCAATAGCCTTCAGCCAAGCCCCTTCTTGTATTGCCTGTGGCCAAATGTCCTGGGATATGAATTGCCAAAAGTAGCCGGCGTAAACGGGAGCAGATTCCGGGAGTAAGAAGAAGGCGGCGAAGGTAAACAGGAGTACGCTTTTCCAGTGTAGCCAGAACTTTAAGCTGGCAATTAGCAGATAAAAAACCCATAGCAAGCAAGCCGCTTCAGAATACTGTCCCTGCTTAAATGCAGTTTCAAAATAGAAGCCGAGGGTGGGTAAGCCGATAAAGCCCAATATAGTGCTAGAGCGCAAGGCGCATTCAAATCGATAGCGAATGTAAGTGGTTAAGCTTGGTAGTGATTGAGCAAGGCGTGCGTAAACCCAGCGGCTTAGGTGCCCAGTATTTCGGCAGAGGGTTTTTTCAGGTAGTAATGATTGCTGCTCTAATATTTCTGCAAATATCTTGGCGAAAATACCGGTATAGGGAACGGCAATGGCCAAAACGCCCGTGAGCGCTGAAAGGCCAAATACCTGCATAAAAATGAGCCCCCAAAAGAGTTCATGGACGGCACGAATACTGGCGCAAAATACGCGTACTACTCGGTAGTTGAATAGAGTGGCTAATAATAAGCCGAGCGCTACAGATATCGACGTTGCAACAAAAGCAAAAGCGAGGGTATACACAACGGCTTGAGCTAGCCCAGGCCAGTCATACCATTGCGGTGTGATCACGCCTTTAGCTATGCGCGCTAATTCCTGCAAAGGCTCCGACGGGTATATTTGTAGATCGGCAAAAGGTATACAGAGGAGTGCCGCCAGTAAAAAGAGCAGGCTGGTTTGCAGAGCTGGGCGCGAACTCAGTGGCATTAAACCATTCCGTTGGAATAAAAGTGATGGAGTTGTTCGTTTGTTGCGTGAACCGATGCTCGATCGAAAACGATTTTCCCATTGTATAAGCCCACGATACGGTCGAATGCCGAGAGGGCCAATTGTGGGTCGTGTAGTGCGACAATCACCGTGTCGTGAGTGTTTAATATTTTATCGAGTACGAGCCTGCTGCGGGTTGGGTCTAGCCCGGTTACGGGTTCGTCGCCAATAAAGGTGGTTTGTTTTTTATAGAGCGCGCGACCAACGGCTACGCGTTGACGTTCACCACCAGACAGCTGACCTGCAGGCTTCCACAGCAGGTGGGCAATACCTAATTCTTCTCCAAGGCGAGTGACGGCTACGCGCTGTGCTCGGACGGGAGCGAACAGATTCCAAAGGTTGTACAGCGCGTTATGCTTGTCGAGCTGCCCCATAAAAATATTGTGGTATACCGAAAGCGCATCAACCAAGCCCAGCTGCTGAGGGCACAATGCCGCCTGCTGTTGTAACTGTTCGTATAGGGCCATAAGTAGAGTAGATTTACCTGCTCCGCTAGAACCTAATAACGCAATTTTTTCACCTGCGTGAACAGTAAAGTTTATTTCCTGTAGTACAACTTTATCGCCATAGCTATGGCTGTAGTTATTTAAAGTGATCAAACAGAAAGCCTTTCTGGTATTGGTTATTGCAGCAACTTGATTTTACGTGCGGTTTTTTCAATGGGTAAATACGCGTTGTTGCTGGTGGGCACAAATGACTTACGCGGAAATGCGGCCAGTAGTTTTTCATCTTTTATATTCAGTATCGCGTGTTTAACCTTATCGCTAAAGCCAGCACCAAAGCGTTTGTCGACATCGCCACGAATAGTCCACTGGTAGTCGGGGTAGGTGGGTGTTTCCCATATGACTTTGACTTTCTTTAAATCTATTTCGCCCGCCTGAAGCTTTTTCTGCCAAACCAGGTAATTGACTGCCCCTACTTGGTATGCACCTGCTTGTACTTGAGCAATTGTGCGGCTGTGATCACCGGAAAAACCTACGCGCTCAAATAACTCTCGTGGCTCGCTGTTAAAAGCTTCACGTATGTAGTATTCCGGCATGAGCCTACCGGATGTAGAACCTTTTGATCCAAAAGTAAATGTTTTACCTTGTAGGGCTGCTGGCAAAGTGGCAGATTTCTCCAGCCCGGTGGTGTGGTGGGCGATAAAATAGGTTTTGAAAAACTGGTCTTCGTAGCCTTGGGCAATGGCTTTGGAACCGGTAACTTGGGAACGAGCTTGAACCCCGGATAAGCCGCCGAACCAGGCTAGCTGTACCTGACTGTTGCGAAAGGCAGTAACGGCAGCGGCGTATGATTTTACGGGAATATAATCTACTTCTACACCAAGTTCTGTTTGTAGATGCTCTGCAATACGACTAAATCGTTCCACTAAGCGTGATTCATCTTCGTCGGGTATGGCGGTAAACGTAAAGGTTTGGGCGTTACTGAGGCTGGCAATAACCATGATGAAAGTGAAAGTTAATACCTTAGGAAAGCTCATTTAAATACTCCGTTATGGCTTCTGGTCGTCCGCGAAAGGTGACGCGATCTGATTTTTGTTTGATTTGGTAGTTGTACATAGGGTCGTAGTAATCGCGTAATAGTACTTCTATCCAACCACGATGAGCAGAGCCGTCACCGTTGCTCTGTTGGTGAAGTGCTTGCTCCATTTGCGAATTGAGCTTGATGTAACGCTCTTGCCCCAAGCGGCGACGAATATTATGAAGTGATTGTTTAAGCTCTTGGGAAAAACGCTCAAAACCTTCTTCTGCGCCAAAGCTGTTTAGGCTGTCTTTACAGTTGCGTAGAATGTAGTTTTCGTAGGAATGGGATACACGTTCTTCGAGTTCTGTCTCCACCAAAATCAGCGGCGCCTGGTTCATTGCTGACAGTAATGTTGGGGGCAAACACAGGCGGCCAATTAAACGGCTTTCGTCTTCGAGAACTATTGGCTTTTTGCCAAATGTGTGTTCATTTCTTAGGAATTCTACGCTCAGCGAATTTTCAAAACTAATTTGTGGCGGTTGGCCGCCCAAGCGTTTACCGAAAGCGCTGCCACGGTGGTTGGCGAGTCCTTCTAAGTCGATGCTATGGGGGATGTTGTTTAATAATTCGGTTTTTGCCGAGCCAGTGTGACCACCTAACATGACAAAACGCCGAGTATCTACGGCTTTTTCCTGCTCTTGAATTAAAAAACGACGCATCGCCTTATAGCCGCCGGTAACGCGCGGGTAATGACAGTCGGCATCCGCTAGCCACTGCTGGCATATCGTTGAGCGTAAGCCCCCTCTAAAGCAAAACAGGTAGCCCTCAGGGTTTTGTTTTATGAATTCGAGCCAAGTGGCAATACGGCTGTTTTTTATGTCGCCACTTACCAGTGTATGGCCCAGTGCTATGGCGGCATCTTGGCCTTTTTGTTTGTAGCATGTACCTACCTGCGCACGTTCATCGTCTGTCATTAATGGCAGGTTTTGCGTTTGAGGAAAGCTGCCGCGCGCGAACTCTATTGGTGCGCGGGTATCCATCATGGGTGCGTTTGTGAGGAATATTTGTCGGTAGTCGCTGGTGTCGTTCATGAAATTGCTCATGAAATTACTCATGAAACCACCTCAATTATGGGGCCACCGTGGAAAGGCGATAGCTCGCCGATTACCACAGGCTTAATGCCTGCGGCTATTAGCGCATTCTCTGTTTCGGTTTGCGCGTTGGGTTCTACGGCTATTAATAGGCCACCACTTGTTTGAGGGTCGCAAAAAAGGTGCTTAAATTCATCGTTAAGCGGTGTAATTTTACGCCCATAACTTTCAAAATTTCGAAGTGTGCCGCCGGGAATGCAGCCGAGAGAAAGATACTCTTTTACTGGTTCGAGTATGGGAACCGTATGTGCGTGCAATTGCGCCTGAAGATTACTGCCTTCACACATTTCTAATAGGTGGCCGAGTAACCCGAAGCCGGTGACGTCGGTTATGGCGGTAACCCCATTGATGGTGGCTAGGGTGGTGCCCACATCGTTGAGTTTACACATCCAGTCTCGCGCTAAATATGTGTGTTCGGGTTTTAGTTTTTTTTGTTTTTGTGCTGTGGTGAGTACACCTATGCCCAGTGGTTTGGTCAGGTACAATTTGCAGCCGGCGGTTGCCGAAGCGTTTTTGCGCAAACGCGTTTTATTGACGCGACCCGTAACCGCGAGCCCAAAAATAGGTTCCGGGGAATCGATGCTATGTCCCCCTGCCAGTTGCATGCCTGCATCCGCACAGGCTTTGCGCCCGCCCTCAATGACCTGACTCGCCACTTCGGGCGGCAGTACATTGACTGGCCAGCCTAATATGGCAATTGCCATTATGGGGGTGCCGCCCATTGCATAGATATCGCTGATCGCATTGGTAGCGGCAATACGGCCGAAATCGAATGGGTCATCGGCTATGGGCATAAAGAAGTCGGTGGTACTGAGAATAACCTCGCCGTTGCCTAGGTCGTAGGCGGCAGCATCGTCTCGGGTGCTATTACCTACCAGTAAGTTGGGATCGGCGGGAAAGGGCGTAGCCCCTGCGAGAATAGTATCGAGCACGGCGGGCGATATTTTACAGCCGCAGCCAGCGCCATGGCTAAATTCCGTAAGTTTTATAGGGTTGCTCATGAGGGTAAGGGGCTTGTTATAAAACCGGCATGATAAGGACTTTGGAGTGGGTTGTCACAGTGAGCTTTGGTCCGTTGTCTTTGGTTGGCATGGATTTGAGGGGTGTTTGGCTGTTTGGCGTTGAATATGAGCCTTTTCCTGCTTTGGCTGGGTGAAGCGCCGCTCTCGGCCATCCATGGCCTTCACGGCATAAGCACATCCTTGTGCAGCGCCGCTCTCGGCCATCCATGGCCTTCACGGCATAAGCACATCCTTGTGCAGCGCCGCTCTCGGCCATCCATGGCCTTCACGGCATAAGCACATCCTTGTGCAAAAAAAAGCCCCGCTTTTGGGGCGGGGCTAAAGAATCCGTGAAGTGGATCAACCTAGTTCTTAGGGGGAAGTAAAAAAGGACCGTCTTAGGTGGCGTTCGTTTGACCGAAGACGTTGTTTTTGACGACATAGAAGAACACAATACCGGCGAAAATGGCGGTAACAGAATTGGCTAATATCAGTGCGATATTTCCGAGCATAATGCCGTATAAAAGCCACAGTAATACGCCAACAACAAAAGAGGCATACATGGTGGGTGACAGATCCGAAGTGGATTGGGTCTTCATGACGCGCAGCGCCTGCGGCAAAAACGCGAAAGTGGTAAGGCAGGCGGCAATTAATCCAATTACTTCAATCATCACTAGGGTCTCGTGAGGTGTCTTCAATTTCACGCAGTGTAACCTAAGGTAACAGTGTGATCTAGGTTTATTTTGACGTTTGTATGATAAGTTTGGGTGGTTTCTACCAAATCCTAACCGTTGGTATCTTTCAATATATTGATTTAAAAGGTAAAAATGCCGATTCTGTTGTGTGTTACCTAATGTTACGAATATACGTTTTCACGTCATGCTAATGAGTGGTTTCAATGAGCTTACAATGTGAATGATTTGCGGAGGCGTTTGCCTTTGAGGTAGCCAAGTCGCGGTTTCGTTTAACTTCAGCGATGGATTACCTCACCATCTACAGCTTTAACGCCGGCGTAGCACGGCATACAATTTGTAAAATACGGGGGATTAAACTTTCCTACACGCCTCGATAAAAGTCTGACGGCATCGATATGAGTGAAATTGTTAAGAGTTAAAGCCCGCAGACATAACAAAAGCCCTCTAACGGACAGCATTGCGAACAGCTTGCTCTGATAACAGTAAGGATGAAGACACGTGCTTAAATCAGCTATTGATGTGGCTCCAATAATATTCAAAAAAGAGACAATGTGATTACTATGAAAATATGCAACATCTGGTTGGCTATTGCGATTGTGTTTGCGCCCCTAGCTTGGGGCGATAGTGCGGTAACGGAGCAGGGCCAAGCCCAAACCCAAGCCCAAACCTACCAGCCTATCTCGTTGGAGGGCTTTGCCGACGGTATTCGCCATTGGAAAAAGTTTCATGACAAATTCGAATACCCGCGTTGTGATGTAAGCAATATCACCTGTATTGGCGACAACATTCTTCTTTATCAGCGTTTTAACGGTGGCTGGCCGGAAAACGAGGAGCCCACTCGTTTGTTAAGTGACGTGGAAAAATCTGAGCTTCTGGCAGAGAGAAGTGCCACCGATACTTCACTGGACAACCGTAATATTTTTACCCAAATCACCTATTTAGCCGAAGTGTATCGGCAAACGAATGATGCTAAGTATCGCGACGCGGCAGAGCGTGGGCTTGAATTCATTTTGCAGTATCAATACAGCAATGGCGGTTGGCCTCATTCGCCTCCAAGAATAGATAAGTACTATGGATACATAACCTTGGCCGATGAGGTAATGCCTGGTGTGTTGACTCTGTTGCGCCAGGTCAGTGAGCGGCGCCGGCCATTTCAATTTGTGAGTAAAGATTTACTAAAACGGTGTTCAGAAGCGCTGCATAAGGGCGACCGCCTAGTGTTGGATTTACAAGTGAAGCAGAATGGTAAGCTTACGGGTTGGGCTGGCCAATACCACCCACAAACGCTAGCCCCTATTGGAGCACGTTCGTTTGAACTACCGGGTTTAGTGAGCCTAGAGTCAGTTGGTGTGCTTCACTATTTAATGAGCATAGAGGCTCCCTCGGCTGAAGTTGTGCAGGCCGTGGAAGCGGCGGTGGACTGGCTGGAGGCTTCAAAGCTTTCTGGCTTTCGGGTTGATAAGGTGGCGGCCGAAAAGGAGCGCTTTAAATATCATTCCAGCGATTGGGATAGGGTTGTGGTAAACGATAAAAACGCACCGCCCATTTGGGCACGTTTTTATGAGCTGGATACCAATAGGCCTTTTATGGCGAACCGCGATGGAGGCAAGGTTTTTCGCTTGTCGGATGTTGCCCGAGAGCGCCGTACCGGATACGGTTGGTACGGTTACTGGCCGCAGGTGTTATTAGAAAAAGATTACCCTGAATGGAAGAAAAGGTTATAACACGGTACTTCCTGTATAGGGTATTTGAATAAACCCAAGGCATAGGTATCAGTAAAATACTGAGAATGAGCTGGGCGCTCTTTTGTTTGAGGAGCGTTTGTTGTTTTCTAGCTGTGCCTGCCAGAACGTTGACGGGTGTGCAGCCTGCCAGTGTTTAACTGTCTGTGACTCATCATTCCCCTTAGTTACCCGGCCATCGCGTATCGACGAACTCTCCTGTCGTTTGTTTCATTCCTGACAGTTATAGCAGTTAAAATGTATGGCTTCTATGCATGTTAAGGCCTAACTAAAGGTTGGTGTGAAAAAAAATAATTGCCACTTAAGTGCTGTTCGGATATCGTGTCTAAGCATCAAAACGTTAACTGATTCTCATTTCTTGGGGCGTCTGCGTTTGATGCATCTGTGTATGGCTAATTTAATTCACCCACTCAGTAGAAGGATTCAAGATGTTTTTAAACCCTTATCGCGCGTTAGTCGCGGCGCTTGCAATTGGATCTCTGGCCGCCTGTGGTGGTGGTTCAAGCTCCGATGGTGGAAGTACAAACCCCAATCCCACGGCTGAACCAACGGCTGAGCCCACCGCTGCTCCTACCGCGCTTACCGGTCGCTTCCTTGATAGCGCGGTAGGCAATATCGGTTACGTAACGGAAACCCATATCGGCACTACCAATACGGCCGGTGAGTTTTCCTACGAAGCAGGGGAAACTGTAACCTTTGAAATTGGTGGGTTGGCATTGCCAACCACTGATGCGGGCGCCATTATTACCCCGCTGGATATCGCCGGTACCGATGACACGGCGAATAACGTCGTGGTGAATATTATTCGCTTGCTGCAAACCATGGACACAGACGGTGACCCCAGCAATGGTATTATGCTTTCTGACACGGCAGCCGGTATTACCACGCAGCTTGATTTTGATGTTCCTGTTGAAGATTTTGCCAGCACCTCCGATCTACTCGAAGTAATCTCGGCGGGTGGTCAGGATGTTGTGCCCAGCAGTTTAGTGGATGCAGACGCGGCCATTGCTCACCTTGCGAGCACTTTAGAAGAAGTGGCTGCCACCACTACCCTTGCGGGTGTATGGCGTTTGTCTAGTAGACCGGATGTTTTTGTCGGTGGAAGTGATGCAGGTATTGTTGCTGTGTTGACTAACGGTGACTACTACTTTATTGAAGTAAACGAAATTAACGATGGCGACGATTGGGAGTATGGTGCTTACAGCTACACAAACGGTATGCTCAACTTTAATTCTATACTCGATTTAAATGGTGCCATCGGGCCTGCCGGGGCTGAGCTGGATATTACCTTGGATGGCGACACCTTCTTTTTCGAAACTGACGATGATAGAGAATCTGGTAATTACACGTTCTCTCGTCTCGACACCGAACCCGACGATATTGTTGGTACTTGGACCTTCAGTGGCGACTTAGATGCAAAAATACTGTTTGTGTTTGCTGCCGATGGCACTTACATGGCGGTGCAACCTTATGAAGAAGATGACGATACCGGCTTTGAGTGGGGAACTTACACTGTGAGTGAGGGAATAGTGACGGTCGCGATTCAAAAAGACATCGGTACTTCGCTATTGGCAGATGAATCTAATACGGCAACTTTTGAAGCCAGTGTAGATGGCAATGTAATGACGGTGAATATTGATGACGAGACTGTATTTCTACAGCGCATCTAATCATTGAATAATTTGTTGACCTAAAAACAATTGGCGGGCGAGTAATCGTCCGTTTTTTTGTTCGTAGGTATGGTTTATTTTCCAGACTTTAATTCGTATCCAAAAAACATAAAGTTGTTTTGATCAAATTTATTGATGAGAGGTAGCTGTTTCGGTAGTCAAGCTGGAATCGCCTATCAATTCATTTAATTCGTGAGTACAGTAACCACAATGGGTTCCGTATTCCTGCTTCTTCCATAATGATTCTGTGTTTGTGGCGTGAAGCCTTCGTCGAAGCCCTATTTATCTTTATTTTCTTGAGCTGGTAATAGGCATACAAAATCGTTGCTGAGTATTGTTGGAAAAACCGTTGTTCCATAAATGATGGTTAGCGCTTGAGGGCATGAGTTAGCCGCTCTTTCACGGCTAAAAGCTAATTTCGGCTATCGCCTGTTGCTCGTCGACATGGAAAGTGAATCGCCAGTTTTGTCGATCAGTAATTTTTTTCACCAGCGTGAGACCTAGGCCAAAACTGCCGGTGGCCAGTGCTTCCGCGGCATCTTTATGGTTGGGCGATTCGGAGCAGTAGCAGGGGTTTGAGTTGGTGATCCGCAGGCTGTTGGGCCCGCTGGCAACAATGTCAATGCGGCCAGAGGAGCTGTGTTGAAAGGCGTTGCGCACTAAGTTGTCGAGTACAATGTGAACAAGTGATGATTCAATTTCAAGGGTGTCGAGCGTTTCAAGTTGGGTGTTGACCTCTACAGATTTACCGTCGTTGAGGCTTTCGTTTTCGGCGATAATTTCATCCATTAAAGCTCGAAGGTTAGTTTGCTGTTTGCCCGGTGCTGAATAGTTTTCTACTGCAAGCCAGAGAATTGCTTCCGTTACGGATTTCATGGTGTCGCCAGCGCGGCGAATACGCTGTAAAAGGCGATCAATATCGTTATGGCCCACTTTGCGTTTGTGCTCGAGCACATCCATAGCGTTGCGAATAATGGCGATGGGTGTGCGAAGTTCGTGGCTGGCGTTGCGTAGAAACTGTCTTTCACGTTCGTTGTAGTGGTGGATTCGCTGCAGAGCGTTGTACAAGCTTTCGGCCATCTGGCCAATTTCATCGGTCTGAATATCGGCGGGTAATTGTTTTGGGGGGTGTGATTGGTCGAGGTCGTCGATCCATCGTGACAGGCTGGTGATATGGGTCAGAGAGCGTGCGATTGTGGTTTTGAATACCAGCAGCATGGCAATAACAAGAATGCCACCCACCACGGCTAGTAGCTTAAACTTACGCCAAACTTTTGCCGCTACGGCATCGGTAACGGTTATGTTGTAAAAAATAAAGAGACGTTTGTTGGCGTCGCGTAATGGGGTTATGAGTAGATGGAAGTGCGATTCGGTACCGTTGTTTTTGTGGAAACGATACAGTAGGCCTTCTTCGTCTGCAGACCAGTGCCGCCACTTTCGATGTGGGTACCACTGTAAAATTTCATCCGGCACACTGTTTTCTCCGATATAACCGCTCAGACTTTGTGTGTTCGGTAACGGTGTGTTCGGGTCTTTGGCAAATGCCTGTTTGAACAGGTGTGCTTCCTGCCAGACAATACCGTGGGTGGCGTCAGCCAACCCCCACTCATACAGCATGGCAAGCATGGTGGTATAGAAGGAAACTAGCAGGATCGAAAAGATAAGAACTATCTTGCCAATCCGGGCTCGTAGTGAGCACGACGGGCTAGCTATTGTCACGAAGTGCAACTCCAACGCCACGCAAGGTGTGAATCAGTGGGTTTGCGAACGGCTTATCGACCAGCTTGCGCAGAGTGTACAGGTGTGATTTTAAGGCTTCTGAATCGGGCGGGCTGTCTTTCCATAAAACACTTTCTAGCTCATAGCGCGATAAAACCCTTGGGCTGGACTGAATAAGGGCAACCAAAAGTTTCCAGCAGGCGGGAGACAGGTCGATGGGTTGTTCGCTACGAGTAGCCTGGTGGTTGTCGAGATTGACTTCGAGGTCGGCCACTTTTAGGCTTGAACCGTTGCTGGTTTTACGCTTGGTAATGGCACGAACACGGGCCGACAGTTCTGGGAGATCGAAGGGTTTTACCAGGTAGTCGTCTGCACCGGCCTCGAACCCCGCAAGCTTGTCGTCGAGCGTGTCACGAGCAGTAAGCATGATAACCGGCGCATTGTTACCGTGCTCGCGTAGGGTTTTACACAGACTAAGGCCGTCTAGGCCGGGCATCATAATGTCTAGGATCATGGCGTCATAGGTGTTGTCGCGGCATAGCTCTAGGGCGTGGTCGCCACGCTCGGCGTAGTCGCAATCAAAGCCTTCCATTTCCAGATAATCAAGTACACTGCCCGCAAGGTCGCGGTTGTCTTCAACAAGTAACACGATCATGATTTCTTCCTCTAATTGGGCATTATAAGCTAGGGGTGGAAGGCGTGTTGACCTGAAATTGACGTGTATTTGAAATTGACATCTAAGCAGGGAACCGCTTGTTGTTTTTACTTGATGAGAGGTTCCCTAAACAGGGTGTCAGGCTTAGTGATTCCAAGGCATGCGTGCCAGTAAAAAGGCCAATCCACAACGGTTGGTTACACCGGCAAATACCAGCCCTGCACCGACAAACCCTGAAAGCAGTAGAAAGTTGGGGTTAAGGGTAGCACCGAGTAAAACGCCTGCAAGAATAGCTATTCCCGCTGCGATACGTACCTGTCGCTCAAGAGGAATGCTGCGGACTTTCCCTTTGATAACGTTTCCACCGGCCGCTTTAATGGCGTTTACGCCCCCCTCAATGATCACCCATTCAATACCGGGCTGCGGGCCCAACTGGCGCACGGTGGCGTCCGCGCGCATGCCGCTCTGGCACAGTAAAAACAGACGATTATCGGTTTTATCGGCTCGGTTTGTGAACGCGTGGGCAACGGTTTCCGTATTGGCTTGTTGAAATGGTAGGCAAATACAGTCGGCAATACGCTCTTGCTCAATCTCTGCACTTGTACGCAGATCGATAACAGATATTGGTGAAGACGACGTTGAGCCGCGGAGGTTTTCAAACTCCGCAGCGGAAATACGGGATGTGCTCATGGATCTCTCTATTTGGAAGACGTTATTGTTCGGGGCAGTATATGGATTTCAACGTTGTTATTATTTTTACCGCTTTGTCGCCCGCCAGACGGTAATAGACGGTCTGGCCTTCTTTGCGGGTTGTCACCAGGCCTGCGTCGCGTAAACGAGCCAAGTGTTGGGACAGCGCAGATTGACTGAGTGGCACCAATTGATTTAACTCGCCAACACACAGTTCACTATCCCCCAGCGAGCAGCACACCATCAGCCTGCTTTCGTTTCCGAGCTCTTTCAATAGGCTGGCTGCGTCTCGTGCATGTTCGCTCAATGCTTCGTGAGCTTCCGTCAAGTTGCATTCCCTCTTGTGTTGATTAAATACTGAACTGCTGTAAATTTGCGCGATTGTATATGAGTGTCCACTAACGAAGCAAGTGACATTATTGATACTGCTCAGCGCTTAAAGAATGCCACCATTTGGTCTAGCTGGTAAGCCTGCTCGGCGAGATTTTCGCTGGTGGCTGAGGCTTCCTCTACCAGTGCGGCATTTTGTTGAGTCATTTGGTCCATATGCGCAATAGCCGTGTTTACCTGCTCAATTCCGCTGGTCTGCTCTCGGGCGCTATTGAATATTTGTTGCATCATACTGCCAACACGCTCAATTTCTTCAACAATACGGTGCAACGTTTTACCAGAACTTTCTACCAGCTCGGCGCCGTCGAGTACCTTGGTTACCGAATCTTGAATAAGCGCTTTAATTTCCTTAGCGGCTGATGCTGAACGTTGTGCAAGGTTGCGCACTTCTCCGGCGACTACCGCAAACCCTCGCCCTTGTTCGCCAGCCCTTGCGGCTTCGACAGCAGCGTTGAGTGCTAGTAAGTTGGTTTGAAAAGCAATTTCGTCGATTACACCGATAATATTGGCAATTTTTGTACTGGCTTGAGAAATTTCATTCATTGCAACTGAGGTCGCCTGTACCGAAGTATTACCTTCGCGGGCGATAGTAATAGAGCTACTGGCGAGATCATTGGCTTTGTTTGCATTTTCTTCGCTTTGTTTTACGATCGTGATCATTTCTTCCATGCTTGAGGCCGTTTCCTCTAGCGATGATGCTTGCTCCTCGGTGCGCTGACTTAGATCGGTGTTACCCTCAGAAATTTCGTTTGCGCCTTTTGCAATGCTGGCTGATGCACTGGAAATGTTTTCGAGAACTTCGCGTAGTTTTTCCACCGTTGTATTGGCGTCAAGTTTTAACTTGCCAAATTCCCCTTGGTATTCGCGCTCAATTTGTTGCGACAGATCACCGTTGGCCAGTGCGGAGAATATCCGCATGATGTCGGTTAGGGCAATTTGCGTTGTGTCCATGAGCCGATTTAGGCCGTTACACACGCTCAGGAAAAAACCGGATTTACCGTCGGCGTTTAAGCTGCGAGAAAAATCTCCGGCGGCTGCCAAATTAATAATGCGGTCGATATCCCGTTCAATGGCAACTTCAGCGGTTCGGTCTAGCCACTCAACCACGGTGCCTATTCGTTCACTACGATCATTGATGATAGGGTTGGCAGTAACCGTAAACGTACGTGCACCGGCTTTCACTTCGCTCTGGTAGCTTGTTTTCAGATTGTCTAATAGGGAGCGCTGGTGAGCAGGATTTTTATGGAACATATCCATGTTATTGCCCATTAATGTATCGGCGTTAAAGTTACCGAGAAAATCGCGCAAATCCTCTTCGGCCTCTTTCATCATACCGCTGAGTGCATTGTTGGTGTAGATAATATTGAATTCGGCATCGGCAATCATTGTGCTGGTAGAGGAGTTGTCGAGAGCTTGGCGAATACGAGAGTTTTCATCGGCGATACGTCGTTCTTCATTGTCTTTTGCGAGTTTTTCAGTGATGTTCTCCCATTCCACTACCGCACCCAAGTATTCGCCTTTTTCATCGCGAATAGGTGTAGCCGACAAGTTAAAGTTTAGCTCGGAAATAACCAGTTGTGCCTTATAGTTGCCCTGTAATTCCTGTAGTAGCTTGCGTTGGTGTTGTGGGTTTTTGTGGAATATATCGATGTTAGTACCCATTAGCTCTGAAGCATTAAATGCAGGAATCTGCTTGCGAATTTCGCTTTCGGCTTCGCTCATTACCGTGTCTGCGGAATCGTTTAGATAGATGATGTTGAAATCTGTATCCGCAATCATCACAGCTGTAGCGCATACATCTAACGCTTGTTTGATAATAAGCGTTTGCCGAGCTTGTGCTTTGGCTTCGGCAGCCGAGGTTTCGGCAGCTAGAGAATTTTTTTCGGCAATTCTTTGTTGTTTTATTTGTTCGTCATTGGCGGTGCTCACTTGGCGGACAGCAGCGTTTACTCCGTGGGTTAAGGTACCTAGTTGTCCGGTGTAATGCTCTGCAACGGTTTCTTCGAAATTTCCCTTACCTAATTCTTCTAGTACACTATTGGTTCCGGTAATAGAGGATGAAAGGTTGGTCAGCAGAGAGTTAAAGGCACGGCTGGTATCGCCGATTTCATCTGTATATTTATTCTGTAGAACAAGTTGGAAATTGCCTTCGCGCTCTACGCGCTGAATGGTATTACCCAGCTGTAGAATAGGCATGCTGATCATCTTGCTTACATAAAAAGCAAATGCAGCAATAACAACGGCAGAAAGCAGGGCAAGTATGGCCATTGTCCATTTTAACGCGGTGACTCCAGCAAAGGCTTCGCTGACGCCTATTTCGGCTATCACTACCCAGGAAAAATCGCCGAGGTCAATTTTGCTGAAAGAAGAGAGCGCTGGGTTGTTGTTGTAATCTTGAATAATTTGGCTGCCGGATTTACCCTGTAAGGCTTGTTCTACTGAAAATGTTTCCACCTTGCCTTTTTCTGGATGACGGAATGATGCAATAACGGAGTGATTGATGGGGTCTAGGTAAGAGTCTGAGCGCATCAGCGAATCTTCTCCCACCAAATAGCTTTCTCCGGTTTTCCCCATTCCGGACCTTTCAGCCATAATGTTGTTGATGGGTTCCAGCGGTATTTGCAAAATAAGCACGGCCATTAGTTTGTTGTTAGCCATAATCGGTGTGGCGATAAAGCTCGCTGGAGCTTCGTAGGAAGGGGTGTAGGAGGCGAAATCTTTAAGTACAGCTTGACCCGGTTCAAGTGTAAGGGCCGCCTTAAAAGTGTTTCCGAAGCTTGTGTTTGCATAGGGGCCGTCTAGCAGTGAAGAACCATAGTCAAGCTCTTTGAAAACCGAGTAAACGATATCGCCAGTAATAGCATCGACGATAAAAAAATCGTAGAAGCCGAACTCGTGCTGAAATTGACTAAAGCTGGCGTGGTATTTTTTGTGAACCCGGTGGTATACGCTGCGGCCTTCGGCTCCATTGAGTTTATTTTTTTCCCCTAATGCATGGGGGTTTTGAGTAATATACAGGGCTTGCATAACAACTGCTTCGTCATCCAGAGCGTTAAGCAGTGCTTGGGTGTCTGGTGCGCGACCATCGTTTTCGGATTGGTATTGTTCTGAAAAATCTTGGCTATAGTACTGGCTTAGATCTTCGCGCATAGCTGCAATATCTTCTGTGGAATAGTCTTCGGAAGATATAACGCGTTTAAATGTTCGGCTAAAGGCGCCAGCGGCATTTATCACCATAGGCGTGTCAGCCATGGTGATGATCTGGCTGTGAACCTGCTTAAAGTAACGTTCAACGGCAGCCGCTTTGATATTTTTTACGGCGTCGAGTTGATCGAAGGCTTGCTGTTCCAGTTGTTTGGTAGAGACTACCGATGAAATGACCGATATGATAATCATCGGAAGCAATCCAACAAGCAGTAATACCATAACCAGTTTTCTGGCTAGGGTCAGGTTCATAAACCAAGTGTTCATCTTTTGATCCTTTCCTTGATGACGTGCTCAAACTAAACGAAGGTATTTGGCAGGTAATGGCGGTGGCGCCTAATTGCTCAAAAGTAATATAAATTTATGGTCTTATCTCTAAAATAATAGATGATGATTTGAAGGTATCTAGAACTATCCGTTATAGGATGGTTAGGTATCATTGATTTGTTAAAGGTTGCGGCGGTCATAGGGGGCTTTAAACTACGATTACTGGGTCTCGCTCAATGAGAAGGCCTAAAGCCACGAATAGCGGTGCCCTAAAGTGGAGAAGAACAATGAGTAGGAAAAAGTTACGCTGGGGAATACTAAGTACGGCCAAAATAGCCCGAGAGAAGCTGATCCCGGCCATCAATGCTTCTAGTATGAACGAGGTTGTTGCTGTAGCGTCTCGTACAGAAGAGCAGGCTACTGCGTTCGCAGCGGAACATGGGTTGCCGCTAGCCTTTGCTGATTACCAACATCTTTTGGTATCGAAGGATGTCGATGTTATCTACAACCCTTTACCTAATCACCTCCATATTCCTTGGACAATTAAGGCGATTGAGGCGGGTAAACATGTGTTGTGTGAAAAGCCCATCGGCTTAAATGTTGAAGATACGCAGAAGCTGATGAATGTGGTCGGTCAGCACCCCAGTATTAAAGTGATGGAGGCTTTTATGTACCGCTTTCATCCTCAATGGCCGTTGGCTCGTGACCTTATCATCGACGGCAAAATCGGCAAAATCAACAGTATTGATACGGTATTTACTTACTTTAATCGCGACCCCAAAAATGTACGTAATATGCCGGGAATTGGCGGTGGAGGCATGTTGGATATCGGCTGCTATTGTATATCAGCGGCTCGTTATTTGATGGGGCGTGAGCCTGAACGCGTCGTTGCGGCTCTGACCATGGATGACGACTTCTTAGTTGATTGCCAGGGTAACGGCATACTGGATTTTGGCGATGCTCGCGCGCACGTATATTGTTCGACTCAAACTGAGCCAACGCAGCGCGTTCAGGTGTCCGGCGAAGCGGGTAGTTTGTTAATGGAATACCCTTTCTATCAACCGCACAATAGCATGGCAACACTTCAATTTTCCCACAATGGTGTGCGAGAAGTGATTGAAACGGAAGTGTGTGATCACTACCTGAAGCAGGTTGATGCAATGGCAAATGCCATACTACAAGGTATAGCGGTACCTACACCTCTGACCGATGCGCTTAATAACATGAGGGTTATTGATGCTGTTTTTGCTAGCCATGAACAAGGTGGATGGATGAAGGTATAGTCACGCTAATAAGGACGGTATATTTTTAATTTTTATTCGTGAAAAAGTAGCCGGTCGGGTCAAATCGGTATTACCCATTTACCCTGCTTGTTTTAAGGCAAGCATCATAAAGCCGGCGCTTGACGTACTCTTGGCCTTTCCCTAGAGTGCGAACACTTTTTTCAGCCCACTCTAATCCCCCCAAAAGGACGATTGCATGTTTCCATCCATTGTTGCCGATATTGGTGGTACGAATGCCCGCTTTGCCCTCGTTACCGGAGAGGCCAACGGTCAGTTTGTAATTGAGCAAGTTCAAATTTTAAATGGTGCAGATTTCGATACTTTTGAATTGGCGATGAAAGCTTACATCGACTCGCTCGAAGCGATTAAACCGATTTCTGCCTGTGTGGCGATTGCCGGCCCGATTGAGGGTGATAGTGTAAAGATGACCAACCTGAATTGGTCCTTCTCCATTTCGGCGGTTCGAGAAAAATTCGGTTTCGACAAATTCGAAGCAATAAACGATTTTGCGGCCTTGGCAGTGGCAACCAGTGCGCTCGGCGCCGATGACCTTATTTCGGTGCGCGCCGGCGACCGTGACCTGTTAGGTAACAAAGCCATTTTGGGTCCAGGCACAGGGCTGGGGGTTGCGGGTTTGGCTTATAATCACGGTCAATGGTTACCTATTCCAAGTGAGGGGGGGCATGTGAACTTGGCGCCGGCTACGCCATTGGAGTGTGATGTTATTAAAGCCGCCATTTCCCTGCACGGTCATGTTTCTACCGAAACGTTTATATCCGGCCCAGGTTTGGTAAACCTTTACAATGCGCTGTGTGCGGTGAAGGGTGAGCAGCCTCGGCAGCTAGAACCAAAGCAGGTTACAGGCGATGGGCTGGCCGGTAGCGATGCTACTTGCGAAGAAGCACTGAATACTTTTTGCAGTATTCTGGGGAGTTTTTCCGGCAACCTTGCGCTCACTTATGGCGCTAAAGGTGGTGTATATCTTGCCGGCGGTATTCTGCCGCGCATGGTAGATTTCCTTAAAGCCAGCACATTTTCTCAGCGGTTTGAAGAAAAGGGTGTGATGAGCCCCTATGTACAGGGCATACCTGTAGATATTTGTGGCCATAAACCTACAGCTTTTTTAGGCGCGGCTGCCTGGTTAAAACAAGTGTAAATATTGTGTTAAGGAGCGCTCGACGTTTTCGCGAGCGCCTCCACTCCCTTGAGGCACTGGTTAAGTATGGCATCACGTAGATGGTCATCGGTAATAGCTTTCGCTATGGCCAAGCCTCCCACCAGTAATACGCTGGCTTGAATGGACGATTTTTCGTCCAGCCCCAGTGAACTCAGTACGGATTGATAGCCTTTCAAACACCGAGTATAGGTGTTGCGCACGTTGTCATGTTGGTGCTGTATATCTGTTACCAGAAAGGCTAACGGGCAATAGTCATCCTCATTACATTGCTCCGGTCGGCCCATTTTTAGGTAATTTTCTGCAAGTTCTGTTGCGCTGGTTATACCGGCGTTCATCACTCTTTCCTTTGCGAGTTGAGCGCCACTGCGTACGGCTTTATCGTACATGTCTGATTTCGATTTGAAATGCGCGTAGAAGGCACCGCGCGTAAGCCCCGCGTGTTTCATTACATCATCTATTGATATGGCATCGAAGCCGTGGTGGGTAAAAAGCAGGGCGGCTGATGCCAAAATGTTCTCCCGTGAATTTTCTTTGTGCTGCGCATTCCAGGGCATGAATAGTCTCCAGTGTGTTCGAATTGAAGGGGTATTTGAACAGAAAATAACAATATGTTCTTGAACATATTGTATAGGGGTTTTTTAATACTGCTTCCATTTAAAACAGAAGGAAGACACGTATGTCGACAATTACATTGTATGGGCCAGATTTCTCGTACTTTTTGCGTGTAATACGCTTACTTTGCCAGTTTAAGGGCGTGATGCATGAGACCACACTTTCCCCTTTTGGTGAAAATGTAACCCCTTTTGGAGAGGAGCACGGAAAGTTGCACCCCTTCAGAAAGATTCCGGTTTTAATGGAAGGTGATTTTATTTTGCCGGAAACGCCGGCGATTGCGCACTACCTCGAGTCGAAACCAGGGCCAAGTTTTTTTCCTGAAGATATAAAGCTACGTTCGCAGGTGCTGGCTACGGCGGAAATGTTTTCACTTTATGTACACCAAGCCATTATGGCAGACCTAGTACTTGAGTTTGCTTTCCCCAAAGGGCCGGATAAAACTATAAGATTTGACGAAATTAACAAAAGGCTGCCTGTCGCGCACGAGGTTATGCGCTGGCTTTCATCACTGATTTACGATGAGCACTTTGTCGCGGATGGACGTTTTAGCTACTGTGATGCTGTGCTAATACCCATGCTCGATTATCTTGAGCAATTGCCTGCGCCCTTCAATATCATTACGCATTACGACAATTTAATGGTGTATACCCTATTTCATCGTCAGCAGTATTATGCAAAAGGTGTATTGGGTGAGCCGAATATTGGCTGACAGGCGACGTTTTTTTCGTTTAGGGCACTTCTAATAATTGTCTTTGGCGCCTAAGGGCGTGGTCTAGAAAACTTTATTGCAGTCTGGATCTGCTTGCGATAACGCTTGCCAGACCGCGCAGAGGATAAAATTAATTAATAGAACTGCCCTTGAGTCATTCTGTGCTGATCAGTTGTGTGATAGAGGTAATAGTAAGCGATAAAATCGATTTTTGAGTATGAAGGCTTTACACCACTGATCAATTTTATGCGCTTATTGTTCGGTGTTTTTGTGGTTGTGAGTTTATGCCGATTTTGGCGGCGCTTAATCACATTGATGAAAACGTTAGTGAAAATCTCTCGATGAAATTTCAACGTTACTTAGCCGTTCAGAATAGTCCAATAATTTACCCGCTACCACGTGAATAACGCTATGGCCTTTTTTGGGTTCGCTGGCTTCCAGCCTACCTTTTACAACTAAGAGTTTTGCGGTAAGTAATACCTGTCGGAATTGTTCCTGAGTGTTTTTCCACACTATTACATTGATGTTGCCGGTTTCGTCTTCCAGTGTTAAAAATACCGTGCCTTTAGCGGTGCCCGGCCGCTGTCTACCGGTTACTAAGCCAGCAACCTGAACAAAACGGCCATTGCTTATGCTTGCCAATTGTATTTGCCGCTTACAGTGATTAAAAGGGTATTCTTCACGTAATATAGCCATGGGGTGAACACGTAAGCTTAAGCCGGTGGTTTGTATATCGGCGCTGATGTCCGTTTCTAAACTGGGGGGTGCAGTGAACAATTTTTCTTGTACTTGAGTGCTTGAATCCGACAATAATTCCGAGTGAGGTTCAACTCCAGCGGAATGCCAGAGGGCCAAATGTCGATTGCCCGCAATGCTGCGTAAAACGTCGGCGGCGGCTAGTTTTTGTAAGTCAGCGCGTGTTAGTGTGGCTCTATGGGCAAGCTCTTCGATACTTATAAACGGTTTATCTCTTCGGCTAGCGGTTATGCTTTTAGCTTTTTCTTCTGCCAGTGCTTTTACCTGCACGAAACCTAAACGAATGCCCCAGGGGAACTCGGTTATATCACTAGCTTCGATACTGCATTGGTATTCGCTTTTATTGATGTCTACCGGCCATATTTGTATATGGTGCCTGCGTGCATCTTGGATGAGTTGCGAAGGTGAATAAAAGCCCATGGGCTGGCTATTCAGTAATGCGCAATAAAAGGCGGCAGGGTGATGGCATTTAAGCCAAGAGGAGGCATAACATAAAAGCGCAAAACTGGCGGAGTGTGATTCTGGAAAGCCGTAACCGCCAAAACCTTTTATTTGTTCAAACAATCGTTGAGCAAATGCTAATGGATAGTTTCTGTTGAGCATACCCTGAATAAATTTTTCTTCAAACTGTAGGAGACTGTCGTTTTTCCCCCAGCTGGTCATGGCCCGACGAAGGTTATCGGCTTCGCCACCACTAAAGCCTGCTGCCACCATGGCAAGGCGAATAGCTTGCTCCTGAAAAATGGGTACACCCAGTGTTGACTCAAGTACTGCTTTTATCGCCGGGCTTTGGTATTTCACCGGTTCCGTACCGTCTCGTCTGCGTAAATAAGGGTGTACCATATCACCTTGTATTGGGCCTGGGCGGACGATGGCTATTTCAATCACCAAGTCGTAAAAATTTTGTGGCCGAAGTCGGGGCAGCATAGACATTTGCGCGCGCGACTCCACCTGAAAAACCCCAATACTGTCGGCTGCGGAAAGCATGTTGTAGGTCGCCGGGTCCTCTCGCGGAATGTCGGCCAGAGATTTTATGCTGGGATTGTAGGCGTGAACATAGGTCAGCGCTTTTCTTAACGCGGTCAACATTCCCAGCGCTAGAACATCGATTTTTAACAGGCCCATGGCTTCCAGGTCGTATTTATCCCATTGAATAATGGTGCGATCTGGCATGCTGGCATTTTCCAAGGGCACTAAATCACTGATTTTTCCCTGAGTCACCACAAAGCCGCCAACGTGTTGTGACAGGTGGCGGGGAAAGCCGAGTATTTGCTCTACAAGAGTGAAAAAATGCTGCAATACTTTTTGCTGTGGTTTTAATCCGGCAGCTTCAATACGGCCTATTAAATCGCCGGACCTGTCCCACCAAGCTAACGATTTTGCTAGGTGGTCAATCAATGCGGGTTCCAACCCTAGTGCTTTACCTACGTCACGAATAGCGCTGCGTGATCGGTAGGTGATAACCGTTGCGGCAAGGGCTGCGCGTTCTCGTCCGTATTTTCGATAGATGTATTGAATAACCTCTTCGCGTCTTTGGTGTTCAAAGTCGACATCGATATCCGGTGGTTCATTGCGTTCTTTGGAGATAAAGCGTTCAAATAAAACATTAATTTGTCCTGGTGCAATTTCGGTTATGAAAAGGCAGTAACAAACAACTGAATTGGCTGCAGAGCCACGACCCTGGCAGAGAATGTTTTGTTCACGGGCATAACGCACAATGTCGTGTACGGTTAGGAAATAATATTCGTAATGAAGCTCTTCTATTAGAGCTAACTCTTTTCTTAAAATATCTTCTACGAACTGAGGAACACCCTGTGGCCAACGGCGTTTCTTACCTTTTATGACCAGGTTTTTTACATGTTGGATGGGGGTTAACTCTTTAGGTACCAGCTCCTGTGGGTATTGATAGCGTAATTCGTCGAGGGAAAATGTGCACTGTTCGGCAATAACCTGAGTTTGCTCAATGAGAGAGGCTGGATAGAGTGCGTAGTAGCTGTCTAGAGGTTTAAGGCAGGCTTCGGCATTACTTTGCAGGCGAGTACCCAGTGTCGAAATGCTGGTGTTATGACGAATTGCGGTGAGCACATCCTGCAGCGGCTTACGGCTGGCGCAGTGCATAACGATTGGGTCGCAGGCGACGAGCGGGGTTTGATATTGTTGGCTTAATTGTTGCCAGCGCTCAAATAATACTTGCTCTGCGCCGTGTAGTTGATGGCAAACCCCGATCCATAAACGTTGGCGAAATGCGCCGTGTAGTTCTGCTGTCATTTCAGGGGTACCGGTATCGGTATTGGGGAGCCAAATAATCAAACAGGTTTGTAAACGAAAGCGTAAGTCCTCCATATGAGCGTCATATTCGCCTTTTTGTGCACGCCGGCGGGCGAGGGTAATAAACCCGGAGAGTTCGCTATAGGCTTGGCGATGGGGCGCTATAGCGATGAGTTGGCAACCGTTAGATAAGGTAAAGCTGCTGCCAACAATGAGTTTGATGCCTGTATCTTTGGCGGTGATATGGGCTTTTACGATGCCCGCAAGGGAGCATTCGTCGGTAAGGGCTATGGCCTTAAAACCTAATTTAGCGGCGCGTTCAATTAACTCCTGAGGGTGTGAAGCACCTTTAAGAAAACTGTAATTACTGCGGGTGTTAATGGGGACATAGAGCATAGCTTAAGTATACTGTATAAATAAACAGTTTATGGCTATGCTTGTGCTTTTTATTATCGCGTTTGCCCAATTTCGGCGTAATAGTCTTTTTTAAACTGCACCATGGTGCGTTCGATACGGTCTTTGTTGACGCCTATGCTAAGCAGCGCTTCATGGGCTATTTCGGCGCTGGCTTCAAAGGTTTCAGAAACGGTGATATTGGCACCCTGGCTACGCAGTTCTTTACACCGGGAGCGGTTGTGACCGCGGGCAAATATTGGCAGCTTAGGAAAGGCAACACGCAGGGAAGCGACGACCCGTTCTGCGCCTTCTAAATTGTCTATGGCAACAATCGCCAATGGGGCTTTACTTGCCCCAGCCGCTTTGAGTACTTCAGGTTTTTGTGCTTCACCAAAATAAACCGGCTTACCTTGAGCCGTGGCTTGTTCGACAATACTGACGTTATTGTCGATGGCGATATAGGGCACGTTTAAGCGTTCAAGCAGTTCGCCAATACGGTGCCCCATACGCCCATACCCGGCTATCAATATGCCCGGCGACGCGTTTTGCGGTGTTGTTAGCGGCTCCGTTATTGGGGTTTTGGTGCGCGCTATGATGTGGCGGGCACAGGCATCTAACGCAGGTGTGATCAGCATGCTGAGTAGTACAAGTATCAGCAGGGGTTGGAATAGCGTGGTTTCGAGTATGCCTACTGCATAGGCGGTGCCAAATAGCACAAGTGCAAACTCACCGCTTTGGGCCAATTGCAGCGAGAGCGCAATGGCCGCTTGCGATGGTACTTTAAATGCTCGTGCTAGGGGTAATAGGACGAAAAACTTAACCGTAATTAGGCATAGCAGGCTGGCGGCGAGTTCGCCTGGGTAGAGGAAGAGCATCTCGATATTCAGGGACATACCCATGGTGATAAAAAACAAGCCGAGCAATAGCATACGAAAGGGTTCTACTTCGGCAATAATTTGGTGACGGAAAGATGAGTCGGCGATTAGCAGGCCGGCTACAAATGCCCCCATGGCCATGGAGAAGCCGGCATTTTCGAATAGGCCTGCGAAGCCCAATACCAGTAGCAGCGCAAAAACAGTAAAAATATCGTTGGAGGCGAAGCGCGCGAGTAATCTTAACAGGGGGTTTAGTACATAGCGGGCGAGGAGTACAACTAATAAAATAATGGCAACAGACTCTACAAACGCCAGTATTACATCCACAGCGATACTGTATTCGCCCCGGTTGAGTATCGCGATATAGGCTAATAGCGGTACGACCGCGATATCCTGCAATAACAGCACGGCCACCGCTGGGCGTCCGTGTTGGGTGTTGAGTGCTCGATGCTCGGTGAGTAATTGCAAGACAAAAGCTGTAGAGGAGAGCGCGAGTGCCGCTCCTATAAGCAATGCAATACCGAGCCTGACGTTAAGTAGTTCATATACTAAGTAAGTAATTACCAGCGCAGTAAGCGCCAACTGGCAGATGCCAAGGCCAAAGACATGGCGTCGCATTTGCCAAAAGTGCGTAGGCCTAATTTCTATACCAATGACAAACAGCAAAAACACAATACCCAGCTCGGCGAGGTGTTGTATGTCGTTAAAATTACTAAAGTAACCGATGCCTGAAGGGCCCAGTGCTACCCCTGCGAGTAGGAAGCCCGGAATGGCACCCAGCCTAAGTGCCTGGAATACAGGAACGGTGATAACCGCTGCAGCCAGTAAAACGATGGCGTCGATCAGGTAGTGCATCCCCTGGTGCTCCTTGTATACGAATATACAGAGAAAAAGACATCTTCTACAAATAGAAGTATGGCACTTTTTTCATTCGACTATAATTATGATTTGTGGGGTTAATGTTTTCTCCGAAGCTCAAGCTTTTACGCGCGAGAGTTGTCTATAGGTTACGCAGACTAAATTAGAGGTTCCCTAGACCAGACAGTTATGATGTTACGTATTATATTGTCAATACTGGCTTTCTGCCTCATGTCTATTTGTAGTGCAGCGGACACACCGCCGACAGCTGTTTACCATCTGTGGGCTGGATCTAATTCACCCGCGAGGTTGGGCTACGAACTTCCTTTAATTAGGCTTTTGCTCGACGAAACTCTAGCGCAGTACGGGCCGTATGAGTTACACGTACATCAGTTGGAACACAGTTATCTTGAGTCTTATGAGCGTATTGATAAAGGCAAATTTGATTTTGTTATAGCGCCCGACGGTAAAGGCACCATACCGGAGAATACGAAAATCAGGCGTATTCCCCATAAGATCTGGAACGGCTATTTGGGTTACCGGCAGATTGTTGTACGTAAGCACCGTTTGGCAGAATTTGAAGGCGTGGAGTCATTGGCTTCCCTGCGGCAATTTAAGATTGGGCAGGGAGAAAACTGGCGAGATAACCAGTTTTACGCCAGAAACGGCGTTAAACTGGTTGAAGCCAAAACTTTTTCGGCTCTGTTCAGTATGTTGAAGCACAACCGTTTTGACTGTGTACCCCTGGGTATTAACGAAGTGGATGCCACTGTGCAGGAGCAAAATAGCCAGGGTGGTGATTTTGTGATCGTGCCAAATTTGATTCTGCGATACCCATTGGAAGCGTACCTAATGGTTAGCGCTTATAAACCACAGTTGGCGAAGCGCTTATCCGCTGGGTTTGAAATAGTAAAAGCCAATGGTAAACGTAAAGTGCTATTGGAAAATTTTATGCAAGATAAGCTCAAGAAGCTTGATCATCCAGGGGTAGTTATTCTCGATTTGAATTAGTTGCCGTCTTTGCTCTGTTTGCCTGCGTTGATAGGCTTAGATTATTTCCAAGTACATTATTCGATCTTGCAACATTCCCCAACTATTCCCGCCCATCTAGCGCGTCGTATATAACTTAGTTTAAGTGGGGCGCGATGCGGCCAATTTTTTGGTTATATGACGCCTTGTCAATTACTCGAAGTAACTATACTGGTCTATTAGCCCAGTTGATAAATAGCATTTCCTTACCTGCATATCTATTGCTGATCAGAATAACGTGGCTTTGTGTGTTCTTCTTAGCACGCCTGGTCTTGGTGAATTTTAGAGTGGTGTGCCAGCGTATGGCATTCAAATATTTCAACTTTTTAGTGCTATTGCTCTGCGGCGTAAACACGCTAGCTACTGAGCAGGCAGGCGCACCTGACAAGTACAGGCTTTGGGCCGGGGGTAGTTCGCCTGCGCGCCTTGGCTATGAAACCAAGCTGATAGAACTACTGCTTGCAGAAAGTGAAAATCGTTTTGGCCCCTATGAACTCGACGTTCATTCCGTTCAGTATTCCCGATTTGAAGGCTTGAAGCGTATTGAAGATGGCCGCTTTGATTTTGCTTTAGTACCTCAGTGGGATCAACAGCATGAAAAGAAAACACAATTTATTAGCGTGCCTTATCCAATTTGGAATGGCTTTCTTGGTTATCGACAATTGATTGTTCACCGCGATCGATTGGATGATTTTTCGAGAATTCGTTCGCTGGCAGACCTGAAAAAATTTAAAGTGGGGCAGGGGGAAAACTGGCTTGATAATAGATTTTATCGGAAAAATGGTGTTAGAGTTATTGAGGCGCAAACCTTCCATAGCTTGTTCCCAATGCTCAAGCGAAAACGTTTTGATTGTGTTCCCCTTGGTATAACCGAAGTTGACGGCACGTTAAAGGACATTAATAGTTTAACGAATGATTTTGCCGTAGTGCCTAAGCTGATGCTTCACTACCCGTTTTACACTTATTTAGTTGTGGGGCGGAAACAAGAAAAACTTGCCAATCGTCTGGGTTCGAGTTTTGAATCTATAATTGCTGATGGTCGTTATAAAGCTCTTTTAGAAGAGTTTATGAGTAAAAAGCTGCGTATTATTGAAGATCCTAATACTGTATTAATTGAAATACGTTAACAGCTTTTATCTTTTGAAACTATTTAGAGGTTTGCGAGCATTGGTATTCATCTCGAATAATAAGACGTTTGTTTTCAGCGTGTTTTATCATTCGTACATTTGTTGTGATTTGTAACCCAATCCAGCCCGTAATAACCGTAATGCTAGTAAAAAATATCGCGCTATGTGTTAGCCAGTGGTCTACAGCTTTGTTGAAAAAGTCGGGTAGTAGCCATTTGGTCCCCTCTGCAATCCAAGCTCGCCAGCCATCTAAAAGGGCTGCTGGTTCGGTGCAATACTGATTTAGGTATTCGGCGTAGCCGACAATCGCTATAACTATGAGTAGTTGAAGAATGTAAAGCTCTTTAAGTAGCTCGATGCAGTATTGAATGGAGCGTGTAGAGGTATGCCATGACTTGTTACTGGAAACATCGATAGGCTTCAGTGGCTGAGCTTGATTGTTGACAACCTCGAATGTATTGGGTAGCAAAATGGGTGCATAACCAGCCGTTCGATAATGCATACGACTAAGCACGGCCTCGTGTATTTTTATATGTTCCATCATCGGTTTTTGGTTTTTTTCATTATGGCAAAGGCTGTGAATTTCCCTTGGATGATATCGATAAAACATGCCTAACCCGCTACGTGAGTCATGCATTATGTCGTGCGCATTTGCTGCCGCCCGTATGCTATCCAGTGAGCCATTTATCAGTTTTAGCCCGGCTTGAGTCGCCTTCTCCAATATCCAGAGTAGGGGAACATTGGTTATACCGCGGCGATTGTAACCACCACCTACATCGGTATGGCTGCCCGTAAACCATACTTGTTCTACGGTTACCTTGGCCTGGACTATTGTTTCGTCAAGCTCGTTCCAAATACGCGGCCAGAAAGATGTTCTTGCATCATCTATAGAAAGGGCCTGAAAAGCCTGCTTTACGTTTGGTGTGAGCTGCAGTTTATAGTTCCGGTAATGGAAAAAGTGGTTCAGCAGGTTGTCTAGGCCTTGGAGTGTATTGTCAATCAGCCATGAGATGGGGCCTGTGACATCCGTTTTTTTAGGCATTCCCAGTGCTGCAACGGTATCCCAGGCACCAATAAATTCGATTTTAATATCACGTCGTTCGAGTGAAATACCTTTGATGCTTTCAGCTAACGGTATGGGGCGCGATGTTGTTTTGCCTTGTCGCTTGAGTTGGGCTTTTCGGGATTTATAGGCGCCTATAAGGTTTTTAACTTGAGCTTTGAGTTTTCGATCGCTGGTTTCATTGCGTGCATCGAGCAGGCCGCAATCGTAAATAAAACCATTGAGAGCGCGAACGGTTGCCGCTCCACGGCTGAAACCAAACAGGTATACTTTGTCTTGCTCTGAATTGTAGTTTTTACTGAGAAAGGTGTAGAGGTCGCATACATTGCGCTCAAAACCAAAGCCAAATGCGCCCGCAATTGCACGTAAGATTTTATTGGATGATGAGCCTACGCCATTGTCGTAGAAGGTGATTTGTTCGATGTCGTTATCGTGGATATCGATAGCGTGGTAAGTTTTGTATACATTGCTATCTGGGGTATAGCCACCTTTACTTCCGGTTCCATCTGCGCATAAAACAATATTTCTTGTCATTATTGTTGTTCCCCAGAGTCTCTTTTTGTGCATTATGCACAGGAGCGAGGAGACTGTACATGGCTGTTTGAAGTAAACAGTATAGCGGTCTTGGTTTGTATTCTACCCTTTGGGGGTGGCGAGTAACGGCTCTACTCTTTGGTCGTTATATATTGCTGGGATTTTTCAAGCGCATTTTGCGCTTGTTCTTTTTCTTTGCTTTGCCCCCAGTTTTGGCTGGCGCGAAGGAAGCGTGTGGCGGCCTGATAGCGAAAGTATTCAGCTTCGTCTGCCTTTTTATTCTGCTTGGCGATTTCTAGCAGGTTAGTTGCTATTGTCGCTGCCTGCTTCCATGCTTGAGCTGACTCTTTAAAGCTGGCGGCTTGCGCGTAGGCATAGCCTACCTGCTCGTAAAGGCCCCCGGCAGAATTCAGTAGTGCATTAGCCAATGACTTGGCTTTATCGGTGTCCTTGGTAGAAGCCCTTAGGCGGTTACCTTCTACTATAAGTTGACTGGCAATACCTGCAATATCGATTGAATAACTGCGCCAGGCCTTTTTTACTTCCGAGGTATTATTTGATTCGTTGAGAAGTTGCACCAGTTGTTTCTGGGTGTTGAAGTGAAGTTCGGTGTTTTGTTCCAATAAACGTAATCGCAACTCGATAGCGTCGAATGCGTGATTGTCGATTTTATGGGCAATAAACGCCAAGTCTTTGTTGATGGACCAAAGTACGGCAGTAGATTTGTATCCCACGAGTTTAATGATGTTTGATTGTTCCCTGCTGGTTTTCTCCGTATCGAGCGACAAAGTGACGCGTGTGGCATCTGGTCCGTGTACGGAACAGTAACCCGTTTCGTCTAGAGAGGTTTTTTTACATTGTTTCTGCAGAGCGTTTTCCTGCTTCTCACACATGTCTACCCAGGTTGCGGAGGGCAATGAGGTGCAGTCACAACTGACGGCAGCACATTCTGTTGCGGTATTGCCTTGTATAGGGAACCAAGCAAATAGAGCTAGTGCAACGTATTGGCGGAGCCTGAGTGAAGATAGGTGAATGTGCACTTTCATAGGTTAACCCCTAGTGTCGCAATACGCTTTTTGATTGCTCTAAAGCATAGCTCACTGCACTGGCGATTGCTTTTCTGCATGATTCAGCAGAACCGTATTAATCGATGCCATTCAGTCTTCTCGGTAGGCCGGTATTTTTACTCCAGAGAATGAGGTGGTTTGTAGTTGATTTTGATCATGGCGTGTCAAATTTTTTTACATTTTTTGCTCGTGCTTTTTGCGGCTTGTCGAAAAGAGTAGTTTCCTCATTGATCGGTGGTTACTGGCGGCTAGTGGTAGCGCGTTAAATTGCTCGAGGTGTTTTATTTGAGAGGTCTTCACCGTTATTTAGTTAACGTTTATTTGGCCCACCGTTGTGTTGGTGCATAAAAAGTTAACATGTTTTTTGTGATTAGAGTTGGCGCGATTTGTAGGGGGTTACCTGCAAGCAGCTTTTTGGGAGTCGTTCATCTAAATGTCAAATGGTTATAGGCGTGCCAGTATGTAGGAGATTTTTACATATGTACTTCTCTTTTATGGGGGCTGTTCTCGTAACCTGTTGAAATATAAGGGTAAATTTAGTTGGCCCGATATTTGCTTTTATGGTTGCATGCTCATGGGTTGCACTATCGTGACTTTGTGCATGGACATTTCAATTTAAAACGGAGATTACACATGAAATTTGCACGCTACATATTACTGGCTGCTCTTGCTACCACCGCTTCGGTTGCTAATGCAGCTGTTATCCGCGTTGCTGATGATGCGTTCACTGCAGATGCTGGACTCATCACTTTTTCTGAATTTGCAATGGGAACAGTTAACCCTGTTTATACTCCAGCCGATTACGGCGCTGATCCTACTGGTGTAACCGTGACTTTCGGCGGTTGGTTTGATGGTCAGTCTTTGGGCGGTGCCGGTGATTGCCCCGCTGGTGCCCAGTTAAGCGGTTGTGTTATTGGCACACCAGACGCTGGCCTTAGCCTTGATCCTAGCGCTTCGCAGTCCTTTATTACTGCCGATGGTGCTAACCCAACTAGCCCAGTTCTTTCTGGTACTCCGCGTTTCAACGGTGCTATCTCCATGATTTTCTCTGAAGATATTGCTGGTGTAGGCCTTGATGGTGGTTATTTCAACGCTATTGGTGGTACAGCTATTACGGCTTTTGCGCGTGATGGCAGCATCATTGGTACGGTTGCTAACGAAGGTTTGGGTATTGAGTTCTTAGGTCTGGTTTCTGATCTGGGTAATGAAATTGCTGGCCTGCAGTTTAGTTTGGTTGGTGCTGAGCCTGCTGGTTTCGCTATCGATAACCTGCGTTTTGGTTTTGCTGACCAAGTTATTGCTGATGTACCTGAGTCAAGCTCTCTCGCGCTGTTGGGGTTGGGTTTGTTGGGTCTTGGTTTTTCTCGCAGACGTATTCGTAAGTAGTTATATACTTTTACTCTAAAAAACTGCGTAGTTTTATACTGCGCAGTTTTTTTTTGCTCTATCTTTAAGTTTGCTAAACAAACACACCCTGCACAAACCAGCTTTTATTGAGTTGGTCATAAAATATCCATAGCCTCAGGTGGTCATCACGCCGGGCAATAAAGTAGTCGCGGGCGGTAGGCGATTGCCACCAGTTACCCTCAATGCGCTCTGGCCCCTGTAGTAATTCTAAACGACCGCGCCAGAAAAGGTATTGCTGGCGTTGCTGTACCGGCAGAGGGGGCTCAAACAGCCAGCTTGGGCGCACGGCTGTTGTAGTCGGGGTGGGGCTAGGTTTAGTGTTGTGGGCTATTGAGACTTTCTTTTGGCTTTTTTCCGGAATATGACTGTCGGTGCAGGCTATCTTGAAGAGCGCATCTTCGCCCAATCGTGCCTTGAGTTTTGCTGTGGTTACGGTGAAGTCATGGTTGAGTTTATCTCGCCGGGCGCTAGTGTCGCCGTCAAAATTTAGGCTGTGACTGCTGGCGTGTAATGGCATGCTGTTGCTACACCGTAGTTCCAGAGTATCTACCTCAAAATTCAGTGTCTGAGCGTCTAATTGAATGCGGGAAAGTTCCAGCAGTAGGGGCCATTGGTCTTGGTTTTCACTGGTATGAACCTCTAATTGCTGCTTGTGGTGATAAATATCCATTAATACCCAATCAATACTCTGGCACTGACGTTGGCGGTTGTATAAATAGCGACTTAGGTTCTGCAGCAGGTATTCCATGGGGGGCATGAGTTGTGCGCTGTTCGTTATGGGGTAGTCAAACTGAATGCTATCGTGAAAAAATTCTTCGGGTTGAAAAAGGGTTGTCGGTTTTTCAAAAAGGCTGGGTTGCAGGGTTACCTGATCGATATCGAAGATGTCGGCTATTAGCTGAGAAAATGCCTGGCCCCAGCGTTTACGGAAGCTCGCTAGAGATTGAGTATTAATTTGCCGCACAATATCACCCAGTGAATTAAACCCAGATTTTTTTAACGCGGCTATATGCGTCTGTAGTTGGGTGTTTGAAATGGTGTGTTGTGGGCACTGGGCAAGCAAGGTACTGTCGAGTGTTTGCAATTGTTCGATAACATCTGTGCGCGTGTGTGGTTTTTCGTTATCCGGTATTTTTTTTTGTTTATCAAACGATAATAACCAGGCCGCTTTGCTGGTATGGCCTGTACCTAGGCAGTAATGAAAATTAAATGTCTGCAGTTCCTGCTGTATTAAAGTAATAATGTTACCTAGCCCTTTAAAGAGCGTGAGTGAGCGGGAAACTTCAATGAGTAATCCGCTGTGGGTATTAGGGTTTGGCGTTTGCTTTTCAATGTAGGGTGTAAAGCTATACAGCGTATTGGCTAGTTGGTGAATGGCCGCTTTTTCTATTTGGATGTCGCGCTCCAATAACTGGCTCTGTACTAATATTTGAGCCGTTGTTACCGACATATGTTGTTTTATACCTTGGTTAACGGCATTCGGATTAGCACAAACAACCTGTTGCTTGTGGGTAACAATAATAGCGGTGTCGGCGCCTTCATTTATGCGGCTGTTAACGGCAAATACTTCTAGTGGCAGTAATGGAAAGCGGAGGGCGATCCAGGTTTTGGCGACGTTTTTTTTGTTGGCCACAGCGGTTACCCCTAATAATAGCGGCGTTTTAAGGGTTGCTTTTCCGTGCGAATGGGCACAAGCGTTTGGTGTGGATGGTAAATGGGAAGTAAAGGTTCGTTAATGGCGGCAGGCTGAAGGGGGTTTTTGTCGCTCGTTAATAGTGGGTGTGGAAGCAGTGCCTGCCAGGATTTTGGTAGCGGAATTAGAGCTGGCTGAGTTTTATTATGCTGTAATTGACCCCGCTGCTTTAGCAGGGTAAGGCTTAAATTTTCTTTTCCTAAGGTGACCTCTAAGCGTAGAGCCGCAGGTGAGCTTTGTTGTTGTGCCTGCGTATGACGGAAAATAAAATACAGGCCAGTGCCATTGGTTGTTGCCAATTGGCACTTGCGTAACTCACTGTAATTTAGGGCCTGTTTAGGCTGCCATGCCATTATTACGCTGCAGCTACTGGCGCGGGCTAGCTCAACAAAGCTGACAATAAAGTCGGTTTTATTTTTTACCCGAATAATCAATAATTGCTCGAGTGTAATCCCCAGTTGCGACAATCCTTGCGCAAAGGGCAATGCGGGAGGGTTCAGTAGTACGGCGTAGGTGCTGGTGTTGTTCAGGCATCGCTTTACGGCAGGCGACAATAATAGCCACTCACCTCCGCTGTTGGTGGTCTGACACATACTAGGCGGGTAAATTTCAACCAGGCTACCAAGCGGCCAGCCGTTGTTAAGTAGCCGATTATTAAGTTGGCTATGACCGGTATCTATCACCTGCCGTACCGTTTTTTTCTGGCCGTGGCCGCGCCATATATCGTCGCGTTGGAGCAATTGCTCCAACGTTGGAGGTGCCTTTTGTTGTGGGCATTGGTTCCTCATGGGCTCAAACAGCCTTCTTTGTTTCTATAGGGTGAATGTGGTGTGGAGCACGGGGGCTTATCTCTTTACTTTGTGTGCCGTGATAACTGTTTGTATATACAGTATACCCGTATTATTGATCAGGCAAGTATGAATTTTAATATGGTACGTTTTGGGGTGATAATGGTGCCTAGGTAAGATATACCCAGAACCCTATTCAAAGAGAGCCATAATGACCAAGCTATACGGGGCAATAGAAGCGGGCGGCACTAAGTTTGTTTGTGCGGTGGGCACGGGGCCGCAAGCGCTAGAGGAGATTCGTTTCGCTACCACTACGCCGACAGAAACTCTGCAGCGAGCGATCGAATTTTTTATGCCCTACAGGGCTGAGCTCAAATCTTTGGGAATAGCGAGTTTTGGCCCTATAGACCTAAACACTCAATCCCGCTCCTGGGGTTATATTACCTCCACACCCAAGCCAGGTTGGGGCAACATTAATGTTGCTGGCGCCTTTAGTGCGTTGGCTGTTCCTATCGCGTTTGATACGGATGTGAATGCAGCGGCCCTCGGTGAGGGTTGCTGGGGGGCGGCTCAGGGTCTGAGTGACTATCTCTATATCACCATCGGTACCGGTATTGGCGGTGGTGCGGTGGTAGGCGGCAGGTTACTGCACGGCCTAATACACCCAGAGATGGGCCATAGTTTTTTACCTAAGCTGGAGCATGATGGCTACAAAGGTCGGTGCCCCTATCATGCCGACCGCTGCTTTGAGGGGTTAGCCTCCGGCCCCGCGATTGAAGAGCGCTGGCAGGTCTCTGGTGTTGAACTACCCACCGACCACCCCGCTTGGGAGATGGAGGCCGAGTATATTGCTATGGCTTTGTCCGGGGTCACATGCACACTATCACCGCAGCGTATTATTGTGGGTGGTGGGGTTATGGGGCAACCGGCGTTGATTAATCGTGTACGCGACAAGCTGCAGGGGTATTTGAACGGTTATATTCAACATCCGGCTATTATTGAAAATATGGAAAATTATGTGGTATTACCTGGCTTGGGAAATAGGGCGGGTATCCTTGGTGCTTTGGTATTGGCGAAGCAGGCGGAGACATAAGCCGTTTGAGTTCTCAGGTGAGGCGCCATAAACGGTACGAAATAGAGAGGTTTGAATGTCGAAAATCAAAGTGGATCACTTTTCTGATGTGCTCTGTATTTGGGCCTACGTGTCACAAATTCGGGTAGAAGAATTACTAACCGAATTTGGTGACAAGGTAGAGGTGGATTATCACTTTTTCCCTGTGTTTGGTGATGTTCCTGGGAAAATGGAAAAAAGCTGGGGTGATCGTGGAGGCATCGAAACCTATAATGCCCATGTACAATCTGTTGCGGATAAATTCGACCATCTCGATATTCATCCAGATGTCTGGGTAAAGAACACCCCGCAATCATCACTGCCGGCGCACCTCTTTCTTGCCGCAGCGAAAATGGCCGAGTTATCGGGGTTGGCAAGGGAGGGGCCTTTACCCAATTTATGCAAAAAATGCGAAGAGCATTCTTTGTTGAGGCGCGAGATATTTCCAACCGCATGGAGCTGTTGGCCATTGCCGAACAGTCGGGTTTACCTATCGATGTTATCCGTACCAGTGTCGATAGTGGAAAGGCCCATGCCAGCATTTGCAGTAATATGTATAAATCGGTGGAGCTGGGAGTTAAATCTAGCCCTACGCTTATCTTCAATGAGGGGCGGCAAAAACTTTCGGGCAATGTAGGGTATCGCATTATTGAGGCGAATATTCGCGAGTTGTTGGAAAACCCTGCTGGCCAGCAGTCTTGGTGTTAAGGGAACTGCCGAGCAAGCTTAAGTTGAAATGATGGCATTAAATAGCGGTTAAAAATAAAAACAAAAATAAAAATAAAAATGGGAAATTTGGAGTGAAATATTATTATTCGATTTTAATTTTGGGATTGTTATCTTTTATACCGTCACTGGCTATTGGTGAAGTTGATCTGGAGGCCTACGGTAAGCTAGAGCAAGTAAGCGACGTTAGTATTTCGCCCAATGGTGAGCTTATTTCCTATCGGCGCACAGAGTCAGACGATAGAGATTTTATTGTGGTTTACTCGTTGAAAGAAAAAAAAATGATTGCAGCCGTGGATGTGAGCGAGATTGATCCTCGCTGGCAGTATTTTTCAAATAACGATTTTTTAATACTTGTTGGCTCTAAGCATGTGAAATGGAGGGATTATAAGCACGATTTTGATGTGAGTACGGCATTTAGCTTTGACATTAAAAATAAAGAGGTTTTTCAGCTCATTAGGTTGGGAGAAAATATATCGGGAAAGCGCCGAGTGGCAGAGGGTCAGTCGGGGTTGGGGCGTGTGGCGGGCAAGTCGGTTAACGGTAAAAAGCTGTATATGCCAGCGTACGTAGCCGAATCTGATCTCGATTACGCACCCAATTATTCATTGCTAGAGATCAATATCGATGGCAAAGGTAAGCCGCGAGTGGCAACTAGGGGAACTGACCATACCCGAGATTACTTTCTGGATAGTGAAGGTAATATTCTCGCCCGCGAAAACCGTAATGATCGAAATAATGTGCACAGCGTCGAACTGAAAGAGGGGCGTAAATGGCGAACGCTGTACAGTTATGAGGCCGAAATACCCACCCACAGTTTTATTGGTTTAAATAGTGACTTTACGGCACTGGTGTATAGCCGAAATGACGATGATGAAAGTTTTTTGCAGCTTTCGTTAAAAGATGGAAGCGTTACACCACTGGAAGGGTTTGATGCCGCTAAAAACACCCGTGGCGTGATAAAAGACCATCATGGAGTGGTGGTTGGTGTAGCCTATTCGGGCTTAATACCAGATTACCACTTCTTTGACAGAGCCTTACACAAGCGAGTTCAGGGTATTCTGGGCAAGTTTGAAGGGCACTCCGTCTATCTCAGCAACTGGACAAACGATTGGAAGCACATTGTTGTGCGTGTAGAGGGCTCTTTGTACGCAGGCGATTATTTTCTGTTTACAGAGGGGCAGTCCCTTAAATCTATGGTTAGCTCACGCCTAGACATAGCATCGGAGGATATCAACCCGATAGGAAAGGTAACGTATAAGGCGCGAGATGGACGCGCGATTCCCACGATACTGACATTACCAAAAGCAAAAATGGGGAAGTTAAAAAACCTGCCAACAATTATTATGCCCCATGGCGGTCCAGCAGCACAGGATGTTATTGGTTTTGATTATAGGGCGCAGGCATTGGCGTCTCGTGGGTATCTGGTGGTTCAACCGCAATTTCGTGGCTCTACCGGTTTTGGCCAGGAGCACTATAAAGCGGGTTGGGGGCAGTGGGGTAAAGCCATGCAGGACGACCTAACCGATGGCGTGAATTTTTTCGTAAAAAAAGGCTATGCCGACCCCGCGCGGGTTTGTATTGTAGGGGCAAGTTATGGCGGTTACGCAGCCCTTGCTGGTGCAGCCTTTACGCCGGATTTATATCAGTGTGCTGTATCCATTGCCGGGGTGAGCCATTTACCCAAAATGCTTAAAGCCGATAAAAGCCGTTATGGGAAAAAAAGCTGGGTGCTGGATTATTGGAATCGCAGTATTTTAGATGGCGATTACAGTAAAGATATTTTGAAGGAAGTTTCCCCCTATTATTCGGCCGATAAAGTAAAAATTCCTGTTCTTCTTATTCACGGTGCGGACGATACAGTAGTGGAATACAGCCAGTCTAAACTGATGTATAAAGCGATGAAAAAGTCTGGCGGTAATGTGAAATTGATTAAGCTTAAAAATGATGATCACTATCTGCAGGATAGCGCTACACGTATTCAGGCACTAAAGGCGTTGGTGGGGTTTGTTGAAGCCAATATTGGGTCGTAGATACAGTGGTTTTTCTGAGGAGGTAGTAAAGGTGCCCTAGCGAGGGCTAGAGATTCAAAAGCCGGCGCAAAAACCGCCCTGGCTTTATCTTGCGGCCGCTAGTCCGCTATGGATGAGGACCCGCGGTATACGGCCCCCTTGCTTTTTTCTCGTGGTTTTAGCTGGTAGCGCGCAACGCCTTTCACTGTGAGCGCATAAATTGTCACATTGCGGTAGCCCTGAAGGGTAACAAATTGCTGCAGCTGAGAGCGGAAGTGCGCACACTGCTCGGTAGGCAGTACCATGCGAATTTGTACCAGTTCGTGGTGAAAGTTGAGATGTTGTGCGTTCTGATCGTCGTCTCCGGAAAATAATTTGGTATAAATCACATTAGCGCCCGGAATGCCAATACTTAGAATGTAATCTAAAAATTCGTCAGCATGTTTACGTGGTATTAAGGCGCACAGCGAGCTGCTTTTTTGTGTATCTGCCTGTTCTTTAGATCTTTGATTTTTGTCCAGTAGCGTAGCTATAGAGCGGGTATCTCGCCAGTCTGTACTGCCCATTAGTTGATCAACGGCCGCGGTTATTTGTTGGTTGGAGGCCAAGCGACTTTTATTGCTTATGGAGGTTGGTAAATTTACCAATCCGTGTTCAATGGATATTTCGAATACAATTCCGCCGCCAAGGGTATTAATTCGCCCTGCAGATACCAGAGCTTCCTTTACCCGCTCTCTGTCGATGTCCTCCACTAATACCATAACCACTTCTTCGTAAGGCTTTTTGGTGATTTTCAGCCAACTAACTCTGTCCCGCGTACCACGACCTTCAACGAAATAGACAATGGGGCCGTGTGAACCCGCTTGCATTGCGGCTTTGATCGCGTTGTCTGTTCGTCCGGATTGAACCAGTGCGTAGAGTGCGTAAAGATTATTTTTTAAACTAATCGCCGATGTGTCTTGTAGGCTCCTTTCTTGTGTTTGGCTTCTATCTATCAATAAATTGAATTCGGAATTGGTAGAGAAATAGGAGCACTGTGTGCTGAATATTGCACCGGAACCCGGTAGATGTAGGTCATTGACCTCTATGCAAAATTGTACAAACGCACTAAGGTCTTTATCACAGACAAGAAGCTGTAAGTATTCACACTCTGGGTTCATTGTAGGTAAAAAAGCCTGGAACCAGTGTTCTCTAATCATGGTGCCACGGCAGTCAAATTGAATTACTTTATAGGGCCACTGGCTTAAAACCTGCTTTAAACAATTGTGTAAGCGAGCTTGAGGAATGATCAAGCTCACCACGGAAAAGCCGGTTTTCTCAATAAACGCTGCCATCATTGATCTCTATTTATTCGTGCAACAATAAGCCCAACGCTGAGCACGGTAATAATGGGGCCGACCGATGCGAGAGCTAAAATGCCAAAACCATCGGATACACCGGGTACCGCAGCACCTACCCCCAAGCCCATCGCCAAAACTAGGGGTACGGTAATGGGGCCGGTAGTTACACCCGCTGAATCCCAGCCGAAATTGACAAACTCTTCAGAAGACCACCAAGTAAGAAGTAACAATAAAAGGTAGGGCGGAATTAAGAGGTTTATCAGCGGTAAATTGAAGGCGATTTTGGTTACGCCCGTAGCAATACCCATTCCAACACCGAAGGCAACGGAGTGCATAAGTAGGCGTTTTTTAAAGGCGCCTACGGTCACTTTCTCGACGGTGTTACCTAGTGCGTTCAATGCAGGCTCTGCCAAGGTGGCGCCATAACCGAGGAAAAAACCAAAAATAATAGCGATAACTTTTCCTGTTGCTTCAGTATCAAATTTAGGCGGTACAAATCCACCACCTTCAGCGCCCCATGGTGTTAGGCTTGCGAATGCTGTGGGAATATTGCCGCCCAGCTGTGAACCCAGAGGTGTTAATCCTAAACTCAAGCCAAGCATGAATAAAGTCATGCCGATGAGAGCAAAGGCAATACCGATTTTAATTTCCATTGCTACTTTGAGTTTTTCTTTGTTGAGCCGCAATATAAGCCACAGGGATGCCACCAGGAATATACACAGTGGCACAATCGCTCGTATAGAAGCCATTAAAGATGATTGAAGGTCTTTAGCTATCTCAACGGCTGGGTTCCAGGTGTCTTTGCTCATTAGGGCCGGAATGGGGGATGGGGTTTTTGTTAGCACAATTTGTGCATTCGAAATAACAATTTCGCCATCGACCAATTGCTTGGTGCCACCTCGATATTCAACTTCATATTTAATATTGAAGTTGTCAGAATCGGCATAACGGCGATATTCTTCCTCACTAAATAACGTGTTGGTGTTCAAGCGCATATTGGGCTGGTCACTTTTAATGGTGGTTGCCAGCGTTTCAATTTTGTATTCGCCTGTATAGTTTTCTGCACCTATATAATCGTTATTAAAATAGTGATAAAAGCTGAGTAATAGCACCGCAATAATCGGAAATAGTGAGGCCAAAGTGACAATGCCAAACCCGGCATTACTGGTATCACCATCACCTAGAATACGGCAAACACCTATGCCCAGCGCTAGCACAAGGGGAACGGTTACTGGCCCGGTGGTTACGGCTCCACAGTCCCAGGCAAGGCCTAATACCGCCTGCAATTGCGGAATGGTGTTGGCGAATAGCGTAAGCACTATCAGTAATGCCACTATCGGTAGTACCAGAATTTTAAGGGACCAGTTGCGGTAAAAACGCAGCACGCCTAAAAGTACCGCCAAGCCAACACCAATCCCCACAACACTTACCAGCTCACCGGTGAAATCGTTTAGCAAGCTGAATAGCAAGGGTGTTTGTTCGGCACGAACGCCGGCTCCTGCCGAGCGTAGTACCGCAATGGCTGGTTCTGCAAAGGTGGCGCCTACGCCCATTACAAATGAAAACAACAGCACGCCCCAAAGGGGTGTATTACGGGGTAGAATTGCACCAATGGTTTCACCCAGAGGCATCAAACCCAGTCGTAGGCCTTCCATAAAGAACATTAGCCCGAGCACAACGATAAAAATACCCACAGAAATCATTGTGGTGTAAACAAGAGGTAGGCCAAGAACCAGAATTTGAAAAATTGCCAGGTAAAAAACGATAAACCAAATACTCTTTACTTGGCTTAAGAAGTTATCTGCGATGTAGGGCCAAAGAATGCTGAGTTTTTCTGAGAGGCTTAACTCAATATGCAGGTCTGGGTTTTTCAACTAGAGTTCCTCGCGGAGATGCTGGCTTACAGATTACTGGTGTATAGATTTTAGTATGGATCAGGCAGATATGCCGGAGTGCACGATAACGTAAGAATAGGATAGGTGCCAGTATTTTGAGGGAAGGCTCTAGGGTGTCGATGTCGATCGTTTTTGACGGTTGTAGTGAGAACGAATTATCTGCTTGGAAGGGCAACCAGCCTACTTCTGCGCAGTTGACCTTACACTAAGGCCTGCCTGATCGCGCAGAGGCTAAAATCAATTAATAGAGGAGCCCAAATGGAAGTTATGGCGCGTTCGAGCACAGGCGGTAGAGGGTGTATGTTGATGCCCTTGCGATATGGGGTGGTATTGATACAGATATCGTTTATTAGGTGTTGGATTGTTGCTGGTGTAACCAAATCGTCATAATACCCTCATGTTTCTGTCACAGTTCGGTGGTAGTTTGGCCTTCATTGGAGGGCTGAGCATGCGTGTTTTACAGAATATACATCAAATTGACTTAGCTACATTCGACTGGTGTTTACGTCGTAGGCATCGCGAATTGGCGGTTGTATTAAGTCGGTATGTTTCTAGGACGGCGGACGGGCCTGTGTACGGGGTTCTGGGTGTTGTCTTTATATTGTTAGGTCAATGGCATATGGCGAAGTTAATGGGCGTTACATTTCTTGTAGAGCGTGTGCTGTATTTAATCTTTAAATCGTCTTTTCGTCGGAATCGCCCTGCGGTAGCTATACCTGGATTTACAAGTGAGGTGACGCCTTCTGACCAGTTCAGTTTTCCATCAGGACATACTTCGGCTGCTTTTTTAGTGGCTTGTGCTTTGAGCGCTGAATTTCCATGGTTAATCTGGGTTCTATACCCTTGGGCCGCGAGTGTAGGCGCTGCACGCGTTATGCTCGGTGTGCATTTTCCAACGGATGTAATGGCGGGTGCATTGCTCGGGCACTCTATTTGTGTTTTGGCAATGAGCCTTCTTTAAATTAATTGAGGTGCGCACAGGAGAACTCAATGAAAATACTCTACGGTGTTCAGGGGACGGGCAACGGTCACTTGAGTCGTGCGCGTGCTTTAAATAAATACCTATGTGAATATGGTATTGAAGTTGATTACTTGTTCTCTGGTAGAGACAGGGCAAACTATTTTGATATGGAAGAATTTGGTAGTTGGCAATGTAAACGTGGATTAACGTTTGCCCACCAAGCCGGGAAAATAAATGTTTGGAAAACGCTAAAAAAGACCAGCCTTCGACAGCTGTGGCTGGATATTAACCAGCTAGATCTAAAGCCCTACGATATTGTGCTGACAGACTTTGAACCTATTACTGCATGGGCGGCTCGTCGTAAAGGTATAGCTTGTATTGGTGTAGGTCATCAATATGCATTTGACCATAAAGTTCCGCGTCGAGGCGATGACTATTTGGGGCGAAAAATTATGGAAATGTTCGCGCCTGCAGCGGCTAGTTTGGGTTTGCACTGGCATCATTTTGATCAACAAATACTGCCGCCTATTGTTGATATGGATGTTACTGAAGACACCGTGGTAGCGGGAAAAATTTTGGTATACCTCGGGTTTGAGTCAATTGAGGCTGTATTGGCATTGCTTAAACCTTTCACGGACTACAAATTTTACTATTATGGTGATTTTGAAAAGCCGGAAACGCGAGGCCATATTGAATTGCGGCCACTATCACGTGACGGCTTTAAGTATGATCTTGCGACCTGTGAAGGTGTTATCAGTAACGCCGGTTTTGAGTTGTCCAGTGAAGCTATTCACCTAGGTAAGAAGATATTGGTGAAGCCTTTACGAGGGCAGTTGGAGCAGTTATCCAATGCTAGGGCCATGGAGGAGCTGAAGCTTGCCATGACCATGGATACCCTAGAGTCCAAAGTGACGGCGGACTGGCTGAAGCATTTTTCGGGTCCCCGTGTGGTTTATCCGAATGTGGCGGACGCTATTGCGCAGTGGATAAACAACAGTGGGTGGGAAGCACCGGGTTCCAAAGAGCAGCTTATTCAGTCGTTGTGGCAAGCGGTTGAGGCGAAAGGTGTGGAACGTTTTTGCACCAACCCTTTACCTCCAAAGCACTGTATTAGCGACCTTAACGGGCGTCTCTGACAAGCTACACACACTAAAAAATTTCGGCCTCTGTGCTATGTTGGTGTATTGAAGTTGTTGTTCCTGAAGTGTAAGTGTTAACAATATCGCTTTCAATTGCGGTTAATAATGTAAGAACTTTATCGCTGGCGGTTTCCATGTCACTCAGTGAGTTAAATGCGTCATCTGTTTTATTTTGCTCAGCGAACTGTAATGCTTCAATGCCCTTTGTGTGTACGTCTCGGTGAGGTGCCTCTATTGCTTTAAATGAATGCAAATGGCTGAACGATTTTTTACCATCTCCTTGATAGTACCATTTGCCCAACCGACACTCGGTATGATCAGAAAAGGTATCTAGCGACTTTTCTGATTTCCCCCAAAACCGGCGATATACTTCGGATTTCCAAACAACGTGATCTAATTTCACGGTTTGAACAAAGGATCGTTAGGCGGAAAGCGCAATGGTTAGTGACATGTTTTGTGCGTGATGGGTAAAGTCGTCGACGATTATGGATATATCTTTCGTCGATTGAGATGTTTGCTGAACGGTTGTACTGGTTTCCGAAATGCGTTGGGCAACGTCTTCTGTTTTATCGGTAATGGTGTGGATAAGGTCCGATATTTCTGAAGATGCCTGTGCCGACTTTTGCGCGAGTGCACGCACCTCATCGGCCACTACGGCAAATCCGCGGCCTTGTTCTCCTGCTCTAGCGGCTTCAATCGCGGCATTCAATGCGAGGAGATTAGTTTGGTCGGATATGCCTCGTATTTGTGTCACAAAGCTCTCAATTTGGGTACCAACTTCTGTAAGCTCCTGTACACCCTCGGTAACTTTCGCTGTTTTGTTGTCCATCACATGTAGAGATTCACTGATTGCCGTGAGTATAGTTTTTATTTGTTGGTAATTTACAGACGATTCAGTCAATTGACTTTTCTGTTCTAAGGCAGTGGATGTCGTTTGGGCCATACTTTCGCGAATATGCTCCATGGTCGCGGCATTGGAGATCCATAGGTCACGAAGCCTGCTTTGTTCGGCTTGAGCAAGAGCTGCAGCTCTTGCTCAAGCTTTTTGACTTTTTGTTCGAGCGTTTCAATCTCTAGCGGTGTGGGGCCATTTCCCTGAAACCAGGAACGGATAAAATTCAGCATTGCCGTTACCTTTTGAGTGCTCAAAAAGTATAGCAAAGTAATTTTTGCCTATTGATTATTGCCTACAGGGTTTTGCTAATAAACAGTGCCAACGCAATCATCCAGCCAAAACCGGCCAGTATCTTCCAAAATAGCATTGGGTCTTTTTCCAGAAAAGGTGTGCCCGCTGCTCCTGTCCAATTGGGGTTTGGTCGTTGCAGGTCGAGCTGCCACTCGGAGAGGGCGGCGTAGCGGTTGCCGGGCTGAATGCTCAGGGCCTTTGCCATCGCTTTGTCCAGCCATGGGGGCACCAGCGCGTTATGTTTTTGTGCGGGAATGTAAGTGAGCTTTTGGAAGCTCTTCAGGCTGTTTGCCTTACTGTAGGCCTCCCCATAGGGGTGCTTTTGGGTGAACATTTCATACAGTAGTACCGCTAGTGAAAATTGGTCGGATTTATGGCCAACATTACCGCCATAACGGTATTCCGGCGCAGAGTAGTCCAGTGTGCCGAGCACCTCGTCTCGCTGAAACGGCGCGCCAGCTTCCTGTATACCGGCTACCCAGCAGGAGCCAAAATCGATAATGGTGGCCCCCTGAGAGCCGATCACAATATTGGCGGGTTTTATGTCTTGATGGAGTGTGTCTTTGCGGTGAAAAGCGCGAATACCCTTAATGATTTGCTCTGTTAATTCGATGGCATCGGGAATGTCAAAGGGCGCACGTTCCTTTATTAGCTGCTGGAGTGTGGGGCCGGCGATATGTTCGGTAAGGTAATAGAGTGTTTTGCGCGCGTGTGGCGGTGTAACCACCCTGGCGACTTGGGCGTTTTGAATACGTGAGCCAATCCAAGATTCCATAACAAAACGCTCGATATATGCTGGGTCATCTTCGTAATTAACCGAGGGGGTTTTCATCACCAGCGGTGTACCCTGTTCATTTTTCACTAAATACACTTGGCTGCGTTCAGATTCGTGCAAGATTTTTTCGACGGTCATGCTATCCAGTTTATTACCGGGTTCGAGCAAAGGTGGGAAGGGTAGTTTCGATAGAATTGTGACCGCATCCGATTGCGAGGGTGTACCAATGGACAGCACACGAACGGCTTGAATACTGATGTTGTCTTTGGTGTTGTGTTCAGCGGAAAGTGCCGAGGCCTTGCTGGTGAGGGCTTCGGGGTTTTCTTGATTGTCGATTACCAGCTGATTAAATATTTTTGCTGGGATAGCATCGTGAATACCGTCGGAGGTGAGCACGTACAGATCGCCGGGCTCTACTTCGTCCATATGCATGTCCACATCTACGGTAATGTCGGCGCCCAAAGCGCGACTTAAGTAGGTGGTGTTTTTATCAATTACTTGGCAGTGGTCACGGGTTAATTGTTCTAACTGGTTGTCGCGTAGGCGATAAATACGCGTGTCACCAATGTGGAAGGTAAAGAGTTTGTCACCTTTTAAAACCAAGGCGCTAAAAGTAGTGAGATGGCCTTCACCCCTAATACTATTTTGGCTTAGTCCCCATAGGTAGGAGTTTAGTGAGTGAATTACTCGCACCGCGGATTGTTGCGTGCGCCAGGTTTCGGGTGTGGCGTAGTAGTCGGTTAAAAAACCTGTCACGGCCGCCTGGCTTGCCTGGCGAGCAGAAGAGCTACTGCTTACGCCGTCAGCAACAGCAATGGCAATACCCTTGGTGGCAAGTGTGGAATGTTGGTCATCTGACGGAATACGGGCGCCGACCGTATCTTGGTTTTCAGATTTGGGGCCTTTGTCGCTGATTTGCGACAGTTCTATTTTTAATGTCGATTTCAGGTGGTCCACTTGTTAATTCCTAATAAGTAGGGCGTGTTCACTGGCTCGAAAACAAAAGCAGCCCCAGTGGGGGGCTGCTTTAAAACGGTTAATAATACACGAATTACAAATTGTCGGATTAGGGGCTCCGCTATTAATTGATTTTAGTCTCTGCGTGGCTGGCAAGCCTTAGAGTAAGGCTTGTGACCTTTCCACGCAGGCCAAAAGTAATTAATTGAACTGCCCTTAGGTCAGTTCAATGTGTTGTACGGTGCCGTCGGGCAGTACTTCGGTCATATGGCCTTCTGGTTCTTCGAGAAATTGTACTACGAAGAATATCACTAGGGCACAGCCACCGATAATCATAAAGAAGGTGCTGGCCTCTACAAAGCTGTAGGCCGTTAGGAAGGTTACCGCACCAACGTTTCCGTAGGCGCCAGCCATGCCCGCAATCTGGCCTGTCATACGACGTTTAACCAGAGGCACCATGGCAAATACCGCGCCTTCGCCGGCTTGAACGAAGAAGGAGCAGAACATTACCGCCGCAACAGCAAAGAATATTGACCAACTACCGTTAACTTGCGAAAGGATAAAGTAGCCAATAGCCAAACCGCAGATAAAAATGGAGAGCGATTTACGTCGACCGTATTTGTCGCTGATGTAACCACCACCTGGGCGAGCAACCAAGTTCATAAACGCGAAGGCGGCACCTAGGGCTCCCGCCTGAACGAGGCTAAGGTTGGTAAAGGTTTCGAGGAAAAAGGCCGGTAGCATCGATACAACAGCCAGTTCGGAACCGAAGGTAACAAAGTAAGCCCAATCCAGAATAGCGACCTGCTTGAATTTGTATTTGTCGTGTTCAGCGGCGCCGTGGGCGAGCATTTCCTTGTTTACTTTATATATTTGTGAGAACTGGAATATACACAGTGCGACCAAGATAGCGTAGATAGTGTAGGTGGCTGTTTGAGTCAGCAGGCCAACACCCGCAGGGGAAAGCTTCCAGCTGAGCACTGCGAGGATAAAGTACATTGGCAGGTTCATTGCCAGGTAAAAATAAAAATCTTTCTTACTGGTGACTTCCAAACCGCCAGATTTTTTGGGTTTGAAGTAGGTGGAGCCTTTGGGTGTGTTACGGGCTTTCCAGTAGAAGAAAACGCCGTAGATCATCGCGAACACACCCGTACAGGCAATCGCATAGCGCCAGCCGTCGTCACCGCCAAACATCAACGCTAGCGTGGGTAAGCTGAAAGCGGCCGCCGCAGAACCGAAGTTACCCCAGCCGCCGTATACACCTTCAGCGAGGCCAACCTGCCGAGCAGGGAACCACTCGCCCACCATGCGAATACCAATCACAAAGCCTGCACCAGCAAAGCCCATGGCAAAACGCATAATCGCCAATTGCTCGTAGGTAGTCGAAAAGGCGAAGCCAATACACAGCAGGCCGGAGATAACCAGCAGCGCACTGTAAACTACGCGTGGGCCAAATTTATCGACGAGAATACCAATAACAATTCGTGCTGGAATGGTGAGCGCAACGTTGAGAATAAGCAGCGCTTTCCACTGGGCAATATCCATATCGAACGCGGCCATAATCAGTGGTTTCATGGGGGCGTGAGAAAACCACATAACAAAGGTTAAAAAGAAAGCAAACCATGTTACATGCAGGGTACGAATATTGGTCTGGCTGAAATCCAGCAGGTTGAGTTTGGAACTGCTCATCGTGTTTCCTTGAGTGGGTATATTGTTATGGCCTGTTGTTAAGCGCCGTGCACCATTAATGTCGATAAAACCAATTCAGCAATAAGCGTGCCAGGTTATTTTTGGTGCATTGTTGCCACAATATGGGCGCATTAGAGGTGAATATTATTAGTGGCATGTCTGTGCGTGGAAGTAATTGGTGCGCGAATACGGAAATATGATTTTAAGTGGTGCGCGCTTATTGTCCGATTGAAGATAACAAACTGACGTAAAAAATACGGTAGACTTCGTGGCTAGCGTGAAGTGAGGAATCAATGGCTCGACAAGCAACCGGTAAACGCAAAAATAATAAGCGACAAAGCAGTACCCAGAACGCGGCGTCCGCGTTGAGGTGGAAAACCAAAGGCTATTGGGCTGACTTGGCGTTGGCGCTAGGTTATGGATTGTTAACCCTGGTGGTTGCACTGAGTATCAGTTGGGTTGTTCTCGCCAAACAGAATTTTATTTACGGGGTTTGGCACGACCACGCGGGAATAGGTGCAGGAATTGACGAGTTTGGCCCCCAGAACCGCCATAAGGTAGGGTTTGGTGATACCTCCCGGCAAGAGCGCCTACGCGTATTTTCCGAGATTAATTTCAGCGTGCACCGTGGGGGGGAGGGGCTAGGAGATATCCGTTACCAATCGCCATCCAGTCATGGCGCGCAAAAGTTACTGCATAGTGCAGAAATTATTCATCTACAGGACGTCGCCAACCTGATCGACGTACTCTTTATGGCTGCCGTCGTAGCCTTTCTCATGTGGCTGGGGCTAGGTGGTTATCTAGTGCTCGCGGCTCGGCGCATGCCGGGCATTGCTCGCCAAACCCAATCCCTAGCGATAGCGCTGTTACCTGTGCTACTGATAGTGATGGTTGTAGGCCCGAAAGAGGTTTTCAACCAATTCCACATATGGATTTTTCCAGAAGACCATGAATGGTTTTTCTTTTATCAGGATTCCCTGATGTCTACTTTAATGCTCGCGCCGAATTTGTTTGGCTGGATAGCCCTTGTGTTAATGGCGCTGGCGACTTTTATTTTTGTATTTTTACAATGTGTTCTGGCCTTTTTGGCGCGTAAGTTTTCTTAGGAGTTGTGTGTTGAGATAGTTTTCATTAGGAAATGCTAAAATGCCTTGTATATTAGAAAATACTAATTTAGAATTTGCTTTGAGGGTGTGGGTTGAGGGCTAGTACTATGCAAAAGAGCGGTTCACAGCAGGCGGTAGGTGAGTTGAATGAGGTGTTGGTTAATGCCGGGTCGGCAGCGGCATTGTTGAAGAGCCTAGCTAACCCGCATCGTTTGATGGTGTTGTGTGTACTTGCGAGTGAGCAGCGGGAAATGTGTGTATCGGAGTTGAACGACCGTATCGCACTGTCACAATCAGCGCTTTCACAGCATCTTGCGCGTCTGCGGGGCGACAACTTAGTCACTACGCGTCGTGATTCCCAAACAATTTACTACTCAGTATCCGAAGGCCCCGCGATGGAGCTTATTCAAGTATTACAACATTATTATTGTGAAAAATGAAAGAGGCTAATGCTATGACGACAGAAATTAACAGCGGAACTAATATTGATACATTGGTATATCGGTTGGCCGGTATATTTGTTTTACTCAGTCTTGTACTTGCACATTTTCACCACCCCTACTGGCTGTGGTTTACCGCCTTTGTGGGTGTAAACCTGTTACAAGCTTCATTTACCGGCTTTTGTCCACTGGTCATTATTCTGCATAAAGTGGGCTTCAAGCCAGGAACGGCGTTTAAATGTGGTGTGAGTGAATAACCCCTAACAGGAATGGAGACAAACATGTTTGGCTTAGCTTCGGCATCGGTTCGTCACACTTTAAAACTGGCTGCATCATTGGTTTTAGTTGCAGTTTTTCAAACGGGTTGCGGCGAAAGTGACGAGGGCGCATTGCACAAGGTTTTCGATGGCACTGGGTTGGCAACAACAGAGGTAAAGCTTGCGCGGATCGCCTCGGAAACCGACTTCGACGGTGTCATTGAGGCCGTGAATCAGGCCGTGGTATCGGCGCAGACGAGTGGGCGTATTGTCGAAATGCCGTTCGATGTGGGTGATTTTGTTGCTCAGGGAGCCGTGGTTGCCCGCTTTACGGATACCGAACAGCAGGCTGGTCTTGCGGCGGCTAAAGCCCAGCTCGAGGAAGCAAAAGCTCGCTTTGCCGAAGCAGACCAACAATTAATACGAGTGGCCGATGTACATAAGCGCGGTATGGTTGCTCAAGCTGTTTTTGATCAAGCTAAGGCGGCGCAAAAAGCCGCCGCTGCGCGGGTGGAGTCGGCTCAGGCGGCTACAAAAGATGCCAGCGAGCGTTTGTCGCATACCGTCGTCGTGGCCCCTTATAGCGGTATAGTTGTAAAAAGTCTTGCTGATGTGGGGGCAACCGTAGCGCCCGGCAGCCCGCTACTAGAAGGGTTGTCATTAGACCACCTTCGAGTTTTGGTGGATATCCCTCAGCAGCATATTGGGCCTTTGCGCAAGCACAAAAAAGCACGCGTTATTCTCGCCGACGGCGCCAGCATTAGCGTAACGGAAATGCGTATTCCCCCCAGTGCAGACCCGAGTACCCACAGCTTTCGGGTGTTATTACAATTACCCGAAGGCGGAAGCGCCGAGCCTATTTTTCCTGGTACTTTGGTGAAGGTTGCATTTGTTAACGGTGAGCGAGAACAGCTATTAGTTCCCTCGCGGGCAATCGCTCGCCGAGGTGAAGTGGCCGGTGCTTACGTTATTTCAAAAAGCCAATCAGCGATAGAATTTCGTTACCTGCGTTTAGGCCGGGCATTAACGACCGGAAAAACCACCATTCTGGCGGGTTTGGAGCAGGGTGAAACAGTTGCACTTGATCCAGTTGCGGCTGCGACGGCCTATAAAACCCAACGTTTTTCTGGCGAAAAATAAAAGGAAAAACAGAAAAATGACTACGCAAAATGAACGTCCACTTGGAATATCTGGTTGCATTGCCAAAGCATTTCTTACATCCGAAATAACGCCTTTATTGGCGTTGGTAGGTTTGCTGTTGGGGTTATTTGCCGTATTTGTAACACCGCGGGAAGAAGAGCCGCAAATAAACGTTACATTTGCCAATGTGTTTATTCCATTTCCAGGCGCTACCGCAAAAGAGGTGGAGTCGCTAGTAACCACACCGGCAGAACAGGTGGTTTCGGAAATAGAAGGCGTAAAGCATGTATATTCGGCGTCTTCTCCGGGTATGGCGGTACTTACGGTACGTTTTCGTGTCGGCGAGCCTCGCACCGATGCCATTGTCCGCCTCTATAATGCTTTCTACTCAAACCAAGATATGCTGCCGTACAATTTAGGTGTTGGCCAGCCACTGATTAAACCCAAAGGTATTGATGATGTTCCTGTTGTATCCGGTACCCTGTGGAGTAAAAACCCCGATATAAATTCGGCAGATTTATTAAATATTGCGCACTCTATTGAAGCCGAGTTACAGCGGGTACCCGGCACGCGTGATATTGAGATTATTGGCGGTGCTGCGCGCATTGTACAAGTTAACTTCGACCCAACCCGATTGTCGGCCTATGGTTTATCGCTGGCTGACATTCGTTACAGTCTTGCTGCGGCTAATACCTCGGCAGAGGCTGGCCGTTTGACCAACAATAACACTGAAATTGAAATTCAAGCCGGTAGCTTTTTAGTGTCTGCCGATGAAATTAGTGAGCTAGTTGTAGGTGTGCAAAATGGCGCACCGGTATTTTTACAAGATATTGCGACAATACAGTTGTCAGCAGAAACACCGGCATCCTATGTTAGTTATGGTACCGGATCAGCTTCAGAGCAGATGCCTGGTCGCTACCCGGCGGTTACACTTTCCGTTGCTAAAAAGCCCGGCGAGAATGCCGTAGATGTTGCAAACGCCGTAATTAATCGATTTGAACAGATTGAAGGCATTTACTTTCCTGATGGCGTAGAAGCTACCATTACCCGTAACTACGGCGCGACAGCGGAAGAAAAAGCGCAAACGCTCATTAAAAAGCTTATCTTTGCCACTATTTCCGTCATTGTATTAGTACTTTTTGCGTTGGGTCGTCGTGAAGCGATTGTCGTGGGCGTTGCGGTGGTCGCAACCTTGGCCATTACATTGTTTGCCTCATGGGCTTGGGGTTTTACCCTAAACCGCGTTTCACTTTTTGCCTTGATATTTTCCATTGGTATTTTGGTAGACGATGCCATTGTGGTGGTGGAAAATATTCACCGGCATATGTCGATGGGCGGAAAAACGTTAAAAGAATCCATTCCTATTGCCGTTGACGAAGTCGGTGGCCCCACAATTCTGGCGACTTTCACGGTAATAGCGGCACTCTTACCTATGGCGTTCGTGACGGGTTTAATGGGGCCTTATATGCGCCCGATTCCCATTAATGCCTCTACAGGAATGTTAATTTCATTGGCGGTTGCCTTTGTGGTTACTCCCTGGTTATTTTTACGCTTATTTAAAAATCAGCCTATTGCGGATGAGGGTGGTCATAGTCAAGAGCCTGGTCAGGGCAAGCTTCATATCTTTTTTCATAAGTTACTCACGCCGTTTTTAAACGGCGTGGCGGGCAGGAAAAACCGTATTTTTCTATTGTTTGGTATTTTGGGCTTGATTGGCTTTTCTCTTAGCTTGGTGGTTACACAATCGGTCATTATGAAAATGCTGCCATTCGATAATAAAAGTGAATTTCAAGTGGTAGTGGATATGCCGGAAGGTACGCCGCTGGAAGAAACCTATCGTGTTTTACAGGCATTGTCCGATGACCTAGAGGCCTTACCCGAATTGCTGGACTACCAAATTTACGCAGGTACAGCAGCGCCGATTAATTTTAACGGCTTGGTCAGACAGTATTATTTGCGTGTAGAGCCGCATATGGGTGACATTCAAGTGAACCTTGTGCATAAAAACAAGCGTGAACGTAAAAGCCACGATATTGCGTTACATGCGCGTGAACTTCTGCGGGGAACGGCGCAATTATTTAATGCCAATGTGAAAGTTGTGGAAATGCCACCGGGGCCACCGGTAATGGCGCCACTTGTCGCAGAAATATATGGCCTGGATTATAAGCGGCAATTGAACGTGGCCAAGCAGGTACGCGAAGTTTTCCAAAATACCGCTGATGTGGTTGACGTCGATTCCACTATCGAGGCTGAGCAGGAAAAATGGGTATTGGTAATAGACCGTGCCCGTGCTGCGAAGCTTGGGGTGAGCCAGCAGGCTATCGTTGCCGATATTTCGGCTGCGCTTAAAGGTGAAGACATTTCGTATTTGCACGATGAGCATGCCAAGGTGGCAATACCAGTACGTTTGGCGTTAGCCGCAACGGATAGGGGGGGTTTAAGTGCGCTGCAAAGCCTGCGGGTGAAATCTCGCTCTGGTGCCATGGTTGCTCTTTCGGAGCTGACCCGTGTGCAAAAACAGACGCGCGACCAGACGATATATCACAAGGATTTATTACCCGTTGTCTACATTATGGGGGATGCTGCTGGTGTAACTGACAGCCCCTTGTACGGTTTAGCATCCATTGCGGCGGACTTAAGTGATAGAACCGTTGACGGTGTAATTATTGAACCTTTTTATATTCAGCAGCCGGAGAACCCTTATAGCTGGAGTATGAAGTGGGATGGTGAGTGGCAGGTCACCTTTGAAACATTTCGCGATATGGGTATTGCTTATTCAATTGGCTTGATTATGATCTATTTGCTGGTTGTAGCCCAGTTTCGTTCATATTCAACGCCGCTTATTATTATGGCGCCAATCCCCCTCACAATTATTGGCATAATGCCAGGGCACGCCCTCTTGGGGCAGCAATTTACCGCGCCATCGATGATCGGCATGATTGCCTTGGCGGGTATTATTGTGAGGAACTCCATTTTATTAGTGGATTTTATTCAGCAGCAGATAGCTGAAGGAAAGAGCCTGCAGGAGGCGACAATTGAAGCAGCCGCTGTGCGTTCTATACCGATTGCATTAACCGCTGTGGCGGCCATGATGGGAGGCTTTTTTATTCTCGACGACCCCATTTTTGGCGGCTTGGCAGTCTCGCTCATTTTTGGGTTACTGGTTTCCACTGTTTTAACTTTACTCGTTATTCCGGTGGTGTACTACGCTTATGAATATCAGCAGAAATCCACTCGTGTGGGTTGACTTTATTCTGTATTATTCAGAGGCGCTCTGTTATGAGCAGTGCAAAATTTGCGGCCGTAGTCTTGGCGTCTACGATGTTGGCGCAAGTTCCATTGAGCCGCGCCGACAACACTTTATTTGATCTCTCACTCGATGAGCTGCTCCAACTCGAAATTTCATCAGCGTCAAAATCAACAGATGTTGTGCGCGACATTCCCGCATCTGTAACAATATTAACGCGTGATGATATTGAGTTAATGGGATACAGCACTTTTGAAGAGCTGCTGATGAATGTGCCGGGCTTTTATCATATTGATTCTTATGAAGATTTCTTGATTGGTGTTCGGGGTACCGTCGGTGGCTCCATCGCTTTTCTGGTAAATGGCGTTCAACAACATCCGACTCGCACAAAAACCCTTTCGATTCCGGACAGGTCAAGAACCAATATTCCAATCGAATCCATCGATAGAGTTGAAATTGTACGAGGGCCGGGCTCGGTCATTTATGGTAATAATGCATTTTTTGGCAGTATTAATGTTATTACAAATGATCATTCCGTGCAGGCAAGTCGTGTATCGGCTTCTGTGGGCGAAAACAATTATCGTTCCGGGTTTGCGCGTGTGGCAATTGATGCAGAGGAAGGCCACTCGGTATTAAATATTGGCGGTTATTCCAGTGACGGGATAGGCGGGGATATTGAGAACCTGGTCAGCCCTGAATCTTTCCAAAATATGCTGGCGGGTGGCGATATCTATACTCAGCTTGACGGCACGCTGGTGCACGATATGTTTAGTGCAGATTTAAGTGGAGAGTTTGAAAACCTTCACTACGGTTTTCGCTATTCGGACATGCACTATGGCTTCTATGCATTGAACCCTGGTTTTGATGAAGGTAACAGGTTAGACCTGATTTCGTGGAGCGCCAACCTAGAGTATAACGTTAACCTAAGTGCTAATACCGTTGCACAATACAATGTGATTCTCAGCGAGGAAACCTACTATGTAGATCCTGATTTCTTTGTTCCTGATATTCGAGGATACCAGCGCCAGGGTAGCGATCGCACAGAGGTTGAAGCGCTGCTGAGTGGCAATGGTTCATTGCATTGGGTGGCTGGCGTTAACTATCAATTGTTGGGGGATATATACAACAATGCCGATATTCCAGAAATTGGGTTTTTCAGCCTGGCCAAAACCGACGAAGTTGCCAGTACTGCGGCCTTTGCAAATTTACGCTACGATCTGAATGAAAAAGTGCAATTGTCGGGAGGCTTGCGGGTATCAAATGTGGGTTCGTATGATGTTGCTTTTACTACCCTAAATGCAGATGACGAAAAAGAACATAGCTATGTATCGCTCGATTCTCGCGTCGACAACACCTATAAACTTGCGGCAAGTTGGTCGCTCACCGAGCAGGATTTGATTAAGTTAGTAAACAGTACAGCAACGCAAGACAATAGCTCTGTTCAGTTGGTAGACCCGGAATTTATTCGTACCACAGAACTCAATTATTTACACTCTGGTAAAAAAAATACCGTGTCTGTAAGTTTGTTTGAAAATGACATTCAAAAGTTACGTCGTCGTATCGTACGTTTGACTGACGAAGGTGTGGTGGAGGATATTGACAATAACTCACACTGGATAACCCAGGGCGTAGAGTTCGTGGCAACAGCTAGGCCTATGAGTAGGTTGATGGCAGAGGTGAGTGGCGTTTATCAAAACAGTGAAGATAAAACCCTTAATGGAGAGTCTGTAGCCTATTCGCCAGAAAGTCAGTTTAAGTTCAAGCTGGGTTATGGCTTAAAAGAATTGAGTTTCAGTATCTCGGTAGTTTACGTTAGTGATATGTTTACGCCTTACTCTGTCGATGTGAGTAACCCCGATGGAAACAGTATTGACTATATTGGTCGCAAGGCCGATAGCTACACCTTGATTAATGGCAATGTACGGTATCAAAAAGCTAAAAGCCCCTGGTATGTGAAGCTTCATGGATTTAATCTGGCGGATAACGAATTTCGATACCCTGCTAATGAGCTGACGAATTTTGAATATGGTGCCTATGGGCCTGGGCGTAGGTTGGTGCTAACGTTTGGCTATGATACGCAATAGTGTGCGCAGAAATATAAAAAGGCCGCTTAGTGAGCGGCCTTTTTTGTTTTGATATGCAGGGCACTTCTATGCAGGGCAACAACCCCGGAGGGCGAGGTCTGGAAAGCCTTATTGCGGCGTTGGCCTGCTGTGCAGCCCTCTTGTGCTATGGCGTGCAGAGGCAAAAGCCAATTGTTAGAGGTGAACTACAGGTCGATTTCGGTAGTTGCCATTATTTCGTTGTTAATTCCACGATAGTCCCGAAGCGGGCGATATTTTCTCTGCAAGCGTTTCTGTCTTAGAGCCGTCGGCATTCATAGTTTTCAAAGAATACTCTCTTGCCGCTAGAAAGTCTGAATAGAAGTAAGCGATGCGGGTGTTGTCGGGGGAGAACGTAGGTAGCCTAAATAAATGGTCGCCCAGGGTAATTTGCCGTGCTTCGCCTTTTGGTGTTGCTTTGAATATATGCATGCCGCCCTCATATACTTTGCGCTGAGCCTTTTCATCATAGTAAAACCTGTAGTCTACGAGGGCAGAAAAAAGTAGTTCGCGGCTGTCTGTGGACCAGCTTACACCATCTTGAGCGTGAGTATTATCTTTGGATACCAATGTATCAATCCCGGTTTTAAGGTTCAGTACCCGTAACTGTCTAATGCCTTGGTGGAACGGGTTGCGAATATAGGCGAGTTGTTCACCATCAGGGGAAACTTTCAGATAGTCAAAACGCTTCATTACGGGGTCTTGGTCACTCGGAGCGTAGTCGGGCGTAGGTTTAGTTAATGCCGACTCGATAAGGTGAGCTACTTGCCCTGAGGCAAGGTCGATTTGGCTAACATAGGCCGCAGTATCGGAGTAGTGCGCAACATAAATACTTTCGCTGTCTGGAGCCCAATTGTAATTGGAGACCACTTTGTTTGATAACAGGTGCTTTCTTTTATCGCCATTTGCGGGCATTAACATAAAAGTATTGTGTTGTTTTTCTTTTAGTATGTATGAAATCCATTCGCCATTGGGGCTGTATTGAGGGGCTAGCTCTGTTCCTTCCTGCTGGGTGAGTTGTTCTATATCGGTTTGTCCGGCTTTTATGCGAAACAAATCGTAGGTTTCTTTGTGTTTTTTTAGCGTGATTTTATGATTTTTTTTTCGGTTAGACAAAAAGACTAGGTCACCGTTGGGCGCATAGCTTGCGTCCAAATCTCGCCAGCGATCGTCGTCCGTAATCGCCAGTAATTCACCGTCTGCCGTTAGGCTGCGAATATTGACGGAGGGCCCAATGGTTTTAACCAAAAAGTGTAAAGAAGCGTCAGCTTCTATTTGAGGCTGTTCGGTCGAGCACGCGCTAAGCAGCTGGAAGCCAAGTAAGGATAAAAAAAAGTAAGAGATAGAGCTAAAACGAGTAAGTGCTTTAAAGTTGCAGTGTGGGAAATTTAGACGTGTCATTTTTATGGATTACCTTTCCGTCTTTGTTGGAATTTTTATACGCCTTAAGGGCACCTCTAATAATATCAGTAATGGGGTTTTTGGAGTATGACGTCTTGAAGGTTATGGTAAGAATTTTCTTTCCCGCATAAAAGAAAACCGCGACCGATCAGGCCGCGGTTTGTTATGAGTGCCCTTCTACGATTGCAGAAGGGCGACACTTACGCATTACAGAGCAGGATAAGCTTTTTCCACTAATACCTGGAAGGCTTCTGGGAACCAGCGACCAGCGTGTGGTGCGTTGTCCATTGCGCCAGTACCGTAGGTGCTGTCGTAACGGTTATCTGCATTTGGATCACACATTGGGTCGTGCTGCTTGTTGGGGTCGTTAGGATCGATCTCGAAATTGGGATCGGAAACTCCGTCAGACTCGCCCTGAGGCTTAACCCAAACATAAGCGTCAATACCTGCGTGTGGAGCAGCCTGAGGGCGGTAGCCAACACCACCGGCCTGGTTACACCAGTTACCACGGTGCTCACGGCGGTCGATGCGGGATTCGTTAACATAGGTGTTTAGATCGCTACTGGTAGACGCCTGAGTAGGACGGTCGGAACCACCCCATCCATTCCGGGCAGTATCAATCAGCATGCCGATGTTACTAGGCAAACCACGTGAAACCATCGCGTTACGCCAGTCAGTTACGAAGCTCAGCTCATCAGCATACATGTTCCACTCATAGAAGTCGGCCGAACGAAGAGGAAGGCCGCCTACCTGAAGGTTTACGTCGCTGATGAAAGGTTCTTCAACTGGAGTGTAGTTAGCCGAGTTGGATACGAAGCCCGCAATTGGGTTAATCCCATTGCCAAGGTTGGAAACCGCATCGCCGATAAGGGCAGCACCAGCAGTGAAGTTGTCTGACCAACCCAACCAGCCAGAGTGAGCGATGTCAACATAGGAGTACACATTGTCTAGAGTTCCGAGCTGCTGCAGCGCATAACGAATACCGTCAACATAACCGCCTGCACCGGAAGCTTCCTGACAGTCAGGCTCGTCTAGGTTGGTGATCAGGTTAGGCAGTGAGTCAACTTCGATAACCGCTGCAATACGCAATGCAGCGTAAGCAGGATCGCTTAGAATAGACACGATTTCGTCGATGTACTGAGTTTGGTAGATTTCAAAGCCACCTTCAGAAATACGCAGTTCACCGTTGGAAGCCAAGGCCGCACAGTCACGGTTAGGCAGGTCGTAAACAACGAATTCGAATAGGTTGGCATTTTGAGCTAACGCTTCATCTAGGTGACCGCGCAAGCCAAGACCGTCGCCATCGGCTGGGCCAGCAATTGCTCCAATGCGGTCCATCCATACGAAAGTTGCTTCACCGGCAATGGAAGAACCACCAGGCTCACCAGAAGCCTTGTCAGACCATACGGGGTCTACGTACCACTTGGCACCTACGAACGGGTTATCTACACGGTCGATGTCAGGAGTGCTGGAAGACGAGCTGCTAGAGCTAGAGCTGCTGGAAGAACTAGAGCTGCTTGAAGAAGAGCTAGAGATGCTAGAAGAACTTGAAGAGCTGGAGCTGCTAGAGGAAGAGCTGGAGCTGCTAGAGCTACTTGAAGAAGAGCTAGAGCTGGACGTCGAATCACACGAACCTAGGTTAGACCAAGTGCCATCGCTGCCAGGAACACTGTTGGTGTACCAGTTGGCTTGATAGAGCGTGTTGTCGTAAACCATCTGGTCTCCGCCTTCGGCATGGTTGTATGCACCGCCGGCCCAGTCTTTCGCTGTCCAGTTAGGGTATACATTCACGCCAGCACAGCTGCCAGTTCCAGTGCTGCTGGAAGAAGAGCTTGAGCTGCTGGAAGAGCTAATACTTGAAGAAGAGCTTGAGCTGCTGGAAGAGCTACTACTTGAAGAAGAGCTTGAACTGCTGCTGCTTGAAGAGGAGCTTGAGCTGCTGGAAGAGCTGCTACTAGAAGAGCTTGAGCTGCTGGAGGTTGAACCGCGAACGCTACAACTGCTAACGCTTAGGTTTCCGTTGGAAGTACCTTGGAAGCCTACGGAGGTGGAACCACCTGCATTCAGGTTACCGTTCCAGCTAATGTTGCTTGCCGTTACTGTGTTACCGGAAGATGAGTAGTTAGCATTCCAGCCAGCGCTGAAGCCGGCGTCGGCGTCAAAAGTGACGTCGATTGTCCAGTCAGAAGAAGCGGAGCTTCCGTTGTTAGTTACGGTTACGTCAGCCTGATAGCCAGAGTTCCACTGGTTAAGGCCCGTTACTTCACAGGTAAGTTGCGCGAAGGCTGCAGGCGATAAAAATACCGCCATCGCAGCGCTAGCTAGGCGCAAGTTTTTAAACATTTTGTTTATTTTCATTTTTCGTCCTCTAGGGGGTGTCGAATAAAACTAGCTCGCAAAACATGATGCCCATAAATATTAATCGAGTAGGGCGTGCTCTATGCCGGTGGGAAGACAAAAGATGGATACACTTATGCACAACCGGCTGGGTGAAATAGCCTTATGGGCGAGGTTCACCAACGATAGAAATTATAATTTTTACTGTTCCCAAAACGTTTGCGTTTTTATTATGTGTAAACGTTTGGGGCCCCGTAGGTAACAATGTGTCTTTAAACACAAAAACACATTTGCGATTACAAAAAGCCGTCTTACTTATTATTCTTCGGCTCCTATCCGCAGGGCTTTGGCCATGGTAACTGAAATGGCTGTGGGGGTGTACAGATTGTTGGGCCAAATATACAAACTTGGGAAAAAGGTATGGTTTTTTGTGCACTGGATATTATAAAAAGAAATTTAATACCCCGTTTCATATTGCAAAGCTGAATTAGTGGGCGACATTGGAGTGGGCGCTTTTTGATGCCAGAACTAAAGCTCGGCGTGCAAAATGTTAACAAGTTCCTATTTTAGCGGTTAAACAGAATCATCTGTGTTTCAGTAGTAAAAAGTCTGACAGCAATTCTGTCAGACTTTTTACTTCATGGTTACGGGATTCTGGAGGTGCTAAAGGAACCCGTTGTATTGGCGTCTATTTAAACTAGACGCCTATCGGCAAATATCACCTGTAACCATTGGAACCTCTGCAGCTCCGGCCCCCTGGAATCCGAACGATATCGACTGGCCCGGAGCAATAGTGGCGTTCCAACCCATATCGCTTGCGCTGTAGGGGTTGCTACCTGATAAAACAGCATTCCATAGGTTGGTTACCTGGGTGTTTCCGCTGTAGCCCCAAGAAACTTCCCAGCCGTTAATCGCACTGGCGCTATCATTGGTTATGGTAATTGCGCCGGTAAAACCCGCCCCCCAGCTGTTGGATACGGAGTACACACAGCTTGCTCCGCTGTTTTCAGAGCTAGATGAGCTGCTTGAACTGGAAGAGCTAGAGCTACTGGAAGATGAGCTGCTTGAACTGGAAGAGCTAGAGCTACTAGAAGATGAGCTGCTGGAGCTGGAAGAGCTAGAGCTACTGGAAGATGAGCTGCTGGAACTGGAAGAGCTAGAGCTACTGGAAGATGAGCTGCTGGAGCTGGAAGAGCTAGAGCTACTGGAAGATGAGCTGCTGGAGCTGGAAGAGCTAGAGCTACTGGAAGATGTGCTGCTGGAACTGGAAGAGCTAGATATGAATTCACAAGAGCCCAAATTTGACCAAGTACCATCACTGCCAGGAACACTGTTAGTGTACCAGTTAGCTTGATACAGCGTGTTTTCATACACCATCTGGTCGCCGCCTTCAGCGTGGTTGTACGCACCGCCGGCCCAGTCTTTCGCTGTCCAGTTAGGGTACACATTTACGTCGACACACTCACCAATGCCAGTACTTGAGCTACTTGATGATGAGCTTGATGAGGATGAACTGCTACTGGAAGAGCTAGAGCTGCTTGAACTACTAGAGCTTAAACTACTAGAAGAACTGGAACTACTAGAAGAACTGGAACTACTGGAGCTACTGGAGGGTGAGCTGGATGATCCGCCGCTGGGTTCTTCGCCCCACAGCAACCCTTCTGGGCCGTAAAGGGGGATTTTGGGAGCATCTGCGCCATAGGTTGCATTCGCATCGCCATCGATATAGCTGGCATCGTAGGATGGATCGTTGCTGTCATCCCAATTGATGTCGCTGATGTTATCGGGAATAGCCACGCGGAATTGAATCTCTCGGCGGTGTTCGGACTGGCCGCCAGGGAAGATGATATCGTTATAAAAGGGAATTTCCACATAGTAGATATCGCCCTGCCATTGCCGCAGCTCTGAAAGCCCTGAAGCTTGGCTATAACCAGAGCTAACGCTAAGAATGTCCGTGTCATACCCGGCTTCAAACACCTCACTTAAATCATAAAAATAGCGCATGTATAAGTCGTCGCGCCCCTGTGCGGGCGTGGTGCTGTGATTTTGGATTACGGCCTTAATTTCCACATACTTACTGCTGGAGGAATTAACCTTTGCGCCAACAAGATATTCAACAGTTTCAGGCTCCGCTGGAGGGAAGTTTGACAAAGGTTCTCCGCCGTAAAGCCCGTAAAGGGCGGCTACCGCGCTGGTGAAACCGGAGTTGTAGTCGGTAGCTACTTCGTTTTGCACATAATCGGTTCGGTCTTCTATATAACCGCTATCGGCATTAGGACCGCCAACCACTGCACCGTAGAGGATATGTCGCTGTTGCTCCGGTACAGACATGCTGTCACCCCATGAGCCGTGCGATCCGCGGTGGTGAACGTTAACAGGGGAGTTTGTGCCGAAACCCACCATATAGCTTTGGTTGCTGGGGTTATCACCCAAAATGTGGTCGATTTGGTATTTGCCAAAGTCGTGATAACGACCGTACAAACTGTGGTTTTGACCCAATTGGTCGGCATAGTACAAAGCAAGGAATGCGGCATTCGCGGCGTAACGGTTTACGCCCCAAGTATCGACTACCATTAATCCTGCTGGGGTTCTGTTGCCGGAACCAACACTCCAGTGGTTTAAGTAGCGTTGAGCATCTGCGTGGTACACATCATCGCCTGCCAGAGCCGCCATCAGCACATACACCCCGTAGGCTTTATCGTTCCAGCCTTGCGACCAGGTATAAACAGGTGTGCTGGACTGGTTTTCAACGCCCATTTGGGCGTAGAAGCCCTTGGCCTTGTCGAGGTAGCTTTCGTCACCGGTTGCACGCCACAGCCAAAGTGCGCCCCAAGCCATTTCATCCCAATACAGGCCACTGCTGGAATTGTAAAAGCTGCCAGCATCGGTAATACAATTGGAGTAAGCGTTGTCTTTGCCGTCGCTTCCCGTTGTAGCTTCTGCGAACGAGTAGAGTTCCTTTGCGTGAGAAATGAGTGTTGCCGCGTAGGCTGAATCGGCGCCCTGAAAAACCATTGATGAGGATGCCATCGCTGCGGCAGTTTCGGCCGCAAGGTCTGGCCCGGGGCAGTTCAGGTCAATTTTTAACGACGCGCGGGAATCCGGTATTTTGTGATGAACGACTTCTGCCGGCCCCCAAAAGGTGTGATCTGGACCGCCTAGGCCTACTTGGCCGTAGAGCTCGTTTGCGGAGGGGTGAGCATTAATAAAGTAGTCGTTCACAAAGCGAAGATTGTTGCGCAAGTGATCCATTTGCCCTGCGTCTTCATAAGCCTGCGCAAAGTCAACGCCGCCCCAAGCGACCATGGTAACGGTGGCGGCCATGGGGAAACCAAATTTAACGTGATCGCCAGCATCAAACCAGCCACCACGTAAATTCAGCCCTGCATCTGCTCCATCATCAGGCATAGAGTCGCTGCGCCAAGCTACCCGGTTCCATTCCGGCAGAGGCCCTGCTTGTTGCGCCTCATAAAAGTAGAGTGATTTTTGCAGCGCTTCGCCGTAGGCAATGTTCTGGCCATGGGCTTGTACGCCAACTATTGCCATGGCGGCAACACTAGCCGTTAGTACAATTTTTTTTAGCATGATAGCTTTCCATTTATTATTGGATTTAATTTTTGAGAGGTTACATAGACAAAGCACGGCTTCTGTGGTCTCGGATCACAGGAAATTGACAATGAATTGGTTTTGCCGACTTCACACAGTCCTGCCCACAAAGCTACTATTTCTTCTTATTTTTATGCGGTAACCATTTAAAACGTGCGCAGAAACCGAGACCGGACCTGTATCAAGAAATGGCGGTGTCCACTTCGAATTTCTGTTTTTTCATAACTTGTGAATGAAGTGGCGGTGAAAGTGATGTAATACTTTGGTTGGTATGATGAATAGCTGGGTTGGCGTAATGAATGGTTTCGCTGGTAAAAAAAGTGCTTTGCCAAGGCTGGAGGTTTCTAGCTTAAGAAAAGACTGTAAAAACAAAGTACTAGAGGCTTTTATGGGGTTTTTACAGAAGTGGCTGCTCAATTCTGACAGAAATTAAGGCGTTTGTAGGGTTTTTTTTGGATATAAAAAATGGGGGCCGTATAGGCCCCCAAAAAATCATGTTTGCGAAGACACCCCAATTCAGAGGAGATGTTTTCACAGGTGAAAGTATACCCCAGGGTGTGATCTGAATGGTGAAAAAAAGATGAATATTGTGCTAACGAAGGAGGAGGCGGTGAATTCCCCCAGTAAATGGCTTGATACTGGGGGCACATCAACAAAATAGGCGGGAGCTAAAGGGCGAGGGCTTCGGGTTTGTCTAGGTCGTTGATCACCAGCCAATTGCCACCACCTAATACCACTTTTTCGCTCCAGTGGGACAGGCGGTCTAGGTATTCCTGGGGGTTTTCATTGTCTGCACGCAATTTGGTAACGTTTAAGGCTTGAACGGTAAAACCGTCGAGCACCAAATCGAAATCCCGCACGAAGCCTTTTGGCAGTTCCTCCTTTAGATCAGAGTAAATCATGATGGTTTTATTGCCCACCTTGGCTTCGTTCAGGTACTCGATACCTTGCAGCAGGCCACCGGAAATATCGGTGTAGGAGCTACTTTTCACCGTGGTAACAAAGGCCTCTACCTGTGCCGCAAATTCGCGCTTTTGTTTGTTGGCAATGGAAGGCCTGGAATCCAGCACCACTTTGGCAACAATGTCTTTTTCGCTAAAACTGCCGCTGTCGATACGCGCTACCGCGAAGGTGTCTCCGGGTTCCATCATTGCTAGCATGTAGTTAATCAACTGCTGTGCTTTGGTCAGCTCTTTTGTATAGGTGCCAGAGGTGTCGAGCAATAAATATACGCCCTTAGCATAGCCCTCGGGCGGAGCATCGCTGCATCCGCCCATTAGGCTGATAATCGTCATCACGCAGGCAGTTAACAGGGTGTTTCTATAGTTTTTCATGGTCTTACTCCTTAATGGTCTGAGTGCGTGATAAATCAGTGGAGCCTGCGTATTTGTTGTCTTCATCTGTATTTTTCCGGCTTTTTCTTATTACCATCTCTACCCACAGTGGTGCGGCGATGAGTAGGTCGTAAAAGTTGATCACCACTTTGCTGAGCTGGCGAATAACACCGGCGAGCATGCGCAAAACTATTGCCACTGCACTCAGTAGTATTTCAATGAGGCTGCCAAACACACTGCGTCCCGTTTGCAGTAAATACTCCAGCGGTATGGCCACCATGGTGAGAGCCAGTGGCAAAATAAAGCCGAGAATCATGTTGGCTGCTAGTGGTATCCATTCGCTTATACCACCGGCTACCACGGTCGCTTCGGCTTCAGCGCCAGCCAGCGAGGCCCTTAGGTTGGCTAGATCTCCGGCGATCTGGTCGCGCATGAAGGCTAGCGCAGATTCTGTTGAAGCGAGCACTATTAGCACGGTTGCGGCCGATACCATAATCGTGCGGCGAATACGGTCATCCATTGAGCCAATGAGCGGAAACAGCTTGGTTATACGCAGGCTTTCCAGTAGAAAAATACCGGCACTAACCTCTAGGCTGATAATCACCAGTGCGGCCAGGTCGGCTACCTTTACGCCGCCAACGCGTTGAACCGAGCCAACCATTTCCGACATAGGAAGTGCAATGAGGTGGAAATTAAAGAAGGCTCCGCCTATAGCAATGGCTGTTACCAGCGCAGCGATTAAAAACTGCGTAATGGCTGAGGCCTTAAGCGCTCGTTCGGCTTTATCGGTGCCAGCAATAATGTCGTTAAAGCGTAACATTTGGCTGTCAATATTCTGGCTGCGGGTTATGATTTCTTTTAGCCTGTCTCCTACTTCATCTACGCTGTAGGCCAGCTTGCGCCAGAAGGGCGTGATGGTTTGTAAGATGCGATGACGTACGGCAGACTCCTTGCGATATGCCGCAAGGTTTTCTTTGTGCTGCTGTGTAGCCGAGGAATGCACCTGTGCCAGTATCTTGTCGCTGGCGGTGGTTGGGTTTTCGCCGTTCTTCATTTTGGCGATAGACTCTACGGCGTCAAGCCAGTCGGGTTCAGGTATGGGCACTTCGCGGCTACGCTCATAGTCATCCTGAATGCGCGTTACCTGCTCCTGCATTTGTCTTTGTAGCTGGGGGTAGCCGCCCAGGTCTCGCTGAACAAATTTACTGATTTCAAAAAACTCTTTTTCTAGTTCTCGTTCAGCCTGTTCACGCCCCTGCGCCAGCAGTACTTCGCGATTACGCTCTGCTATTAGTAGGCGTGTGCGCTGCAGAGCTTTAGCGGCTAAACGTAAACCTGCATGCAAGCCTTCAAACAGCGCTCGTATGGCCTTGTGGGCCGGCTCGCGGGCGAGATACAAGATTAAGGTGCCGCCTAAAAGCAGTACCAAAAAGGTGCCCCAGCTATTGAGGGCAAGTGAAGTATCTATAGCCATAATGAATCACCTTGTGGGTTTATGGATTAACTCGGGGCCTTTTTTGGCCTGTTGGAATTACTCTAACAAGGGCTATGGCGCGTAAGTGTGCACAGTTCACGCTTTCACGGTGATCAATTCTGCCCAAATGTGGCGAAATATGGCACGGGTAAGTAATTGATTTTAAAGGATTAAAAAGTGGTGAACTTTGTTTTGCTCCGCTGGGTCAAAGGAACTGGGAATTCGCATTGGGCCGGTGCTTAGGTTACATTTGCACTCTTTACTCAGAGTGCGATAACGAGTACCTTGTTCGCCCTGATTTCCTAGCACTGGAGCGTGCTGTGGGGCCGCAAATTACGACATTGTCGCCCGTAAAATTTCCCGCTCTCAAATCGTTTACCTATTTGGACTAATTCATCGAATGTTACGCAGTAAACTTTCTCTCCTTGCACTTACCTGCACCGTTATTTCCTTTATCTTTGTTCAAGGCTGTGGTGACGATACCGACCGCAAAAAAGGCGCCGTAACGGACTACAGTAATTACGTCGATTTACGCTTAACCACGCTGGAAGTGGATGTGGGTGAGTTGGAGCCAGCCTTCGACCCCGATTATGTCGGGCCATACACGCTTAACTTAGCAACCGACGTAGAGAGCATCAACATCACGGCTGCTACTAATGCAGAAGATGCGGTGCTGGAAATCTACAAACAAGAGTTTGAGGTTGACGAGAACGGCCTGCCTGTGAAGGACGAGGATGGCAATTATATCGTTGCGTATAATGGCGAGTTAAACCAGATTGAGCTGGGGGAAGTCGATACCAAAACCATTCGTGAGGGCGATAACGTGATTGCCCTGCGGGTGAGAACTCAACCTTTGAATCACTTGCTTACCTACACGATAAATGTTCATCGTGTGAATAGTAAGGCGATGTTGTTGGGGTTGGAGGTTTTTGATCCAGTAGCCGTAGATCTAGACCCTAAATTTGACCCGGCTGTTCCAAATATTCCCTATGTTGCTGAGGTCGCATATGAGACCTGCATGATACTCCTGAGGGGCCGCACTAACGACCGCTATGCAGGTTTAACGGTCAATGGGCTGGAAGCAGACCACCTAGAATTTATCCCGTACGATGTTGAGGAGGGAGATAATTCCTTCGCTTTGGTGGCAGAGGCTGCGTATGGGGGGGCAACCGAAAGCTATAGCCTGGTGGTAAAGCGAGCTACGGGTACTGAGGCGGAGTATACCGCAGACGCAACGCTAAACTCGATGATATTGACAGGTGTCGAATTTGCCCGTGACTTCGGTTGTTATATCAGCTCCTATGAAGGCGCTATTAATCGAGATGTTACGAGTATGCAGCTAACGGCTGTAACGACTATTGCCGGTGCATCTATTCGCTATGGTGAACCAGTCGTTGATGGAGACGGTGAGATAACCGGCTTAAAAGATGGCGCAATAACGGTAGAGAGTGGTACACCACTTGATATTAGCATAGAGGAAAATTTCATTGAGCGCGCAGTGGAGGTCACGGCTACCAACGGCACGGCCATAAAATATTATGTGTTTAATATTACCCGTAGGAGTACTAATTGGGTTGCTGTAGCAACAGCCGCTGAATTGCAATCGGCCCTTAAAAACGCTGAGCCTGGTGATGAGATTGTGCTCGCTAGTGGAGAATATACCGGCGAAGTGTCAGTGGAAGCGAGTGGTGATGCACAGGCCCACTTTTTCTCAGACCGAAGTGGCACGGCGGAGGACCCCATTATTCTCCGTAGTCGTTCTAGTTCTGTTTTTGCGCAGGTAACTGGCGCTGACCATACCGCTAACGATGCGCTTAAATTAAACGGCAATCATTGGCAGATTAAATATTTGCAAATTGGAGGTGCGCAAAACGGGTTGGTTTTAGACGCGGCCAGTAACAATACCATTGAAAACCTTTTAATTGATGGTGTCGGTGAGCGAGCCTTAATCGTGGCCAATGGCAGTTCGCATAATCAGGTTCGAGGCTCTTCGTTTGCCAATACCGGGTTGGCCCCGCGAGAGGGTCTTGAAACGCGTGGAGAAGCAATTGTTATTGGTTCTTCAGCCGATGATTGGGCTACAGCTCCAGACGGAACAATGGACGAAAAAGCCTATGATAATACTATTCGCAGTAATACCTTCGGCCCTAATATTGCAGCCGAAGCCATAGAAATACGCGAAGGTACTTTACGTACGCTTGTTCAGTATAATATTTTCGATACACAATCCACTGGCTCAAATGCCGAAGATGGTAGCTTGCTGGTTGTAAAAGGGAACGACGCTTCTGTCAGTTATAACAGCTTTATCAATAGTGAAGGTTCTGCTTTTAGTTCGCTTCTCAGCGCAAAAAACGTTTCTCGTGATTGGGTAACCGACAATTGGGGGGAGAATAATAACTTTTTCCAGAACATTTCAGATTTGGCCGAAGCCGATATTGCATTAGCGAACAGTAATGATGTGTCTGTGCTTAACGTGGCAGAAAACAGCCGTGAAGACGATGTAGAGGTGCGTTACGATGGTGCAGGCATAAATACCGATTATCAGGTGCCGGTTTATCAATTGCAGACCTCAACAGATGCACCCTTGTGCTTGCGTGAAGAGCGGCCGTACCTAACCCGAGAAGAAATTGATGCGCTTGGTGAAAACCGCCCATTTCTTCCCTTGGTTTTTATGGCGGATTGCGCACAGAGTAGCGATCAGTACTGGAAGTTGGTTAATGGTGGCGATGGCTACATAATGTTGGCGCCAGCCGATGATTTGGCTCGTGTGCTCGTACCGGCAACACCGAGGTTTGTCCTCAACCCCGCGGAGCCTCTCGTTACGCTAAATCCAGCGGAAGATTTTCCGCGTATCTTAAACTTTATGGACGGTTATATGCTACGTTGGTTGCCGGTTCATAACGGCGATGAAGTGGTATTTGCCAACCGCGGAGACTCGGCTTTCCGCTATGTTTTGACCGGTAACGACGAAATAGATGCAACGGCGATGATCGCGCTAAGCTTTGGCAGTGGTCTACAGCAATTCAAATTGATCGAACAATAAATAAGAAGGGCGGAATTTACCGCCCTTTTTTATATCTCCCTCAAGTACACCCAATTCCTGTTTACGTTATCGCATATCAGCAGTTTGGCATTGGCTGACATACATTGGCTGAGGTTTTGCGGATAGCTATTATCGTACCGTCGCTGAATGCTGTTGTTAGCTTTTTCTTTCTTTAAAAGCTCAAACATGGCATTAAACCGCGTAGAAAAATTTTGTTTTTGCACCTGAATTTCTTCGTACGTTGCTGCGTAGCGGGTGAAACTCATGGTGGAATCTCCTAGGCCAATACTCAACATTTTTTCGATGTACAACGGGTAAGTTTCGCTCAGGTAAACTAAATTGCTTGCGTTGCGATAGTGGGGCGATTGTCGATCGGCAAGTAATAGGCGATTCACCGGAGACAGTGCGTCGCCGGTGAGTTCACGGTTGGGGTGGTTGGTTTGCAGTCGATAACGGCCAAATGAGCACGTAATCGTTAACTGGTTAAGCTGGCAGCTGTTCAGCTCGGTTGCGCGGGTGTCTGTTTTGGGCTTTTGTGGTGGCGTTGGTGCTCGCTCTGTTTTGCTAGTCAGAGGCACTGGTGTGGGTTGGGTCGACCTGTTTTGACGGGGTGCAGTGGTGGCGGTGTCCATCGGTGATGGCGTAGTTTCGGGCAGTGGGATACCCGCTTGTTTTGCGTGTTTCTTGAGTAAAAGCCGTTGTATTTTTTCTGGATTTTTTCGGAAATCGCTAAACATTGGAAGGCTGGAGCCTTTTCCTTTGGCTTTTATTGCGCAGTAAGTTTGCTCTAGTTCGGTTTTGGCCATTTCACGGCAGGCTGCAGAGACGCTGGGCGACAATAGCAGGGTGGCGAGTAACAGCGAAACGCCTGTGAAATAGGGCTTTGAAAAAGTTCGCCTAAATTTATTGTTTGGAAAAATGTGCGTTGGCCTTGTCATAATCTTCCGGCGTATTGATGTTGAAGAACAGCAGTTCTTGCTTGCTGTGATGAGTTAGAGCATCGTGCTTGCTCAGCGTTACTTTTTCGGCACCCAGTATTTTGAGTGCCCCTTTGGCTGAACGCTGCCCTTCGGCCAGGTACCGTTCGATACTGGGTAAAGCTGAAATGTGCCACAGGCATGTTAAATAGTAGTCGCGCTCGTTCCAGCAGATAAAATGCGGTACACGCGATGGTGATGCACGTTGCAGTAGTTGCTCCACCAAATTGTCGGGTAGGAAAGGTGAGTCACCGGGTGTAGTGAGTAGCCACTCTCCGCCGTCTATTTGTTTTTTTAGCCAGTTTAGCCCAGCCACAACGCCCGCCATCGGCCCGTTCAGTTCGTTAAAATTATCTTTGACAAGTTGCAGCTCCGTTAAGCCTTCTGGCTTTGAGTTAAAGCTGAGCGCTATTTGCTTTACTTGGGGTTTTAGAGTGTTGCATATATGTTGAAGAATTGTTTGACTCCCAAGTGGCATAAAGATCTTTTGCCGGCCTTCCATTCGGCGGTTGGCGCCGCCAGCAAGAATAAAAGCGGAAACGGAGGGAGCGGTAAAATCTTTCAATGACATAGCAACGATGGCCCGGTAATATCGGCGGCTAAAATAAGCGTTAACAATCATACCTGATATATGAAACTTGAAGATATACGCCGAGAGTACCTCGCTGGTGGTTTACGGCGCGACAATTTATTGGGCGAACCTATTGCCCAATTTGAGTTATGGCTGAAGCAGGCGATTGAGGCGGGTATTCCCGACCCAACGGCATTTACCTTGGCAACGGTATCGGCCGAGGGTAAACCAAGCCAGAGAATTGTGCTGCTTAAGCACCTCGACGAGAAAGGCTTTGTATTTTTCACCAACTATGGCAGTAAGAAAGCCAGGGAAATGGAGGCTAATGGCAACGTTTGTCTACATTTTCCTTGGCACGGTATGGAGCGCCAAGTAGAGATTGAAGGGGCTGCGGAGCGTATTTCCACCGCTGAGTCGATTAAATATTTTTTAACACGTCCACGCGAGAGTCAGATTGGGGCTTGGGCTTCACATCAAAGTCATCAAATAAGTTCTCGCAAAGCGCTGTTAATGCAATTTGAATCGATGAAATCTAAATTTGGCCAAGGCGCAATTCCTTTGCCTGATTTCTGGGGTGGTTATAGAGTTAAGCCCGCCGTGTTCGAATTTTGGCAGGGCGGCGGTAGCCGACTGCATGATCGCTTTCAGTATGCCCGGCGAGATCAGCAGTGGGTCATTGAGCGCTTAGCGCCATAGTTATCAATAAGATGGCAGCGGTAACAAAGCTGGCATGAGCTATCGCCAGCCCAAAGGCACCACAGTATCGTTCATAGGTTTTCGGGTTCGAATTTCATGGCTTGTGAGGGCCCATCCGTATGATAAGTAAAAACAAAGGGTTTAGCCGCTTGGTGAAGGCGTCGATATATTCCTATAGGGGTTTTATCGCCGCTTTTAGAAATGAAGCAGCGTTTCGGCAGGAGCTTTTACTGGCGGTGGTACTGATTCCATTGGCCTTTTGGTTGGATGTAACGTCACTGGAACGCGTTGTCATGGTTACAGCCGTGGTGATGGTATTGATTGTAGAGTTGCTTAATAGCGCAATTGAGTCGGTTGTAGACAGGGTTGGTTATGAGCACCATGAGTTGGCGGGTAGAGCGAAAGATATAGCTTCCGCTGCGGTATTGTTGAGTGTTTGTTTATTAGTGTTTGTTTGGATTAGCGTTGTGTTTTTCTAAAAAAATACCCGGCTTGCGCCGGGTATAAAGAGTGATCGGATAAACACCGAACAACAAAGAACTAGATAAGTGCAGGAATTCCAGGTAGTTGTCCTACCGCGGCCAATGAGCCTATGCACACAATTACAGCGATAAGCGGTATTATCAGCTTGTCTTGCATTGAGAGTTTTTCGCCGCGCTCTTTGTCACCAATAAAGCCGAGATTATCTAGCAGCATCGTTAAGGCCCAGCCAAACACGGGGTTAACCAGTGCGCAGGAGAATATGCAAATGCCCGCGCTCTGAGAGTTTTTGGAGTCTTTTACCATTTGCATTCCTGCTTCAAGCAGAGGTAAGAACACACCCACAATCAGAGCAATACGAAGCACCGGTTCCCACATAGCTAAGTCCATTGGGAAACCTAGAATACCGGCTACTACACAAAGAATACCGGTTAACAGCGCACCGCCCGGAATAGGACGCTTAGCGATGGCCGCGGGGATCATGTACGTACCCCAAGAGGAGGCCAAATTACCACCACCTAGACCGGCACCCACAATCTGGCGCACAGAACATATAGCCATAGTGTCGTCAACATTCATCAGAACGCCTTTGGCCTTACTGGGGTAGTTGAGTTCTTGGAATACTCGGTGTCCGAGGAAATCGGGAGACCACATGGCAACCGCAAGGATGGCGAAAGGTGTTACCGCAATAAAGTGATTCAGGTTTGGCCAGCCCATTTGCCAACCGGTGTTTTCTCCCCACCAGTAGAAAGGGCTCATGTTTGGTAGGCCGGGCGCAGTCACAAATTCGAATGAAGCTCCCATGGCGTAGGCGACAACACCTGCTACGGCAGAGCATAAAGGAATGGCGAGCCAGCGCTTTTGAATGCGCGCAAGATAGGCATAAATCACAATGGTGACGAAAATAACCACAAACGCCATGCCCGCGATACCGGTGCCAGTAGACCAGCCTTTAAGCTTGGCAATCTGACCGATTAGCCCAACGGCACCCAAGTAAATTAAAAGCCCACCACGAACGCCTTCGCCGGTTAAATTTACCAGCTTGGAGCCGCCCTTGGATATACTGAGTAGCAAACCGAAAACGCCGACCATAATCCCCAGTGCTAGAGGGTGACCGCCCGCTGCGGCAATAAGGGGGATGAGCGGGATCATGGGCCCGTGAGTGCCCGCTAAGTTTGCCGTCGGGTTTAGTATTGCAGAGAATAAAACCACAAACAGCACGCCGGCTATAAGTAACTCGAAGCGTACATTTTCAGCAATAAACTCAGGCGACAACCCATATTGTGCAGCAAAGGCCGCAACCATGGCGGTAACCATAACCACCTTGCCAATGGTGGCCGCAAGCGCGGGAACCCAATCCTCAATTTCTATGCCGTAATCACGATACGGAAGGTGAATCCGCCAGCGGCGAAATTTCTTAATCGTTAACTCATGCTCCAGATATTCGGCACGGCTCGAAAAATGTTTGGCAGGCTTTCGTTTTTCGCTGTAACTCATTGCGTCTGGATCAAGCATAAAGATAACCTCTTGTGATACTCCAGAATGTTGCGAAATCCTCGAAAGGTATTTCACCCGTTGTTATGGGGTGGAAGGATAAATAAAAATAAGAAGGGGGATTTGCGCCAGATACAATTCAGGCGGACTAACCAACTGGCCTTACCAATTTAACGTGATTATTTGATCCATATCAGAAGGAGCAAATATAGATTTAGGGTTATAGAGGGTGGTTTCCGTAGGTTAAAATTGTGTTAGTTATAACTTACTAATTTGTAAGCGAAAAAAGCTAGTCGAGAAGGGTGTGGGGTATTACCCAGGTTGGGTTTTTACATTGGAATGGAGGGGAATGCCCGCTTATCTATCCTAATGCTCATGCGGAGTAAAAATTGTGCATAGAAATTGCGGCTTGGCTGACCAATTATAGTTCTCCGGGTTCACGTGCGGCGCACGAGTGTCCAGAATAATTCAGAATAATTTTAATCTCCCGCATTAATCCTATGGGCACCGCTATTTATACTGAGTGGGTTCAATAAAGGCTCATGTTCGACGTCAACTATCTTGGCTATGCCCGCGCGTATAAACATTTCGACGGGCAGTCCGCATCCGTAGAGGAGTAATTCAGCTCTAGTTTCTGAGATATTAGCTTCTATATTTAACTGCTACTTTAGTGTGGGTATCTGTCTGTAATGGAGGGTGAGTTACATGAGTAGCCCCGGATATTAAGAGGAAATGTCACGATAGGTGTCATCATGAAGTGTCAGGTGTAGATAAAAGGGTTTTGGTACTGTCTGGATAGAAGCGATTTATAGGAATTCATGTTTTATCATTACTTTCGTAAAATCTAATGTTGCTGGAGGCGTCACAAACAACATTGAAATGTGTAAAAAGTATGAAAGTTATACGAATTAATGCTTTATAATGAGCAAATGTGATGGTATTCACCATTGATATCGCGTTTTGATCCTTTATTTTTAATGCGTATGTGTTAAATTAGTTAACAGTAGCTTGAGTAATTCTCAACGTACACAAGGTTGTACCACTAGCTGTTGTTAACTGTGTTGTTAAGTGTGTTGTTAAGTGTGTTGTTAAGTGTGTTGTTAAGTGTGTTTTTTTGTTGTTATGTGAACTGAAGTTGTTATTCGCTTAGTTTTGATGTGTTTTATGTGTAACTAGTCCCAGCCCGCCTATGGCGGGCTTTTTTTTGCCTATAGCTTATAGAAAGTGCGAATGCAGCAGCACCTATGAGCGGGGGAGTGTCTACGGCTTATAGTGAAGGCTTGCTGGCGCACTCGCCGCGGGTTTCTAAAGTACAAGTGGGGCGCCTAGCGCTTGTCTTTATACTTTGCGTAGAGGCCTCTTAGTCGCGCCACAACAGCGCTTCCGCTATAGCGGAAGCGCTGTTGTGTATTTAATTTGCTTCAAAGCAAAAACAGAATTAACCGAAGCCACATTAGGAAGATGAACAAGTTTAGCTTTTAGTAATTGTTCGTAGTGATCCACGCTTGCCACTACGACTTTAAGTAGATAATCCTTCTCTCCGGTTATGGAGTAACATTCCACAACTTCATTAACGGTTTGAACAGAGCTTTCGAACGCCAGTAAAGATTCTTCGTCATGACTTTTAATGGTGATATAAGCATGTACTGCCACGCTTAAATTGAGCTGTTCGGCGTTTAACAATGTTACGCGTTGCTTGATATAGCCTTCTTCTTCTAGGCGTTTTACCCTGCGCCAGCAGGGCGTATGCGATAGACCAACGGCCTCACCCAAATCGGCCATGGATAATTCGGCGTTGTTCTGCAGGCAGCGTAAAATTTTAGTATCGTAGTTGTCTAGCGCCGTTACGCTCATGAAGAATACCTTGCTCAAATCAGTTTTGAATGGGTTAAAATTTACAGCCGCACGACTTTACACTTTGCGCGTGTCGTCCTCAATGCATCGAATTTGGAAATACTGCATGTTCAACACTCTACCTCAGTTGCCTCCCGATCCTATATTAGGTTTGATAGCTCAGTTTAAAAGCGACCCTAGGTCCCACAAAATAGACCTTGGAGTAGGGGTTTATCGAGATGAGCAGGGGCAAACGCCTGTTCTTGACGCGGTGAAGCAGGCCGAGCAACGTTTACTTAACAACGAAACCTCGAAGGCCTATGTGGGCCCTTTGGGTAGTCTGCAGTTTAATGACCTGTTGGCAAAGCTTACGCTTGGGGAAACACATCCACAGCTGGAGAATGTGGCGCTGGTGCAAACACCGGGTGGTTGCGGGGCATTGCGCGTAGCGGCCGAGCTTATAGTGCGTACAAGCCCAAAAAGCCGCATCTGGGTAAGCGACCCAACCTGGGGCAATCATGTTCCGTTGCTCGGTGATGCGGGCGTTACGTTGGAAACTTACCCCTATTACGATTTTGCTACTCACAGTGTCCGTTTTGACGAGATGATCAGTGCTCTTAACGCCAATGCACGGGAGGGAGACTTTGTGCTTCTACATGGGTGCTGTCATAACCCCACTGGGGCTGACCTTACTCAGGGCCAGTGGCAAGCGGTAACCGATCTATGCGGCAAGAAAGGGTTAATTCCTTTTATTGATATGGCCTACCAAGGCTTTGGTTTCAGTTTGGAGGAGGATGCCTTTGGCATTCGCTTAATGTGCGATCAATTACCTGAGGTTTTGTTTGTCTTATCCTGCTCCAAAAATTTTGGCTTGTATCGTGAGCGGGTGGGGGCGGTAGCTGTTAAAAGTGATGCCAAAGCGTCAGTCAGCTCGCATATTGCCACAATTGTGCGGGGCATCTATTCCATGCCTCCATCACACGGGGCATCGGTGGTGGCCGAAATTCTTGCGGATAGCGTTTTGCGCAAATGTTGGGAAGCCGACGTAAGTGTGATGCGTACACGTATTCAGGTTATGCGCAAAAAACTGGTGGATACCGTTAATACGGCTGGCGCCGAAGGTCGTTTTAATCATATTGCGCGCCAACAGGGAATGTTTTCTTTCCTCGGTATATCGCCCGAGCAAGTCAATGCGTTGGCGGAAAATCACGCTGTATTTATGATAGGCAGCAGCCGCATAAGCCTTGCGGGGTTAAACGACACAAATTTACCTGTTTTTGCCCAAGCTTTACTCAAAATCTGATGCAGGGCTGATCAGTATCTATAATGGGAGAGTCGCCCTAACGATTTTTTGCTGGCGGCTTCTGTCCCAGGGTTCTTGGCAAAATTGATTTTTTAATGCGGGGTAACATGTCCAAAGTTGTAAAGATGCATGTGGGTGAGTTACGGGTGGGTATGTACGTCTCTGAGCTCGATAAAGACTGGCTCGATACACCCTTCATTATGCAAGGTTTTTTACTCGAAGAGCAGGACGACATAGACATTGTCTCGGAATATTGCGAGTACGTGTATGTTATGACCGATTATACCGAGAGTGCTCTCAGTTCCCTCAGCTCTAATGAAGGTACGGCAACTCAGGCCCGGCCCCGCAGTGATGTATTTGCGCCAGAAGTGTCTGTGCAGGAAGAGCATCGAAAAACCTATAAAACATTTCGTGCAGCACGCTCGCTGACCAAAACCCTACTCGACGATATTCGCCTGGGTGGCGCACTGGATGGTACAGCGGCACGCAGTATGGTTAATGACTGCGTGCAGTCGGTTATCCGTCATCCGGATGCACTGTTGTGGATGGCAAAAATTCGCGATGAACGAGAATACACCGCAGAGCACTGCCTGAATGTGTGTATTCTTGCGATTGCTTTTGGTCGTCAATTGGGAATAGATGAAGACGAACTGCATAATTTGGGCATGTGCGGCCTGCTGCACGATGTGGGTAAAATGCGTGTGCCACAAGAAATTGTAGATAAACCCGCTAGCCTCACACCAAAAGAAATGCGTTTAATGAAAGCGCATACCGTTCACGGACGAAATCTTTTATTGGCAAGCAGTAATATTTATACGGGTGCTATTGATGTGGCGTATAGCCACCATGAGAAAATCGATGGTACTGGCTACCCGCGTAAATTGCCGGGCCACGGTATTTCGCGTTATTCCCGTATTATTGCCATAGTGGATGCCTACGATGCGATGACAGCCGACCGTTGCTATTCACGGGCAAAAACCTCCACCGAAGCGTTAAAGATTATTTATACCGAAAAAGGTAAACACTTTGACGAGCAGCTAGCGATTAAATTTATCGAAACTATTGGCTTGTATCCTGCGGGTGCCATTGTGGAATTATACAGTGGTGAAGTGGGTATCGTTATGGAATCAAACCCTCGGCTACGACATTTGCCTCGGGTTATTTTGTTGTTGAATGAAAATAAACGGCAGTGTGAAAAAGAACAGGTAAAAGACTTGGCGCATATAGAAACCGGCGAATTGCCAAGAAAATACTTGATTAAACAAGTATGGCGTGATGGTAGTTTTGGCCTTCGCCTACGTGAATATCAGAAGAAAGGTTTGGTTATTCGTCATTAGCTATTTTTGCCTTTAGGCACTTGTACGCACGTTGGCCGTTAATGGATCGCGACATTCTATTTGTCCTCTAATCGATAAACCTCTGATCTACATTCATTGCATTTTCGCCATTAATCGGCAAAATGGTGATTCAATTTTGCAGTGAGTAAACCCGCTTTGAAAACAAATCTTATTACCCGTGAAGGTTTTCGCCAGCTCGAAGAAGAGCTGGATACCCTTTGGCGTACGGAGCGGCCAGAAGTTACCCAAAAAGTCGCTTGGGCGGCATCCTTGGGTGATCGCAGTGAAAACGCCGATTATCAGTACAATAAAAAACGGCTAAGAGAAATAGACCGACGTGTTCGTTTTTTGCGTAAGCGGTTAAAAGACTTAACCATCGTCGACTATTCGCCGCAGCAGAGCGGAAAAGTTTTTTTTGGTGCCTGGGTAAACGTGGAAAACGACGAAGGCGAAAAACTGAGCTTTCGTATTGTGGGGCCAGATGAAATTTATGGCCGTAACGATTACATTTCTATAGATTCACCTATGGCGAGAGCGCTGCTAAAAAAAGCGGTGGATGACGAGGCTGTGGTTAAAACGCCCACTGGCCTCGTTAATTGGTATGTGCTGAGTATTCAATATGCTACAGGTTAAATACCTGTTGATAAAAGCGCAGCTCTTCGTTGAGCATGGTATTTATATTGTGAGCATTTCTAAACCCATGGCCTTCATCCTCAAAGGTAACGTAATTTACCTTTAAGCCTTTCGCCTTTACGGCCTTTACCATGGCTTCAGCTTGGTTGGGCGGAACAACCTTGTCTTCCAGCCCCTGAAATACCAGTAGTGGGCAATTAATGTTGTTTACAAAATGAATAGGAGAGCGTTGCCGGTAACGTTCACGTTGGTGGTTGTAGTCGCCGACAAGCTTGTCTAGGTACCGCGCCTCAAATTTGTGGGTGTCGCACACAAGGGTTTCTAGGTTGCCAATACCGTAAAGGCTCACTCCAGCACTAAAAGTGCTACTGAAGGTTAAGGCCGCAAGCACCGTGTAGCCACCGGCGCTGCTGCCCTTAATGATCAGTTTGTCAGCCGCTGCCCAACCTTGCTCTACAGCGTAATTTGCTGCCGCACATACATCCTCTACATCGTAAATGCCCCAGTTGTTATGTAGGTCGTGGCGGAATGTTCTGCCAAACCCTGTGCTACCGCGATAATTTACATCCATTACCGCAAAGCCTCGATTCGTCCAATATTGGATTTTTAAATTCAGTGCGTTTTCGGTGGCGCCGGTTGGGCCACCGTGGCAAATAACGATAAGGGGTGGTTTTCCCTCTGTGCAAAAATAGTGGGCGTTAGCTGGGGGGTAGTAAAAACCATAGGCGGTCTGGGTTGCACTTTTCCCCGTAGAGAATTGTACGGCCTTCGGTATTGAGCATTCGGCGGGAGCCACCAACTCTTCATTTTGGATAATCGCATTGGTTGTGCCATCGCAATAATGGTATACATTGGCCGCAAATGTTGGCCCCGCTGCAATAAATACAGCATTGTTTTCGCTGCACTCTATACCGTGAATAACGGTGAGGTTTAAATGGGCTGCGTTAATCTTTTTAAGTGAGTACGGTGAAGAGCGGGTATCGATAGTGGCTAGTTGCCAAGCGCCGTTTTGTGTGTAGGTTGCGAGAATAGAGTGCTCGTTTAGAAATGCGTAGGTAGACATATTGAATGTCCACTGGGGCGTCGCGAACTCTGCGTTAAGGTGGGTTATGCGTTCAGCAGTAAATACTCCCTCGCAAAAATTTTCTTTCGTAATGCGATAGAGGTTCCACCAATTGTTACGGTCTGATACAAAAATCAAATCACCGGTAGGTGAAAAGCGCGGTTGAAAAATACTCTCGTTGCCGGTATCACCGGCAACACATACTGCACTGGCTTGAACAAAGTGCCCCTCGTCGTTTCGGTGGCACAGCCAAAGCTGGGTTGAGTCCCAGGGCATATTGGGGTGATTCCAGCTTAACCAACATAACGTGTTGCCACAGGGAGAAAGTGTGGGGTTGGAGTAGAAATTGTTGCCCTCGGCAATAACGTCAATGGTACCGCTACCGTTGGTATGGATAGCGACTAGGCGAGTCTCGGGCTCTTGCTTACGGTCATGGAAATGCTGCTCGCATACCGCCAGTAGCTTGGCACCACTTTCGTCTAGGCTTAGGTCGGCGAACCGCAACTGGCTATCGCTATCGTTTGAAAAAGCTGTATTGTTTGATGACAGCACTTCTGGCTGAAAATCCGAACGCGTGACATCTGCGCAGTAAACCTGCTGGTCGTCGGCGAGTACAAAATAGAGCATGTTGCCGTCTACACAGTAACTACCGCCGCCGTATTCGTGTACTTTGGATTTAGCGCTAAGTGGTCGAGGAAGTATGCAACGAGCTTCGCCGCTGTGATTATTTACCAGCGGTTTCATCATTACCGCAACCCTGCCTTTTTCTTCCGGCAGGGTTTGTAGCCAAAATAACCGGTTGTTATCAATGCAGGGTTCAGCTAGTTTTGGCGTTTTTCCGGCAACCCGTTCGGCGGTTATATTTGAAGGCCAGCTGCCAAAAGGCAGAGAAATTTTGCTTTTATCGTTCATAATTTGTTTGAATTAAGGGTTGTGACCACACAAAAGAGCGAACTTTTTCATTATGGCCGAAATTTTTCAAGCGCTGCGAAGCTGCGCACCGCAACTACGTGAGGCGAATCAGGTGTTGGTTGGCTTTAGTGGCGGCTTGGATTCTACCGTGCTACTGCACCAATTGGCGCAACTTCAGTTACCTAAGCTTACGGCTGTTCATATAGATCACCAGCTTTCTGCTGAGGCAAAAACCTGGGGCGAACACTGCCGCCAGGTTAGTGCTGCCCTTGGTGTTGCCTATAAACAAATTGCCGTGGAGCTAAGTCGGGAAGGACGCGGCTTAGAGGCTGCTGCCCGAGATGCTCGTTATTGCGCGTTTGCAAGCATAATGCACAAAGGTGACGTTCTGCTAACGGCCCATCATGCTGGGGACCAGGCTGAAACGCTATTGTTTAGGCTTGTGCGTGGCGCAGGCTTAAAAGGTTTGGCTGGTGTACCCAAGCAACGCAATCTTTGCGTTGGGGGTGGAGCCACGGCGCAATTGTTACGGCCATTGTTGGGTTATACCCGTGAAGAGCTGCGTAATTATGCCCAAAGTTGCAGGCTTAGCTGGGTTGAAGACGAGAGCAACCAACAAACGGATTATGATCGAAACTACTTACGTAACGATGTTATGCCGTTGTTGCAGAGCCGTTGGCCGCAGGCGCAGCGCCAACTGGCAAAGGCTGCCGGGTTGTTAGCTGAGAATCAGTCGTTGTTGGATGAATATGCCGCAGAGGACTACGCCAATGCTAGCCCGCGCCGCGAACGTGTGGGAGAAAGTCTGTGTTTACATCAGTTGGAATCATATTCAGCAAGCCGGCAAAAGCATTTGCTGCGTTATTGGGTGGGGCTTCGCTACCACTTACTGCCTAGCCAGCAGCACCTGCTAGAGATAGAAAAGTTATTGGCAGCCGCAGACGATGCAGCGCCTGAAGTGTGCTGGGGAGAGTGCAGTGTACGCCGCTTTAAGCAGCGGCTGTACTTGTTACCGCGGTTGGTTACCCATAATGCACAGCCATTGCCCTGGTGCTCGCAAGCGCCTTTGACGCTGGGGCAGGGGTTCACACTAACCGCACAGTCAGCCGAAACGGGCTTGGCGGCTGGTGACTATACTGTGCGTTACCGCCGTGGTGGCGAGCGTTGCCGCCCCGAAAATCGTGCAAAATCACAAATGTTAAAAAAGCTACTGCTGGAATATAAGCTAGAGCCGTGGCTGCGCGACCGTATACCCCTTATATACTGTGGCGAGGAGCTGGTTGCCGTGGGTGATTTATGGATCTGTGCTAGCCAGGTTCAAGAAGGCGGCATTCGGCTAAACTGGTTATGGCAGGGGTGCTAAAGCGCCATTTTCGGATTGAGTCAGCGTCGGCTTTCTGGTACTCTGGCGTCCCATCTCAGGGGCAGTCTATGCTTACGGAAATGCGAACAGATTTAGAGCCAATTTCGGTATAAAGCCTTCACTTTCGCCCCCTCAGTAACTCCAGTTTTCAACTATTCAGGTAAAAGCGTATTCGCTATCGCTTACAACCTGCATAAGCATTTAAACAATCTGGTATAGGGTTTCGATGACTCAATATATATTTGTGACCGGCGGCGTTGTGTCGTCACTGGGAAAGGGTATCGCTTCGGCATCCCTGGCGGCAGTTTTGGAGGCTCGCGGCCTCAAAGTTACCATTCTTAAGCTCGACCCCTACATTAATGTAGACCCTGGCACCATGAGCCCCTTCCAGCACGGAGAGGTCTTCGTCACCGAAGACGGCGCCGAAACGGATTTGGACCTGGGCCATTACGAACGTTTTATTCGCACTAAAATGACCAAGCGTAACAACTTTACCACCGGTCGTGTATACGAAACCGTACTGCGTAAAGAACGCCGTGGCGACTATTTGGGCGGTACCGTGCAGGTTATTCCCCATATTACCGACGAAATTAAGCGCCGTATTCTTAGCGGTGGTGATGGTTACGATATTGCCCTTGTCGAAATTGGTGGCACCGTGGGGGATATTGAATCCCAGCCGTTTTTGGAAGCTGTTCGCCAGCTTAAAGTGGAAATGGGTAACCAGCGCGCACTGCTCATGCACCTTACCCTAGTGCCTTACATTGCCACCGCTGGCGAGACTAAAACCAAGCCCACCCAGCATTCGGTAAAAGAACTGCGCTCCATTGGCCTGCAGCCGGATATCCTGCTGTGTCGGTCTGAGCAGGAAATTGACATCGATTCACGCCGTAAAATCTCCCTGTTTACCAACGTGGAAGAGCGTGCGGTTGTGCCCTTGGCCGATGCCAAATCGATTTACGCTATTCCGCAAATACTCCGCAGTTTCAACCTAGACCAGATTGTGCTCGATAAATTTGGCCTAGAAGCACCCGAAGCCGACTTGAAAGAGTGGGAGCACGTGGTGGAGCTAGAGCGCAATGCCACCAAAGAGGTGACTGTTGCCATGGTAGGCAAGTACATGGACTTACTTGACGCCTACAAGTCGCTGAACGAAGCCCTGAGCCATGCGGCACTGCACGACGGTGCCGATCTAAAAATTAATTATATAAACGCCGAAGATATAGAAGAGCAGGGCACCGGCATATTGGCCGATGCCGATGCTATTCTGGTGCCTGGCGGCTTTGGTGAGCGCGGTCTAGAAGGCAAACTAATGACCGTGCGCTATGCCCGTGAAAACAACATCCCATACCTCGGTATATGCCTCGGCATGCAGTGTGCGGTTATTGAGTTTGCGCGTAACGTGGTGCAACTAGACGAAGCCAACAGTACCGAATTCAACCCCAAAACCCCGCACCCTGTTATTGGTTTGATTACGGAGTGGATAACGGCCGAGGGCGATAAGGAAAAACGCGACGAAAGTTCCGATATGGGTGGCACCATGCGCCTTGGTAGTCAGGAGTGCCACCTGGAAAAAGGCTCCAAGTCGGCTAGCATCTATGGCAAGGAACTCATTGAAGAGCGCCATCGTCACCGCTATGAAGTCAATAACACCTATTTAGACCAGCTTAGGCAGGCCGGTTTACACATTGGCGGGTGGTCGGCAAATGACACTTTGGTCGAAGTTGTAGAGTTGCCAGATCACCCTTGGTTTGTTGCTTGTCAATTTCACCCGGAATTTACTTCAACACCAAGGGACGCGCACCCATTGTTCTTAAGTTACATCAAGGCCGCACTCGCTACCCGTGGGTAGAATCGCGCGCTAAAGGAGAAACACCGTTTGCAACACAAAGTTATTAAGGTTGGCAGCCTAGAAGTTGCCAACGATAGGCCCTTTACCTTATTTGGTGGCATGAATGTGCTGGAATCGAAAGATCTGGCTCTGCAAATTGCCGAAAAATACGTAAAGGTGACGGAAAAGCTGGGTATACCCTACGTATTTAAAGCCTCATTCGACAAAGCCAACCGTTCTTCCATTAGCTCCTACCGTGGGCCGGGAATGGACGAAGGGCTGCGTATATTCGAGGCGATAAAAGCGGAGTTTAATATCCCGGTCATTACCGATGTGCATGAACCCCATCAGGCGGCACCGGTTGCGGAAGTGGCAGATGTCATTCAGTTACCGGCCTTTTTGGCTCGTCAAACAGACTTGGTAGAGGCCATGGCAAAAACCAAAGCAGTTATTAACGTTAAAAAACCGCAGTTTTTAAGCCCCGGCCAAATGAAAAATATCATTGAGAAATTTGCAGAGGGAGGCAATGAAAACCTTATTCTCTGCGAGCGGGGAACCTGTATGGGCTACGACAATTTAGTTGTCGACATGCTGGGTTTCCGCACTATGAAGGAAGTGAGTAACGGCCTGCCCGTTATCTTTGATGTCACTCACGCCCTTCAGTTTCGCGACCCGTTGGGTGCTGCATCCGGCGGTCGTCGCAACCAAACGGCCGAGCTGGCGCGCTCCGGCATGGCCGTTGGGCTTGCAGGTTTGTTTTTGGAAGCCCACCCCAATCCAGCGCAGGCGAAATGTGATGGCCCTAGTGCCCTCCCGCTAGATAAGCTGGAGCCCTTTCTTGGGCAAATAAAAGCAGTGGATAACTTAATAAAAGTTTTACCACCGTTGGAAATTATTTAATTAATTTAAAGTAGGGCGCCTTTAACAGCGGTTCCCACATTAGCTAAGTGTTAACTAAAAAGAGACAGTCACTATGAGCAAGATTGTAGACGTAGTTGGTTTTGAGGTAATGGATTCCCGCGGGAACCCAACCGTTATGGCGGAAGTGGTTCTGGAATCTGGAGCAGTAGGAAGCGCATGCGCGCCTTCTGGTGCATCCACCGGTTCCCGTGAAGCCCTAGAGCTGCGTGATGGCGACAAAAGCCGTTACCTGGGTAAAGGCGTACTGAAAGCCGTTGCCAACATTAACGAAACAATTAAGCCTCTGTTGGTGGGTAAAGATGCAGCAGCTCAGCGTGAGCTAGACGGCATAATGCTGGATGCAGACGGAACCGAAAACAAAGCCACCCTAGGTGCAAACGCCATTCTGGCTGTTTCCTTGGCTGCGGCAAAAGCAGCGGCTATCGACAAAGGTATTCCTTTGTACGCACACATCGCCGAAATTAACGGTACCCCGGGCAAATACTCCATGCCAGTGCCGATGATGAACATTGTTAACGGTGGCGAGCACGCCGACAACAACGTCGACATTCAAGAATTTATGGTCCAGCCTGTTTCTGCACCAAACTTCACCGAAGCACTGCGTATGGGCGCAGAAATATTCCACAGCCTGAAAAAAGTACTTTCGAACCGTGGTCTAAACACAGCCGTGGGCGACGAAGGTGGTTTTGCTCCAAACCTGCCGTCTAACGAAGCCGCGCTGGAAGCTATTGCAGAAGCCGTGGCCAACGCTGGCTACAAGCTGGGCGAAGACATTACCCTAGCCCTAGACTGCGCATCATCTGAATTTTACAAAGATGGCGTGTACGACATGAGCGGCGAAGGCAAGAAATTCACCGGTGCAGAGTATGCCGATTACCTGGCCGAACTTGCCGCCAAGTACCCCATTTTGTCTATTGAAGATGGTATGGACGAAAGCGATTGGGAAAGCTGGGATATCCTCACCAAGAAAATTGGCGACAAAGTACAGTTGGTGGGCGATGATCTGTTCGTAACCAACACCAAAATCCTAAAGCGTGGAATTGATGAAGGTATTGGTAACTCTATTCTTATTAAGTTCAACCAAATTGGTACCTTGAGTGAAACCCTGGATGCCATCAAAATGGCACAAGATGCAGGCTTCACTGCCGTTATCTCTCACCGTTCCGGCGAAACCGAAGACACCACCATTGCTGACCTGGCTGTAGCAACTGCCGCTGGCCAGATTAAAACCGGTTCCCTGTCTCGTTCTGATCGTATAGCCAAGTACAACCGTCTGCTACGTATTGAAGCAGAGCTGGGTGATAAAGCTCCTTACCGCGGGCGTGCGGAATTTAAATAAGCGGCTAACGTATTAGCCGTTGTTTTCAAAAAGCCGGCAATTGCCGGCTTTTTTTGTGTCAGAAAATTATCTTTAAATAGTGGATGATGTATTAAAGTGCGTGCAAATTCGATTTTCGCCGGTGCTAAAATCTGGAGCTTTAATCAGATGGGGGTGATGGTTGGTTTGTGGGTGATGGTTAATATCAACGAAATTGTGCGCTTGGCAGGAGTTTAGAAGTGCTTACATCTCATCAGTTCAAGAAAAAGCCCCAGGTTGGAAGCCGGTTTTTTTAAGTGAAGGATATGGGCCAACGAAGTCTGTAAATGTACTACTTTCCAAACTGCCAAAAGAGAAGTGCCATCGTGTGGGGAAAACGGATAGTGAGGCAGAGCACCGTGAAAGTCTATTCATGGAAGCATTGAGGTCTTAAGTTGACGGCTAACAAGGGCCAGCACAAAAAGATACCGTGAATCGTGGACTCGCAACAGGTTGTTCCCCCATGTGACAGGTATTAAGGTGTAATTACTGGTTTTGGGCTGGGTTATTTATGCCGGGTTAGGTTCCATTCCCTATGTGCAGCATGTTTGGGCAGGCTGAGTAGAAGAGCGATCTAACCAGTAGGTGGTTATGCGCTTAACGATAACCATATTGCACCGCTATAAGTATTGAGAATTGGTGTCGGCTGTCGAATCTTATTTTATCAGCCATATACCCGCGTACGGGGTACGAGTGAGACAAGGCAGCAGCATGGCTATAAAGCAAAAGTAGTTGCGATGACAGGTTTTAAGGTGGGTGACGCCGATAGTGTTGAATATCCATTTTTTATTTGCGTGTACTGCCATAATCTGAAATCCATGGCGTGGCATTCATTTTTTGCCGTTATTCCACTAAAGTATACCTTTCAATTATTTAGTTCGGATGCCAAAATTCGCTAGCTGGCGTTTTAGATTTGGGGACAGCCCACGGTACAAATTTAGTATTGGGTTTTTCAAATTTGTGTGATCGCTTTGCTCAATTGATGCGTATAACCTCCGTTTTTGCTCTAATACACATGAAATCATGAGTGAATATGCTTCGCACTCGTTGGAGCGGTTTTTTGGCTTTTGGCGTGTTCATCATTCTTCGCTTTGACGCTTTGATCTACTAGTTGCTGCTTTGTACTAGTTGCTTTTTTGAGAGTGATGAAGCTTTTCGTATTGGTGCTATTAGTAGAATGTGTATGTTTTCAGTTTTCATTATTTAGGGATTTAAATTATGTTTATGAGATTTTTAAAATTGCTGCCAAGCATTGTTTGTGCTGCGGCAATATCATCTACCGCGTTCGCGGCAGAAAAGAAGCCCAATATCCTTGTGATATGGGGCGATGACATTGGTTGGTTTAATGTCAGCGCTTATAACCGAGGCATGATGGGCTACAAAACGCCTAATATCGATCGTATAGCCAATGACGGTATTTTATTTACCGATGCCTACGGCCAGAATAGCTGTACCGCTGGCCGCGCTTCGTTTGTTACAGGCCAAAGCCCATTTCGCACAGGCTTGCTTAAAGTTGGCTTACCAGGCGCTAAAGAAGGCTTAAGTAGTAAAGACATTACTGTTGCCGAGGTGTTAAAAAACATGGGTTATGCTACCGGGCAATTCGGTAAAAACCATCTGGGTGACCTTGATGAGCATTTACCCACAAATCACGGTTTTGACGAATTTTTTGGTAACTTATACCACCTTAATGCCGAAGAAGAACCCGAAAACGAAGACTACCCAAAAGACCCAGAATTTAAGAAGAAGTTTGGCCCACGTGGCGTTATTCATAGTTATGCAGATGGCAAAATTGAAGATACTGGCCCGCTGACCAAAAAACGTATGGAAACTATCGATGAAGAAGTGACCGCGTTAGCCGTTAAATTTATTGAAAAGCAAGTGAAAGCCGATAAACCTTTCTTTGTTTGGTATAACACTACACGTATGCACGTATGGACGCATTTAAAGCCTAAGTCCGTAGGTGTAACGGGGCAAGGCATCTACGCTGACGGTATGGCCGAGCACGACGGAATGGTCGGTGAAATGCTTGATACCCTCGATCGTTTAAAAGTCGCCGATAACACTATTGTTATGTATTCCACTGATAACGGAGCCGAATTAATGAGCTGGCCCGACGGTGGTATGATCCCTTTCCGTGGTGAGAAAAATACCACTTGGGAAGGCGGTTTTAGGGTGCCAATGCTGGTGAAATGGCCGGGTAAAATCAAGCCTGGGCAAGTGTCAAACGAAATCATTTCCCAAGAAGATTGGCTGCCCACCTTTGTGGCCGCAGCAGGCGATACGCAAATAAAAGAAAAGCTGCTAAAGGGTTACAAGGCGGGTGGAAAAACCTTTAAAAACCATTTAGATGGTTACAACATGTTGCCTTATTTTACGGGTGAAGTTGAAGAAGGCCCACGTAAAGAAATGTTCTACTTTACCGATGATGGTTCTTTATCGGCTTTGCGTTACGGTGATTGGAAGTTAATGTTTAGTGAGCAGCGTGCGCATGGTTTTAACGTATGGCAAGAGCCACTTGTTACCTTGCGGGTTCCTAAGCTATTTAACCTACGACAAGATCCATTTGAGCGTGCTGATATTGAAGCCTTTGGGTATGATAAATGGCGGTTTGAGCGAGTATTCTTACTTGTTCCAGCGCAGGCATATGTGGGTGAATTTATTTCTACTTTCAAGAAATACCCACCTCGTCAAAAACCAGGCAGCTTTAACTTAGATCAAGTTTTACAGTCGCTTGAAGAAGGCGCTGGCGCGACGAATTAAGCAGTACTAAATAGGTAAGTATCTAAAGGGGGCAATCAATACATTTATTGGTTGCCCCCTTTTTTTGTGCCCGGTAAAACCTGTTATTCAGGTATATAGTGTGGCTAAATTTGAACTATAAAAAGCGGGCGCGCGAAGTGAGTTAAGCATTAGTGTTAGAGACCAATTTACTTTTTTCGCCATACGAGCAATAGGCTCGTTTAAGGCCCACATCGAGCGGCTGATGCTGGCTAATGCAAGGCGCGAGTGATTCACTATTCGCTAATAGCATGCCACTGGCTGTCATCCATAGGTACGTCCTCTATAAGTCTTGCGTTATACGCACAGGTATCAATGCAGAGCACTTCTGCTAAGAATAAAATGCGGTTTTTAACCTGTTGGCGACGATACCCGTACCTTTACCGGTTAACGACTCAGAAATACATAGATAAGTACGGCGTACGCAGCGAGAGCTGCCCTTAATATAGTGGTATTTCGCGCTATTCAAGTGGTAGTGTGGGTGTTCGAAAAGCAATAAGTACAACCTCGTTAAGTCAAACTAGGAGTGGGGAATGGCGCTAGATTTATCAGACACATTGGTTGTGGGAATCTCTGCAACCGCTTTATTTGACTTGAGTGAAGCGGATTCAGTGTTTAGGTCTAAATATAAGGAAGACAAAGAAACCGCTGTAGAGGAATACCGAACGTACATGCTTGATAAGGAGGGCGAGCATCTAAACGATGGTACAGGAATGCCGCTAGTGAAAGCCTTACTCGAACTCAACAAACACCAAAAAACAGGCGATAACAACCCCTTAGTTGAAGTTGTAGTCATGTCGCGTAATAGCCCTGAAACAGGCATTCGAGTATTTAATAATATTCGAGAAAGGGCGTTACCTATTTCCAGGCATGCATTTACCGGCGGGGAGTCAGTGGTTGATTATTTGGACGCTTTTGATGTGGACCTTTTCTTAACTACAAACCTTAAAGATGCACAGAGAGTTATTGATGGGGTTACGTGCGCAGCGGCTTACTTGAAGGAGCCACCAAAAGATGTGCACAAAATCCCAGAGGGGCAAGTGCGCATTGCCTTCGATGGAGATGCCGTTATATTCGATGATCAGAGTGAAATTGTGTATAAAGCTGAAGGTATCGAAGGCTTTCATGCCAATGAAGATGAGAACCAAGATGTTCCTATGCAGGAAGGCCCCTATGCTAGTTTATTAAAGAAACTGTCAAGACTCCAAGAGAGGCTTCCTTTTAGCGTCGAGTTTTCGCCGATTAGAATTGCCATTGTTACGGCTAGAAATGCTCCAGCCGAAATGCGTGTAATAAAAACATTACGGCATTGGGGGGTATATGTTGATGAGGTATTCTTTTTAGGCGGAATGGATAAATCAAAAATTTTAAAAGCGTTTAAACCGCATATATTTTTTGATGACCAAGACTTACATATTGAGCCAGCATCTAAGTTTGTTCCGTCGGGTAAAGTACCTTATGCCACCGCTTCCCCATTGCATAAATCAAACGTTCAGAAAGAGAGAAAGACTTAAGTGCACAAAGCTCTAAGCGCACAAAGCCCCGAAGGCCACGAGAGGGCAAACCTTATTGCGGGCGTTGGCCTGCTGGGGTAGGTAATTAGCCTTGCGCTGCGCAGTCTGCCTTAGCCTAAGGCTTACCAGACCGCGCAGAGGCTAAAATCAATTATTAGCGATGCCCTTAGGTTGAGTGTGGATTGTAGGCGTTATGTCAGTTCCATCTCTCAAAATGGGTTAACGTAGTTTGTTATGGCTGTTGTTCGTATCATCACCTTTCTAATAACATGTGATGCAGAGCCTTTCTCGGTATAAATTGCAACGTCTCCAGTAGCGCCGGCAGGTAGTGATGCAGCCATGGCGGTGTCCGTTAGATAAAGTCTAACAAACATGGGGCCGTGAACTTCACTGAGCGTAGTGGGTAAAATGCCTGATGGTCCGAATTGCCCAAGGGAGGATCCGGGTAAAATGGCTTTTACTGTGGCTGGAAATACTTGACCGGGATACATTTTAAAAGCAATTTCTGCCGACTGTCCTATTTCTACATAGCGTAAATAGCTTTGCTGTATTTGCGCGAAAATGGGCCGGTTGTTGTCTTCTACAAATGCCAGGGTTTGCGCAAAGGGTGCAGACACCACTCTAGCGCCTTCCTGCAAAGCTTCAACATTAGTCACAATACCGCTATCGGGCGCGCGCACAGTGGCTTGTTCAAGGTCGTATTGAGCCTTGTCTAGCTGGGCTTGGGTGGAAGCGACATTGGCCCGCGTACGGTCAATATCGAGTTTTCGGCCAAGGTTTTTTTGTTGTAATTCTTCTTGTTGTTCAAAGCGGATATTCGCAAGCGTTAGATCGGCTTGAAGACGGTCTACCACAGATTGGAAAGGGCGAGCGTCGAGCTGATAAAGGATATCGCCTTTGCTAACGTGTTGATTCGGCTTTACGCTTACATTAATAACTTGACCGGAGACATTGGGTACAATTTGCACAGTTGGTGCAATAACACGGATATAGCCACCGGGAGCCCAGAATTGTAGTGGAATAAACAGAGCAACCAATAAAAAGACGACCCAAAGTAATGGTGATATTTTCCAGAATAAGGTGGGCTTAATCAGTTTGAATTTTATGGCTATAGCAAGAAAGGCAAGGTAAACAATTAACAGTACCAGAATCATTGGTTTTCTCCTTTCTGCCGCTCTAACGCTTCTAGGCGCGTTTGCAATAGCGCCACTTTTTGTGCAAGCATTATGGTGTCTGCTTGCTGTGATGCGGTGCTAGGTTTTGTATAGGCCCAGATAAGCATAAGTGGCCACATGACACCTCCGAATAAAAGGCACACCCAGCTGCCAATAGTTATCGCTTCCGCTTGAGGGTGTTGGCGCGTTTTTGCAATTCGCCCTGGCCATAGGCCCATAAAGACAATGATTCCAACAACTACGGAAATCATAATCAAAAAAACGATCCAAGTGAAAATATCGATAAACGCCATAATGTGTGTCCTTTAAAGGTAGCCGCCGTATTATGCCGGAAGCTTATGCTAAAAGAGAATAGGCGTATCACGCTCTTTTCTATGTGGGCTCTTTTATATCAGATGTGTATAGGTGTTTTCTGGTCATTTCATGCCACACGCGTAGGTATAATATGTTAATCGTTGGCAATCCTGTGGGGTCACTCTTAGCGTATAATGTAGCCCTAAGTTAGCCTACACCGTTCGGCGGGCCTTTAAATTACCAGTCTAAATTGCTATAGAGTTATCTTGACTCGTTCTACTGGTTTGGTAGAGTCGAGTCTTGGTCGGGCACATCGTTGTTTCTTACATGCTTGTGTCTACATTGCTTGATGGATTGAATTATGAATAGGGTTCCCCACTTCAGGGCAGCACATTTACATCCTTATTTACGCATGCTTGATAAAGTAGGTGCGCCGGTCGATAAAAAGCTTGTTGAAGCGAAGCTGCCGGGTGGTTTGCGAGATGATCCCGAAGCTCAGTTGTCACTGTTGCATACGCTGAATTTTTTGACACTGATGGCAAGGGAGCAAGGCGTCGATGACATTGCCTTGCGAGCCCGCGAACACTTTGCGATCACGGAGTTATCACCAGAATTTGTGCAGAGAATATTGCTGGCCCCAAGTTTGAACGTAGCCCTAGAAAGTTTTTTCACCTTAGCACGGCTAGAAGATACTCAGCTGCGTATATGGGCTGAGAAACACGGTGAACATATTCACGTGTGTAGCCGCGAAGAAGTGGTTTTGGATGTGTTTGGTGCTAGGCACTGCGAAATGAATACCAATGCGATGCTGGTTGCGATCGTACAGGCTTTTGTGGGTGCCCATTGGTTGCCCGCTGAGATGGGGCTCCATTCTTCAGTGCCATTAGGTGCTTATGTTCAACAGTCTTTCCCTAATACGGCGCTCTATATTGGCCAACCATCGGCTTGGGTGAGTATTCCTGAAAAGCTTTTGGCCAGTACGTTACATCACGTTACATTTGAGATGATTCGGCGCTGCGAGCAATGTGGGCAGACTGATTTAGGTACGAGCACATTGTCTGGCTTTAGCGAATCGTTTAAAAATATTTTGAAACCCTATTTAGGCGACGGTATACCCCCCATAACCTTGGCCGCTGAGATAGCGGGCGTTAGTGTGCGTACCTTACAGCGTTGTCTCAGTGACAACAGCACGAGCTATTCCAAACTTGTTCAGTGTGCGCAATATGAATTAGCCTCTCATTTATTAAAAGACCCTTCAGCGCGCGTGTTAGATATTGGTTTTGCCACGGGCTATGAAGACCCCTCCAATTTTACCCGCGCATTTCGGCGTTATAGTGGTATGACACCTAAGCAATATAGAGAGCTTGCCTTAGTCGGTTAAGGTTGGCAGTGTCACGTCTGTTTCCCCTTCTCTTCTTGAATCTTTCCTGATAAGTATCTTCCGTTTATACATACGTGATGGCTAATGTTTTTCCGGTTTGTTTAAGTATTGCAATAAACGTTTCATTTGATTGTCCTCATGGCATGCTCTTGGCATGAAATGACCAGACCTCCATTCGCTTAACGCCTAACATTGTCATTAAACAGAGACTCGTGATGGCGGGTTGCGTGTGATGCTGCCTTAGCGCTAACCCTTTTGCTATGGAACCTCGTTCATTCGTTATTGTGCGGAGCTTTTGTTTGTTATGGGAGAAAGCCCGCTAGTAACGCAGATTAAAAAAATAATGCTCGAGAGTTTGGTGGAGGGCGACCTTAGCCTTTTGTTGCTGGCTCGGCGTTGTGATTTGCCGGTAAGAAGCTTACAGCGACACCTACACGCAGCTGGCACCAGTTACACCTGCTTATTGCAGGCGGTTCGCTTGCAGAGGGCGTCTACATTGCTCATCAACACAATGATGCCAATCGCTGATATCACCAAGGATTTAGGGTTTTCAGATGCGAGTAATTTCAGTCGCGCTTTTTATTGTTGGACTGGCGTGTCCCCGAGTGCGTTTCGGCAATACGGTGGAGCAAGCGATAACGGTGCTCGCTGAAAGGCGGATTGTTCATAGTGTGGGGTCGAAGGGTGTTTTATGTCGTTCTTCAATCGCCAAACAGTTAAATGTTTAATCGTGGCGTGAAATGACCAGAAGGTAAGCAGGAAACGCACTGCATTACCACGCTGGTATTGTCGTCAGCGAATAACAGAGTAATCGCCAAAGAGTTAAGTGAATGCAAGTGTTGAAGTTTAAGCTGGACAAATTTAACCGTGAGGAGCAACTAATCGTGGGCCATTCATACTGTACAAAAGTAGGATTTAATCGTATTGAAAGTAAGGGCGTTCGTGCACATAGCCGAGGCGGGCACTTCGCTGTCAAAGCGATTAAAGCTTTTCGACTGATTACGGCGTATTCAGTGTCAGTCTGCAAATGTCGTTTAAGCGGTTGCACTGCAAAATATAGAGAGGCTTTGTTTGCGGCTTTAACCGCAGTGCTGGTATTGATGGCCCTTCCTGCCGTCAGCGCTGAGGTTGTAGGTGCAGACTACCCGCGCGATGAAAAAACCACGTCCGAAGCCTTATCCACACAAGGGTTTTCGCCCTACGCAGGGCGCAAGTACCCCACTCAAGTGTATTGGGGTGATCAACACGTGCATACCGGTTGGTCTGTGGATGCGGGCGCTGCGGGAGCAACCCTAACGCCAGAAGACGCGGTTCGATTTGCGCGTGGCGAAGAGGTAATGTCATCCACTGGTGTGCCTGCGAAACTTGCGCGTCCACTTGATTGGTTGGTAGTGGCCGATCACTCAGACATGGCCGGCACCATATTTTCCATCCGTGATGGTGACGCCGCGTTTATGGCCGTACCCCTGATTAAGAAATGGCACAACATGATGAAAGCCGGTAACGGTTTACAAGCCACCAGCGAGATGATTCAAGCCCAATCGAATAATAGAATCCCCGCGGTAATGAAAGATGCCAAATTCGCGATGAATATCTGGCGCAAGAACACCGCGATTATGGAGCAATACAATGAGCCGGGGCGTTTTACCGCGTTTATTGGTTATGAGTGGACCTCCAATGCGGGTGGTGGTGACAATCTGCACCGTAATGTTATCTATCGAGATGGTAAGGCACTGGCCGACCAGATGGTACCGATGACCACTTTCGACAGTGAAAACCCAGAAGATTTATGGAAGTGGATGCAAAGGTACGAAGAAAAAACGTTTGGTTCTGTTCTCGCTATTCCGCACAACGGTAATCTTTCCAATGGCAAGATGTTCGCGTTAAACACCTTCAAAGGTAAGCGCCTCACCAAACAGTGGGCAGAAGATCGCGCTCGCTGGGAGCCCCTGTACGAAGTAACCCAAATGAAGGGAGACGGCGAAGCGCACCCCATGTTGTCGCCCAATGATGAGTTTGCTGACTTCGATACCTGGGATCAGTCTAACCTTGCGGGCGTTCCAAAAACGCCAGACATGATTCGTAACGAGTACGCCCGTGAAGCACTCAAACAAGGCCTTAAGTTGGAAGAAAAGTTTGGCACTAACCCCTTCAAATATGGTTTTGTAGGCGGCACCGATACACACACGGCGTTGAGCACTCCCGAAGAAGATAACTACTTCAGTAAAACGGCTGCGCAGGAGCCCAAGCCAGATCGTTGGGTACACCCTTTTCTTGATACCCCACAAGTTAAAACGCCGGGCTGGAAACTCGCCGCCGCCGGTTGGGCTGGAGTTTGGGCAACGGAAAATACCCGTGAAGCACTTTGGGACGCAATGAAGCGTAAAGAAACTTACTCATCCACCGGGCCGCGCATTACCGTCCGATTTTTTGGTGGCTTTGATTTTACTCCCGCCGATGCACAAACCCGCATGCCCGCAGAGGCCGGTTACAGCAAGGGTGTGCCCATGGGCGGTGATTTAAGTCATGCACCTGCCGGTAAAGCGCCAACGTTTCTTGTTGCCGCGCTAAAAGACCCTTACAGCGGAAACCTTGATCGCGTTCAGGTCGTCAAAGGCTGGCTGGATGGCAAAGGCAATCTGCACGAAAAAGTGTACGACGTGGTATGGAGCGATGCTGATAAACGTAAACCGGGTAGCGATGGAAAACTTCCTGTCGTTGGTAATACAGTCAATATTAAAGAAGCCACCTGGACCAGTACCATCGGTGCTCCCGAGTTAATTACGGTTTGGAAAGATCCAGACTTCGAACCAAAAACTCGCGCATTCTATTACGCCAGAATTATCGAAATCCCCACCCCGCGCTGGACAGCTTACGACGCCAAAAGGTTTAACGTTGAAATGGATAAAGAGGTTCCTATGACGACTCAGGAACGTGCTTACACGTCGCCAATTTGGTACACGCCGGGAACATAAAAACAGAGGGTCGAAGATGAAAACAAAATACCTATTTACATTCGTACTGGCCGGAATGATGGCTGTTAGCTTGTCTGTAGCAGCCGGTGCACAACAAGTACCTGTTGAAAACAGCATGCCATCGGCGAGTACGACCGAAGTGATTCCGGTTACTTGGAAGAATTTCGTCCGCGCCGAGAGCGATGCGATGTTTAGCAGCTACGTCAAGATGGGGGCTTTCGGCAAGTTTTATCACGTCCCCAAACCAACGCCCATCGATGAGCAAAAGGTGGTGCGAATGAACCGTGACACCATTTATTCCTTCGCCATTTTTGATTTGGCCGCGCCTGTCACCATTACCAAAATGGATACCGGCAAACGCTTTCAATCGATGCAGGTGATTAATGAAGACCAATACACCACGATGGTCGTCTATGAGCCGGGGAGCTACACCCTTACCCAAGAAAAAATCGGCACCCGCTATGTGTTTGTGGTTGTTCGAACGCTGGTCGACTCCGAAGATCCGGAGGACGTGGAAAAGGTCAATGCTATACAGCGGCAACTCAAGGTCGAGCAGAAGTCTGCGGGCACATTTGAAATCCCCAAGTGGGATGCAGTGTCACAAGAAAAGGTGCGCGCCGCGTTGAAAGTACTCTCCGCGACCATGGAAAACTACGATGGTTCGTTCGGCAGCAAGGACGAAGTCAATCCGCTTAAGTTTCTTTTTGCCAGTGCGACAGGGTGGGGCGGCAACCCGAGAAATCACGCCATGTACACGGGCGTTACACCTGAAGTGAACGATGGCAAAACCGCCTACGTTCTTACTGTGAAAGACGTGCCGGTGGATGGTTTTTGGTCGATCAGCCTGTATAACAAGGAAGGCTATTTTCAGCAGAACAAGTATAACGCTTACTCGGTGAACAATATTACCGGCACCCAGAACGATGACGGAAGTATGACCATTCATTTTGGTGGCGACCCGAAACAAGCTAATTATTTGCCGATTATGGAAGGCTGGAATTACTTGGTGCGTTTGTATCAACCAAGTAAGGAAATTCTTGAAGGCAGCTGGACCTTTCCAGCACCGCAAGCCGTTAAATAAATAGTGGAGAATAGAATGAAAACACCGGAATTAATTAAGTCGTTGTTTGCTTTTGTCGTGTTGTCGTCATTGATGACGCTGGTTTTTGCCGATGACAAAGCACCACAACAAGTGTTGATCAAAAATGTAAAAGTGTTTGACGGTACCAGCGACAAATCTACCGCTATCACTAATGTTTTGATCGAAGATAATCTTATCAAAACGATATCCACTGAAGCTAAAGCAAGTGTTGATGCCACAGTGATTGATGGCGGTGGTCGCGTACTGATGCCAGGGCTTATCGATTCTCACCAGCATATGGGATTTCCGGCGCCCTATCCGGTGATGATGAATAATGTCGACTGGATGTGGATTGGCGCAGCCTCTGCATCAGAGGCGAAATTGATGCTGTTGCGAGGTTTTACCACGGTACGCGATGCCGGTGGCCCCGCTATCGGTCTAGCCAGAGCTATTGATCAGGGTAGAGCTGAAGGGCCTCGTATTTACCCTGCAGGGCCGGCCATTTCACAAACCTCCGGCCATGGCGATACGCGTAACTACTCACAAACTCACCCTAATATGTCGGGTGGGCAGTCGACCTTTTTTCAGAATCACTTTGCCTTTATTGCCGATGGCCCGGCAGAAGTATTGCGCGCGACCCGCGAGTCCTTACGCCGAGGCGCGACACACATCAAGGTAACGATTGGTGGCGGAGCCAGCTCGCAAGCAGATCCATTGCATACCACGCAATATACGGTAGAGGAAATTCGTGCGGCGGTTCAGGCTGCAAGTGATTGGGGCAGCTACGTAATGGTTCACGGCTATCATGATGAATCAGTTCGACGCGCATTGGAGGCCGGTGTGCTGGGTATTGACCATGGTACGTTAATGACAGAAAAAACCATGAAGATGTTGGCGAAGAAGGGTGGCTATCTGGTACCCCAAGCTCGCCTGTTTACCGTGACGGAGAAAGATAAGGCTTTCTTTGAGTCTTTTGGACCTGCCACGCTGGGTAAGGTGATGGTGCTGAACGATGCGTTGGACAATCAGATGAAATTGGCCAAGAAATATAAGGTTAAGGTGGGTTTTGGCACCGACCTGTTCGGTTCATCCAAAGATTACGCCAAGCAAAGCGAAGAGTTTGAGTTCCGGCTTAAATGGTTCACACCAGTGGAAATTCTCAAACAGGCAACATCAGTTAATGCCGAAATCGTTGCCCTTAGCGGAAAGTTAAATCCTTATACCGCGGGCGCTTTGGGTGTAATTAAGCCGGGGGCCTATGCTGATCTTTTGATTGTGGATGGCGACCCCTTACAGGATATCAAGCTGTTGGGTGATCCGGATAATAACCTCAAGCTGATTATGAAAGATGGCAAGGTCTACAAGAACACACTGCGACAATAATTTTGATCTTAGAGCTGTCTGTAACCGCTGACAATCTCAATCTTAAACATGTGCCGGTGGATGGCACTTGCTCGATCAGCCGCGTAAAAACTTGCTTAGTGGCAGCTAGCTTTTCCCTGCATCGCAAGCAGCTATAAACCCGGCTATCAAATAAGTGATTCATCACCTATTTGATTCGCCCTTGAAATATTGGCGCAACTGCGGGGGAGTTACTGGCATTTAAAGGGATCGCGCCGGTCTGTCACCGGCGGCGGTACATCCTTGTGCCGCATCAACCCGACAACCTATTGTGTTGCCGGGTTAATAAATACATTTAGGAGAATAAAATGCGCACAACAAAACTGTTAACACGAGCTCTGACTGGGTTGATACTGGCGGGCATGCTTACAGCATGTGCTAAAGGGCAAGACCCCGCCGATTCTTCGACGAGTGCCGTAAAGCAGCAACAACAAACGACAACAGTTACTGACGAGAACTATTCCTTAGCTGAAACGCATGGCGTAATAGAGGGGTATGTCAAAAAAATTGCGGCTGCAACGAATACCAATGGTGTTGGTGTTCTTATGCACTACAGAAAGGGTGCTGACCCCAAAGATCGCACCATTATGCGTATCAACTTCGATACGATTTACTCCTGGGCTATTGTAGACCTAGCCGAGCCTGCAGTACTTACCATGCCGGAAACAAACGGACGTTATCAAAGTGCATGGATTGTCAGTGAAGATGGCTATTACCCCGGCGCATATACCACACCTGGGGAACACAAAATCACCAGAGAATGGATTGGTGGTGCACGTTATGCCGTGATCGTTATGCGGACACAAGTCAATGTAAGAGATGCTAAAGATTTGGTGAAAGCCCACGCACTGCAAGACAAGTTGACACTCACGCAAAAAGACAAAGGCTCCTGGGCTCCGGAAAATCATTGGGACAATAAAGAGGTTTTGGCGATGCGAGCCAAATACATGGAGATCGGCAATGGTATGTCGACCTCAGATATGTTTGGTAAAAAAGGTGAGATTTCACTCAATAATCGTAATGCCGGTAACGCCTTTGGTTGGGGCGGGTTTACACCAGACCAGGCCGTTTATCCACAATATTTCCCAAAAACGAATGCCCCGCAAACATTAACCCTAAAAGATGTGCCGGTTAACGCTTTTTGGTCAATTACGGTTTATGACAAAGAAGGCTTTCCGCAAACGGACACCTACAACATCAACAGCGCCTTTGCTGAGGCAGAAAAAGATGGTTCGGTAACTATCCATTTTGGCGGCGACAAAAACGCGAAAAACTATATGGAAACCTTCGACGGGTGGAATTTTACATTACGACTTTATCAACCCACGGAAGCTTACTTTAACGGTGAATGGGTGAAACCTGAATTGGTGTTGGTGAATTGAAACCGACTCGATGTTGTCAACATCGTTCATTTGGTACGCGGCCCTAAGCCGATGGCAAAGCAATAAGTGAGGTGTTGATGAACGTTCTTAGTAAAATGATCAGGGAGCCCTTGCTGCATTTTTTGCTGCTGGGAGGTGGCGTTTTTCTGTTGTTCGGTATGACGACTGCGGGCACGATTGAAAAACCCAATCAGATTGTCGTATCACAGGGCCAGCTTGAGTTGCTGTCGGCTAATTTCGCCAGCACATGGCAGCGTTCTCCGAGTAACGAGGAAATGCAGGATCTTATCGACAAATATCTGCGCGATGAAGTTTATTACCGCGAGGCTTTGGCTTTGGGGTTGGACGAGGATGACACTGTTATTCGTCGGCGCCTTCGTCAGAAGCTGGGTATTATTTTGGAGGACACCGCAGCCCTACTCGATCCGGATGATCAGGAGTTGGCGGCCTACATGAATGAACATGCGGAGTCGTTTCGTATTCAGCCAGAGGTTTCTTTTCGTCAGGTTTATCTCAGTTTTGAAAAGCGTCGTGATGTTAATGCGGATGCGAGTGCGATTTTGGAGCGCTTGAAATCAGGGCAAGACCCAGAGTTACAGGGTGATCCAATAATGTTGGCAGATAGGTATGCGCTGGTATCCCAGAATGAGATTAAACAGCGTTTTGGTAAAGGCTTTGCCCAGCAGTTGTTGGCAGTAGCGCCCGGCGAGTGGGCAGGGCCTCTGACCTCAGGTTTTGGTGGCCACTTGGTGCTGATCACCGAGATTAAACCAGCTCGCATGCCTGAGCTGGCCGAGGTTAAGCAAAAGGTGAAAAACGAGTGGCTGTTACTGCGCACCGAAGAGTTGAAGCTGAGTACTTATCGAAAATTGCTGGAAAACTATGAAGTAGTGATGCCAGAATATTTGGGGTCATTGGATATTACCTCTGTGGATTTGGCTTCAAACGAGACAGCTCATACTGATGCACAGTCTGGGAAAGAGCTTCGATGAAGCGATATTGTCATTCATTGTTGGCTATTTTTGCGTTCATTACGGTTGGTGTGTTTTGCAATACCGTTTGTGCCGATGATTCGCAACCCGGTTACCTGGAGCTAAAGGAAACTACGGCCAACCGTTACAGTGTTATATGGCGTAACCCGAAGCTGGTAAATCAACAGCTTGCGCTGTCATTGCAGTTTCCAGCGCAGGTGAAGAATCTTACTAAACCCGTACTGCGAAAATTACCCGGTGCAACGGTTGAACGCCGCCTGATTGAAACGGGTGCGCAAGGGATAATTGGCCAGCGTATTGATATTAATGGTTTGCAGATGACTAACACCGATGTGTTGGTGCGCATTGAATTTGCCAATGGTGCCAGCTCGACCGCGCTGCTCAAACCGTCTCAGCCGTGGCTGATTTTTAAAGGGCCACGAAGTGCTGGGCAGGTTGTTTGGGATTTCACCGTGCTCGGTGTTGAACACATTTTGTCAGGCTTTGATCATCTTTTATTTGTGCTGGCGCTATTGTTGATCGTTAGCGGTACCCGTCGCTTGTTAATGACCATTACCGCGTTCACCATCGCCCACAGTATAACGCTGGCGGCGGCGACACTGGGCTGGTTGTGGCTGCCGGGTCCACCGGTAGAAGCCACCATTGCTCTATCCATTCTGTTTCTCGCCAGTGAAATGTTAAAGGTTAATCGCGGTCAACCAAGCCTTACCGCAAACTATCCCTGGCTGGTGGCGTTTGCCTTTGGTTTGCTGCATGGGTTGGGGTTCGCTGGAGCACTGGCCGATGTGGGCTTACCACAGCACGAAATCCCACTGGCACTGTTAATGTTTAACATCGGTGTCGAGTTAGGGCAAATTCTGTTTGTTGTGGTGATTCTTGTTTTTGTTTTTATCCTGCAAAAATTACGCGACAACTGGCCGCTTTGGAGCAGGCAGGTACCGGCCTATGGCATTGGAACCATGGCCGCGTTTTGGTTTGTCGAGCGGGTAAGTGGTTTTTATTTGTAACTACAATACAGTACTTTAACTTTAACTTTAACTTTAACTGTGGCTATTCATGCCCTGATAAAAAGAGAACGGCGTTCGGTAACAAACATAGCGCGTGAAGCGGAATAATGTAAAAAGTATAGAAAACATAAAACTAATTGAAAGGAAGAAACAATGTCACAAGAAATAAAAACTATAAATTCCGCGTTCCTGAATGAAGTAAAAAAGAATTCAGGTCTTACGATAGCCGTGGGTGTTATCGTTTTACTGATGGGCATATTGGCCATGGGATCACCCTTCATCGTAGGTGTTTCCCTAGCGGTTGCGGTGGGTTTTCTGCTAATTATTGGTGGTGTTGGCCAGCTGGTGTTCGCGCTAAAAGCACGTGCAGGGCTTTTCAGCATTATTATGGCTATTCTTACCGTTCTCGCAGGTGGTTACATGGTGAGTAATCCTGGCGTTGCCCTAGCAACCATGACGATGGTGCTCGCAATCTATCTCGTGGTTTCAGGTGTTTTCGAGTCGATTATAGCTTTTCAGGTTAAGCCAATGAAAGGCTGGGGCTGGGCCCTGTTCAGCGGCGCTGTCTCGGTATTACTTGGCGCCATGATATGGAGGCAATTCCCTGTGTCGGGTATCTGGACTGTCGGCACGCTTATTGGCATTAAACTATTTTTCAGTGGCTGGACAGTACTGATATTTGGTTTAACGGCTAGGTCTGCTGTAAAAGAGCTGGATTTAGCTGTTTGATTGATACGCAAGCTGTCGTGTTTTTGTCTTCTAATACTAGACAGTTAACAGGGGCTATTTTAATAATTACATACAAAATTCGGTGTTCGTTGATGAGCTTAGAGCGTGTAGTAACATGCGGTGCGTTACCTTAATTTTAGGTGGAGGAAAAAATGAAAATACTAACGGCAATAAATCGATTCGCGATTGGCTTAGTTGCTTTAACTATTCTGTTCATGCCAACGGCATCGGTTTTTGCAGCTCAACATTATGATCTGGTCATTCTTAACGGCCGGGTTATGGACCCCGAAACTAAACTTGATGCGGTGCGTAATGTCGGTGTCAAAGATGGAAAAATCGCCATCATCACTAAGGAGGAAATCAGCGGCAAGAAATCTATAGATGCGAAAGATCATGTGGTTTCTCCTGGTTTTATTGATATGCACGACCACAATACGGCTGCCCCGTTTGGGCAGAAATTGGCGCTTCGCGATGGAGTAACAACACCTATGGAGCTTGAAGCCGGTGTCTACCCGGTTGATAGCTGGTATGCCTATTTGGAGGGAAAGTCTCAAACAAATTATGGCGCCTCTGTGGGTACCATTCCGGTACGCGAAACGGTGTTTAACCCAAATTATAAGTCCCAAGCCTATGGCGATTTTTTGTATGACATGCAAAAACCAAAGGTTACCGGCGCGTCGATGAAGTGGTCAACACAAGTGGCTACAGAAAATCAAATTGACACGATCAAAAGTTTACTGGAAGAGGGGTTAAAACAAGGCGCTATTGGTATTGGCCACTGCCCAGGTTACATGGTGTCGGGTGCTACTCAGCAAGAGTCACATATAGCGCAAGAACTGGCAGCAAAATACGGAGTATTTACGGCCGTACATGCACGTTATTCAAGCCAAAAACCGCCACAGAGCGGCTTGCTTGGCATTGACGAAATGATGGCGCCGCAAGCGATACACGGTGGCGGTGTCGTTATTCAACATATGACGGCGCAAACGCTGGGGGTAACCCCCCAGGCACTGAAAATGATTGATGATGCGCAAACCAAGGGCATACACATTCTGGCTGAAATTTACCCCTACGATTTCGGCGGAACCATCGCCGGCGCCGATTATTTACACCCGGACAATTACCAAAATAACATGGGACGCGATTACAAAGATATTATCGAGGTCTCCACCATGAAGCCACTCGACAAGGCCCGCTATGATGAGTTGGTAAAAACAGCACCAGGCACATCGGTAATGTTTTACAACGCAACAAAAGAAACCGTTTATCAAGCGCTAGCGCACCCCAATACCGTCTTGGGAAGTGACTCTTATCCTTACACCGTTCGTAAAACCGGTGAGCCGGCTATTGCCTGGGACACGCCTTTTGATAGTGTCAACGGTCATCCTCGTGGTGCTGGGGCTCATGCCAAGTTATTACGGTTGATGAGAGAAAAGAAGGTGGATATTCCCCTGATTGATGGTGTGTCCAAAATGACGTACCTGATTGCCGATTTTTTAGAGCAAAACGGTGTGACACAAATGGCCTATAAAGGGCGTATGCAGGTGGGTTCCGATGCGGACATCACCATCTTTAATCCGAAAACCGTTAGGGACAACGCCACCATGAAAGACGGTGGTTTACCTTCGACTGGAATACCCTACGTAGTAGTTAACGGCACAGTAGTAGTGAGTAATTCCAAAGTATTACGAGGTGTTTTTCCGGGTAAGGCTATACGTCTGTCTGAGCAGTAAGTAGTGCCGTAACGACCCTGATAGCAATAGTAAGTTGATTGTCAACAATGGCACTATTTATAAAAATGCTTTGAGCTGATTGAGAACACGAGGATACATACATGAACATACATCAAATGAAACGATTCATTGCGACACTGGCGACGCTTTTTATAGTTCTCTTCAGTGGTTTATCTCAGGCACAACAGTTTGTTACCGATGACTATTTTGTTATGCCGTACAAATCGTCAAATGTTGTATTCACCGCCGGTGAAAATAATGCTGCGGTGCTTCCTTCTTATGGGCTATTCCCAAAATGGGAAATATTTTTAGGGGCCTCTCTCATATGGGAGGATGATGATCGTCAGGCGGGGGATCATTTCTCCACCATTTTTATAGCAAAAAACAATTTGTGGGAGAATGACAGTAAAACCGGGGGTGTTTCGTGGACCTTCGGTTCTGGCTTAAATCCGGAATATTATGATCGCAGCCTGAGGATTGAATCTTTCCGAGATGTTTACGCACTTGTCGATTGGACCATCCCCCTAGCAGACAATAAATTTCAATTGGATGTAAACCCAGGTGTATCAGCAAAAACAGGCGATGCTTTTGACGGCACAGCATGGGATTTTACCTATGCGGCAAGAATTTCGTGGAATAAGGCCATTGGTTCATGGTCCCCCATCGCTGAAGTGTTTGGCAGTGAGGGCGATGTTGGTACAGATATCCAATATAAAGCCGGTTTTCGCTGGGAGCCTAACGACAATTTCCGCTTCGCTATAACCTACGGCGATAGTTTTGACGGTTCAGGTGGCTCGGGTTTGGAACTTGGGATTATTCTAGTCACCCTTCCTTGCGGAAAAGGCTGCTCGCCTTTTTGATTGTGTTTACGTTACGCTATGGGTCTTACCGGTAGCCGCTTTAATAATTTAAATAATTATGTGGTTGTTGGGGCAATATGAGCAAGTTAGAGTCGTTAGCCGGTACAAAACCGAAAAACGGGAAAGGGGCATTGTCTATCATCATTGCTTTGTTCTATTTCCCTGGCGTTGTGTCTGCTATGACGGCTCGAGCAGTTAGCGGTGCTTTGGTGTGGGCTGTTTCCTTAGGGAACCTCTATTGATACTTTTGGACTCTGGCTTTGTGTGCGGTTCATGCGCAAGAAAAATCTACAGGTAAGCTGGTTGTCTGGCGAAAAAATTAGTGCCGTGCATGAATTACACACAAAGTCTCGAAGGTCGCGCAGCAGCTAACATCAATTAAAATAGCGGTGCCTTTATGTCGATGAGTTTAGTCTGTGTAGGCATACTCATGTCAATATTTATGGCTCGACTGTTATCCTACTACAAACGGTTATTCTTTCAGGTTGATATTGGGTAAATCGCCAGTTGCCTGAGCCAAATTGGAAGCCCGTCGGACCTCAGGATGCTGGCATTAAGGCAATAATTATCCCTTTTCCTCCGATAAAGCGGTGGGTGGCCGAAGGCTTATTTTCTGCTTTTCTTGCGTCGGCCGTTAGAATTTAGAGGCTCGGTAGTCTGGTTGTTTGATAAGTATACCTTTAGCACCGTTTTACTCTATCGTTGAATCTAATGTCATAGCCTGCCTATAATTGTTGCATGAAGTCTAAAACTAACCGCCTCGATCGTTTTATTAGCCAAAACAGTGCTTTTTCGCTTTCAGATACACGTCTTCTAATTGCTCAAAAACGGATTCTCTTAGATGGGTGTGTTGCGCACTCCATTCATCAGAAAGTGACGGAATTCACGCATGTTGTATTGGATGGTAACTGCTTAAAAGATAATAACCCGGTTTATATTATGCTGAATAAACCCCAGGGGGTTGTTAGCGCGACCAAAGACCCTAAACATTCCACCGTGTTAGATCTTATTCAGCACCCTCAGCGGGGTGAATTGCACATTGTCGGGCGCCTAGATTTTAATACAACGGGGCTGGTGTTATTGACTAACGATGGCACATGGTCACGTAAGATAAGCTTACCCGAAACAAAGCTTGCAAAGACGTATGAAGTTACTTTGGCTAAGCCATTAAGTAATGAGTATATTGCGGTGTTTCGAAAGGGTATCTATTTTAGTTATGAAAATAATACCACTCGGCCCGCATGCTTAGAGATACTTTCCCCGTATACCGCCAGGCTTACTCTGATTGAGGGTAAGTATCATCAAGTTAAAAGAATGTTTGGTTTTTTCCAAAATGAGGTGTTGGCACTTCATCGAGTGTCTGTGGGGCAGTTTTCCTTGGGGGAGCTGGAGCTGGGGCACAGTAAGTTACTTTCAACGGCGGAGGCAGCGTTGGTTAGTGATTAGCCAAGGGCTTGAGGTTATTAGTATTCACAAAGTCAGGTTGTAAGTTAAGGGTTTTCTACCGGTGTTTATACTGTCTGCCGTAGCGGAAAAATGGGTGCGTTTGGGCGTTGGTCAGTCAAATTGTTTGAGCGTGGCGCGTTAAGTGTTAGTGTGGTGCCTTTCGGGCAGCGCAGTATTTAAAACGTTCAAATTTGGTTATGCGGTCGGCTTCAGCTATATTGAGTGGCGACATCGGTGGTGTTTATTTCTCATTGGTGCGTGCGAGTAACCGGCACACTTTTCTTATAGGTTAAATTAGGCCTTTCATCACGCTATTGACGATTACGCAGGTATTCCCCGGTAATATATCAAAATTTGATTTAAATCGCTGTCGGCGACTGTTTTTAGTCAGAATTTCACCGGAATCGCTGTATAAATTAGCTTGGTTCAATCAATTTAAATGCTATCGTTAATGAACCGCTCATTCTGGAAAATATTATGAAATTATTAGTACGCAATTTGGACCGAGGAACGACAGAGGAAGAGTTGAAGGGTTTATTTCAAGCGTTTGGTATCGTTCAATCTTGTGATTTGGTGATTGATAAAGCAAGTGGTGAATCCAAGGGCTTTGGGTTTATTGAAATGCCAAAGGTTGGTGAGGCAAAGGTTGCAATGAAGAGTCTTAATGGCAACACGGTCGGTGGTAATAAAATACGTGTTAAAAAGGCCGAAGAAAAAAGCGAATAACAAGTGTGTGTTTGTTATAGAAAAGCTGTAATGCAAGCAATAATGGAATCCGTCTTTCGCTGCGTAGTCCTTTTTATGCTAAGGCTTTCCTGATCGCGCAGAGGCCAAAAGCAAATACTAGAGGGCCCTAAACATCGATACTTCTATTCATTATTTTTGGTCTCTGCGCAGGCTCGCGAAGATGGAGCAGTATTCTATCGATGGTTGGAAGCAGGGTGTTGTCTATTGACGAGTGCGCGGCAAAAAGCGGTGTGACGTGTGATTTATCACATACTATTACTGGGAGTGCCCTATAGTATAGGGTTTATAAAAAAGTTAACCCGACCACCAAAAGGAGGCATTGATGCCTGATAACCTGCTTATAGTCATTCATGGAATGGGCAAGCACACAGCTTCGTCATTTAAATCGGAAGTCGTTAATGGGTGTAACAATGCATTGCATCGTTACAGTAGCTATTCAGGAAAAAAAATTGAAAACGAAGTTCATATCGAAAGCATTGGCTACGACGCAATCTTCGATAAGCTACGCGCCGAGTATGCCGAAAGTGGAAAAACGCTAACGCAATTTATTACGGATGGTTCGGCAGGCGGAGATCTACCGGGGTTTGTTGATGAATTGACGGGTGTACAAGCTGAACTTGGTGATGATCAATTTTTGTATACCCACGTATTGGATGTATTGTTTTATCTCACGCTTGTGGGGGAGAAGGTGCGGTTGTCGGTGGCAGAACAATTTGTGGAGGCTGTAAAAAAATACCCAGCGGGTACGCGAATAAATGTGGTAGCTCATTCGTTGGGCACTGCGGTTATGCACGATACGTTGAATAAGTTGTATTCCACCGGGTATAAAACCGCTACTGGAGATCGCGCTAAAAGCAGTGGTGGTCACGATATTTACTTGGACCCATTTACGCTTCCGGTTGATATGTATTGGGCCTTTGCAAATGTCAGCCCAATCATAACGAAACTGAGTGGCTTAAGCGGCCCTGCCGATTCCATTGTTAAGCCGGGGGATGGTGGGTGCCTAGGCTCATTCTTAAATACCTTTCATGAATTCGACCCGTTTACACTAGCGTTCATTAATCGTTTTGACCCGCAGGAAGGCGATGGCTGGGTAGACCCCATGACCTATCAAATTGCTTACAAACGATATAAAACAACGAAGGTTGCCCGAAAGAATACACACAGTGTTGGCGGTTACATAGAGGTTGAGGCTGTGGGGGGCTACCTAGAAGACCCCGAAGTATGCCACGACTTTTTGCGTAGCCTAATGGACTTTAATCCGTCTGCGGCAGAAAAGACGGTTGGCGACGCGGCGTATAAAAACCTTCAAGACGAAACACAGAAAATTAGAGGCTTTATTGAACAGCTGCAGGATCTGACGAATGTGAGTGACCTGAAGAAACTGGTGAAGTTACTTTTGGCGTACCGCACTTATGTTGAAAGCGCGAATTTTTAGGGGGGAGAGATATGCGAAATTTAACACTGTTTTTCTTTGCTTTGGCGCTTTCTTGTTTTTCCTATGGGGCGGAAAAGTGCAATTATGATCAATCGCTAATAAAACATGCAAAAACGTACAGTTTTAAAAGCTTGCTGGTTACATCCGCGGAATTGTCTTCGGAAATATGCCTGATAAAACTTAACGAAAAGTCGGATAGGTCACGGCTGAAAATGCTGGCGAATATTTGGGAAGAGACTGCGCTTACAACGTTGGAGCCATTGAGAAGCGCCGGAGTAGACTTGACGGAGGGCGTTTCATTACTCGCCGATGCTTTTGCTTCCGCAGAACCTGGAACAATGGTGGTGAACACGGTACCGCGTAATTTTTGGAGAATAACCATTCCTAAATCCGGGGGAAGCCCTATTACGAAGCAGGGTTTGGTTGAGGAGACGTCAAATACCCTTTGCGAAGATACAACCGTGGGTTATGGCAAAACCTGTATGGCCGTATTGGAAGATTTTCGGGTAGCGGTACATGCAACGAATGCCGATAAAAACAGATTGGATATGGAACGTGCGTTAACTAATATCGGCATTTACTCTAAAGCCTGGGACCGTTACTTTGACGATGCACGTTCATTGGCTCCCTGGGAGTTAGCGCTCAATACTTATTTTTATAAAAAAGAATTACAGAAGGATAGCTTTGTACTTCCACCTAAGAATCAATGGTTTCTGTTTCATCCGTCTGTTGTGATTGAAAATGTGCCCGAGGCAATTGAGGGCAGCCAGCAAAAAGGCGCGTTTTCAATGGAATGGGTAGGTTTTAATCGTTGGAACAGTAAGGTTCCGCTTGGTTTATCGGTTGTGTCTACCTATGCAGACAGGCAGGGTGTTGATAACACACGCCATGGTGTAATGCTGCATTTATATAATGATTACTCCATCGGTTATACCGGTATTGGCGGTGATGATAAGGGAATATTTATATCGATGGATCTACTGAAGCTCACGCAGAGTAAGGAATCTCGTTCGGAGAGTTATAAAAAAATAGTTGAACAATACCAATCACAGTAAGCCGGAAGTGAGAAAAAGGGCTCACGCTATTTTAGCGTGAGCCCTTTTTTTGTACGCCAGTGAATATTGACGGGTTTGAATTACTGCCCCGTCAACGCCTCAATAAACCCCTCTAATGCAGGTTTGGTTTCATAGGGACCATTCTCCGGCCCAGAGAACAATAGCGGCCAGTCATCTGCTCCCTGTCGCGAGCTTAAGTCCATCAGCCAGCTGTCGCCATCCCACAAGCCCCATACGGTTATGCCACCACGTAGGTGTGCGGGAACCGTGTCGAGGTAAGTTTGCACAATAGCCTTATAACGTCGTTTTTGTCGTTCAGCGGCGTCTGCTGTGAATCCCGTATATTGCGGAAAAGGATCAGCGGCCCATGGATTATTCAGTGGTACGTCCAACTCGGTTATTTTAACTTTTAAACCTCGGTCTACAATAGCTTGGAAGGCGCTGGCAATGACGCTGGTACTGGGCCAATCAATTTGCACGTGCATCTGAAAACCAACACCGTCAATAGGTGCATTATTGGCTTGTAGATCATCAACTAATTGCAGTAGACAGTCGAACTTGGGGGCGTTGCCGCCTTCCGTGTCATAGTCGTTGTAGTAGAGGTCGGCATTTGCGTCGGCGGCACGTGCAGCAAAAAAGGCATTTTCAACAAAGGCCGAACCTAATTGTTGATAAAACAGCGAGTTGCGCCAGCAGTTATTGTTCTCGTCAATAACTTCGTTGGCTACATCCCAGCTCACCACACGGCCTTCGAAATGGTCGGCAATGGTTGCCACATGGGTATCTAGCATAGCGGCAAAATCGCCGGTATAGCTTGTCATCCAGTTGGGTACCTGATAGTCGGAATGCCAGATAAACGTATGGCCATGAACCTGTTTGCCACTTGCCTGTGCCCAGTTGATGAGCTGGTCTGCGTTGTCCCAGTTGTAGGTATTTTCCGCGGGGTGTAAGTAACTCATCTTCATGATGTTACCGGCGGTCAGCTCACTGAAATGTTCACTTATCGATAGCTGTTTTTCTGCAATATCGAGGAAGTTACGGCTTTCACCTGGCCCGGAGACGGCTACGCCAATAGGGAATTCTGCGTGGGTATAGAGCCCGGTACCGGAGGCCGATGAAGAACTGCCAGCGCTACCACTGATGAAACCGAAACTAATGTAGCCGTTGCATTGTAACCATTCTGAATGTGCGCCACCGCATTGGCTATTGGACCAAACGCCGGTGTTTTCGGCTTGATCTTCTGCTTGCAGAATAGCGCCGTTAATAACGACATAGTCCACTTGTACATCGGAGTTGCCACTGTCGTTATCGTATTCAACCTTTACGTCGCCACCGGCGCTGGAGGTAAACGTGTAATCTTGATAGCTGGTGCTGAGGGTAAAACTACCAACAACAGTACCGCCTATAAGCAGATTCAAATGTTCAACGCCTGTTGTACCAATGGCGCGTACGGTGATGGTGTTGTTGCCACTGCCGCTAGAGGACGAGCTACTCGACGATGAGCTAGAAACTGACGATGAGCTACTGGAACTGCTACTTGAGGAAGCGCTACTTGTACTGGACGAGGAGTTGCTTGAACTGGATGAAGAGCTGCTAGAGCTGCTGCCATCGCAAACACTGATAACACCACCGCCGCCCGACTGGCTGTTACAGGTAGTAATTCCAACACAGCTTTGGTTATTTTCCCAGCCCCATCCAGAATCCTGGTTAATGCAAAGTGGGCGAGGGTCATCCTGATACCACTTACACATGTCTATACATTGGCCAGCGGATGAGCTTGAAGAGCTACTAGAGCTGGATGAACTGCTAGAGCTGGATGAAGAGCTACTAGAGCTGGATGAACTGCTAGAACTTGACGAACTGCTAGAACTTGATGAACTACTAGAGCTAGAAGAACTGGTCGAGCTAGATGAGGAGCTGGCGCCCTCCGCTGCACAGTCGGAGATGGTGCCGGTGGAATCATCGCCATTACCTTGAAAGCCAAAGCTTACGGTGCTACCCGGCGCAATTGTACTGTTCCAACCGTGGGGGGTTGCTGTGTAGGGGTTGGACCCAGACAAATTAGCGTTCCACAAACTTGTTACAGTGGAATTGCCGTTTTGTTGCCAGCTAACCGACCAGTTGGAAATCGAAGATGCGCTGTCGTTGCTGACGGTAATACTGGCGGTAAAGCCGCTGCCCCAGTCATTTATTGCGTTGTAGCTACATTGTAAGGCCATTGCCTGCGCACTGCTCAGCGCAAGCACTGTTGCACTGGCTAAAATCAAGTGCCCGCGTACAAACCGCCATAAGGGTTTTTTAAACATAGGGTATTCCTCGTTGCAAACATGATGTTGGTGGGAACCGCTAGGGTTTTGCACATTCAATTTTTATTAAGTTTTAGAATGTGCGCCTATTTTTATATTTCTGATACTGACGATAATTGAAGCCGGTGTATTATATTGAGGTAACCTAAAGTATAAGCAGAAGTTGTTCGCAATTCATACACCCAAAATTATTAGCCTATTCAAAATTTTTAATGTGTTTCTGTTTAAGAACAAAAAGCTACGCTGCGGAGAGCGTAAACTGCATTTTTTGTATGTGAAAATGTAAAAAATGCAGTTAGATTATTATGTCAACACACTGGGTAAAAGCCTAAAACAAAAGTACGGCGGGCGTGTTCGAAAGCTGAGTATTGATGGTGATTTCACCTGTCCTAACAGGGATGGAACGCTGGGGCGCGGCGGCTGTACTTTTTGTAGTATCGATTCGTTCGCAGACAAAAAAGCGGCTGAATATTCTGTTTCAGAACAGATTCAGCAGCGAAAGTTAGAATTAAAACATCAAGACATTCGTTATCTGGCTTATTTTCAGGCCTATACCAATACACACGCAGAAGTCGACTATTTGCGTAACCTCTATTTTCAGGCGTTGAACCAACCAGACATCATCGGCCTATGTGTAGGCACTCGACCAGACTGTTTGAATAGTGCTGTTTTGGCGTTGCTCGCTGATATTCGCAGTAGCGGAAAGGAAGTTTGGCTGGAAATAGGTTTGCAGTCGGCAAAAAATGAAACGCTCAAAAAGATAAATCGAGGCCACGATTTCTCGTGTTATCAGCAGGCTGCAAAAACCATTGCTCAATACGAATTACAACTATGCTGCCATCTGATTTTAGGGTTGCCTGGAGAGCATTATGCTGACTATAAAAACACTTTACACAAAGTACTTGAAACCGGTGTGCAGGGTTTAAAACTTCATCCTCTGCATGTTGTGGAAAATAGCCCTATGGCTAGAACCTGGAGGGCAAACCGTTTAAGTACTCTAACGCAAGAGGAATATGTTGGGGCCGCAGCATCACTTATTCAGCTCACGCCAAAAAATATTATCTATCACCGGGTGACAGCGCAGGCTAGGCCCAAAACGTTGGTGGCGCCGCAATGGTGCGGTAATAAATGGCAGCCCATTGTAGCGATAACTAAAAAATTGCACGAAACAGGAGGGCAGGGCAGCCGGTTATAGCGGTATCTGTAATTTTTGGCTGTTCGCAGCGCTCAAAGTGGCGTGCGTGGGTGGTCGCCTAACGTAGATACCATTGGGCAATAGTTTCGGGCTGAACGGAAAAATACATACGGCGTATGTAGTAGTTTTTATGCCCAAGCACGGCGATGGCGAAATCTTCCGAGGCTGATTTCAGTGCTTTACCTGTACGTGAAATACCCAGGCGTTTCATGGCAACCAATACTCTAGCGAAATGGTGTGTTTCCACTTCTGTGGCGGCTAATGTTACTTCTCGGGATTTTAATTGTACTTCAAATAGCCCTTGTTGTTTTCGGCTCACTTGAAGGGTGGGTGTATCTAACCAAATACCTTTCATCTTCCTGTCCTTCGCAACCACTGGTTTGCTAAAACCTTGTAATTCAGACTCCTCAGTCAGATTAATAACCGCGTACAAAATATCGTCGGGTTATTGGTTAAAAGATAGCAGATAGTTTTGGCAGAATGCGCTTATCTTATTAGCCAGATCAATAATTGTGTTGAATACCTGGAAAATAAAAAGCGGGTTAGATCCCAGGGGCATAACCCGAAGACGCTGTTAATCCATTTCGACAAACCGTCTGCCCGCTGTCGGCAGTTGAGCATACTTCCTCAATAATATCGCCTGTTTCATACGGCCGTTCGCTTACGTAGTTCCCCGCCGATGCGTAGTTACAAACGAGGTAGGTTGCCCCAATAGAAGCCAGTGTGCCTGCGCCGCAATAATTCACAGCGCAACCTACTTTGTATGTGTTCGCCCAAACTACCTGGGTAAAATGGCCGCAGGCGTCGGTATCGCAAAAATCATTGACATAATAATCGCCAATGGCGTAGTGATTGCCTTCTTCTACCCATGCGTCGTATCCATTGAGGGTGAACTCCCAGCTTGCTGAGGTAATATTGCTGCTTCCCCAGTAAGCGAGGTTTTCGCCGACACTCTCAGTTCCGTTTATAGGGTTGTTATGGATATCTGTAGGCGACAACAGGTTATATTCAGCTTGACGATTAGGGTTGTGCTGCCATTCACACTGGTTGGCATAGGTTTGTGCAACCTGTTCGAGGTTGGTGTCCCACTGTAGGCGTTTCATGTCGGTGGCAACATCAAAGTTAGCGTATAAACCGGGAAAGTTGCCTAATGCGATTTGCGATCGAGTCTCGTTGTGTTTACACAGAATATAAGCCTTGGCGGTATCGTCGAGATGGTTGCTGGTAATACGGCCGTTATCTACTCCGCAGTCCAGTTGTGTGGTTTTTTCAGTTTCGGGTTCTACGGTTGGTTCAGGGGTAGGCGTAACTGATGGGGTAGATGTAGGTATAGACGTCGGTATAGACGTCGGTATAGACGTCGGTATAGACGTCGGTATAGACGTCGGCTCGTCAGTGGGGTTGGCTCCCGGTTGGGTGGTGGGCTCGCTGGTTGGCTCTTGAGCGGCTTCCTGTGTGGGAGCTGAGGTGGGTGCTTGCCCGCCGCCGCCGCACCCAGCAAGCATTGTCAGTACCATAAGAGTTAAGCTGAGTAGGAGGTGTTTGGATGGAGGAGCGCTTTTGAACATGCTGGACCCTAGCGAAAAGAATTTGGACTGCTTTTTATCATAGCTGCTCTGTTGTTGGTGGAGCTGTGCATCGGATCTCAGACCGATGATTCTTACAAAAAAATAACAATTGCAGAAAGCTAGCATTAATTAGAAGTGTCCATAACTCGGGGATAGGGAAAGTGGGATTTTTATCAAGAATAATACTATGACACACGGTTAGCCGCCGGCTCAGATAGCACTTGATTAGCTAACAGCATACAAACACGTAATTATGGCGTAAGTGAGAAAAGAAAATGGTATTGAGCGGAAAGCAATGCATTGCGGGTGATTGGGTTAAGGGAGATGAAGGTCATTTTTATGCCATTGAGCCTACAACGGCTAAAAAACTACCCACGGCTTATTCCTGCGCGTCTGTCACTCAGGTTGAGCAAGCGCTTTGTGCCGCAGCATCGGCCGCGCCTATTTTGCGTAAGCTTCCCCTTGCCAATATCGCGAATTTTTTGGAAACCTGCGCCGATGAAATTGAACAGCTAGGGGAGCCGCTTTTTCTGTGCTATTGCCAGGAAACGGGTTATGGCTTGGGCAGGGCAAAGGCTGAAACGCAGCGTACTACTCAGCAGTTACGCCTGTTTGCCCAGTATGTTCGTGAGGGAAGCGAGCATTTAGATGTGCGCATTGACACCGCTGAACCGGATCGTAAGCCTTCCCCTCGGCCCGATATTCGTTTTGTTAATCAAGCTATCGGCCCTGTAGTTGTTTTCGGGGCTAGTAATTTTCCGCTTGCATACTCCGTGGCTGGCGGGGATTCGGTTGCGGCGCTCGCGGCGGGTTGTCCGTTGATTGTTAAAGGTCACCCGTCACACCCAGGCACTTGCGAACTTGTAGCGCAGGCTTTGTGTCGAGCTATATGCGCTCACGGCCTGCCAGCTGGAACCTTTTCTCTGATAGTGGACGAAGGCTTCGAAAGGGGGAGGCAGTTGGTGTTGGCGCCGCAGGTGAAGGCGGTAGGTTTTACCGGCTCTTTGGCCGGAGGCCGTGCGCTTTTTGATTTGGCCAATAGTCGAGAGGAGCCAATACCCGTATTCGCCGAAATGGGCTCTATCAACCCTGTCGTTATGTTGCCGCAGCGCTTGACTGAGTGTACGCAAGAGGTTGCGAAAGACTATGTTGATTCGCTAACGCTGGGCACAGGCCAGTTTTGTGTAAACCCAGGCTTGGTATTAGTGCTTAAAAGTGAGGCGTTGCAGACGTTTTACCGGCAGGTTATCCAGAGCCTAGCGGAGGTGGAAGCCGGTGTTATGCTCAATCAGCGTATTTGCCAAGCGTACCTTGCTGGTACATCAGCCCTTCGTCAGCATAGTGAAGTGCATTCGCTGGGGGGCGGGCAACCTGTCGTGCGTGAAGACGGTTATTACGTTCGGGCTGAGGTGTTTACGGCATCGGCTAAAACCTTTTTGGCTGATGTGAGTATTCGAGAAGAAATATTTGGACCTTGCTCACTGATTGTAGAGTGTGAATCGAAACAGGTGTTAGAGCGGGTGTTATCGAATATTCCCGGTCAGCTAACGGGCACCTTACAAGTGAGTGAACAGGAGATGGTCGATTATGTGTCGTTAATCGACCTGCTGTCACAAAAGGTGGGGCGCATTATTATTAATGGGTTTCCAACCGGGGTTGAAGTTGGGCCATCTACGGTTCACGGTGGGCCATACCCGGCAACAACCGATGCGCGTTTTACCAGTGTGGGAACGGCCGCAATATTTCGATTTCTACGCCCGGTAGCGCACCAGAATTTTCCGCAGTCTTTGTTACCCACCGCGTTGAAAAATGAGAACCCCTTGGGCCTTCGGCGCTGTGTAAACGGCGTGTATACGTGCGAGCCCCTTGTATCTGCGTAAAGGGTTTTTCGAGACTTTTCTCATTGATACCTAGTGTATTTTGTGGAGTACGGTGTGGAATATACCTGCGCGAGGCGTAAATGATATTGACTATGTAGAGTGAAAATCCCAGCTTTAGTGGCATAACCACTAGAAACTTGGATAAATCACCGACTAAGATGTTGACCGGTAGGCTCCTGTGTTATGTTCCGGCTCTACCTAATTTGTATGTTTAAGAGGGCGCAGTGTTTTGGCTAGGTATCCTTGTACCTAGGCCTTTTCGAGTAAGGCTGGTTAATAATGATTTTTTGCGCTAGGCGTGCTTGTTGCTCCAGACCGGTACTTTCAACCTGGCTGAAACCTAGTTGATAATCTGAAGTGAGTGATCTACTACTGAGTGTACGACAGGGTTTTGTAGTGGGCCGCGTTAAATACCACAAGGGTTAATTTACTGTTAACATTTCGGAGAGATTCTGATTTCTGCAGGGAAAACATCGGAGTAATAGTATGGCATTGGCACACAGTAGGTCACTGAGTATGGATGAGGTTGCACGGCACCTAGCGGCAAACAATATGTTTGACGGCGTGGAGCCAATGGCTCTCGAAACCATTGCGAAAAAATTCCATTCTAAGACTTATGCGGCCGAGCACAATATTGTTGTTCAAGGTGAGCATGAGGGCGACGTATACCTGCTCATTTCAGGCAGTGTGCGGGCGACCCTGTATTCGCCTTCAGGCCGTGAAATTTCGTATCGGGAATTGTCGGCGGGTGATTTTTTCGGCGAGCTTTCCGCTGTTGATGGCTCTTTGCGTTCAACCCACGTAATTACCAATGAAGAGTGTTGTGTACTGGTGATCGCACGGCAGAAATTTCTAAATTTGATGGAAGAACAGCCGAAGGTAGCGACGGCTGTAATGCAAAAAATGGCGGGGCTTATTCGGTTTCTCTCTGGTCGAATCTATGAATTTAGCGCGTTAGACGTAAATTGTCGTGTACGTATGGAGCTTATTCGTATGGCTGAAATCAAAGGCGAAACCAGTGAGGAGGGGGTTGTTATTCGGGAAATGCCCACCCATCAAGAATTTGCCAGTCGAATTTCAACCCACCGAGAAGCGGTAACACGGGAACTCAATCGATTGATGAAAGTCGGGTATTTATCGCGCATGGAAAAAGGTAAGGGTTTGAACATAAATGATTTAGAGGGTTTGCGCGCATCAATTGAATGTAAGGATTAATAGAGGTGCCCTGTAGAGAACTTAAGACGCTCATGTTGAGTCATTACGTATTTTTTTAGTGCCAGTTTTTAGTACCAGTTCCAATCTTTCGTTATTATTTCCAACCCTTGTTCACGCAGCATTGTAGTAACCTGCTTTACTGTACGCTCGTCACTTATTTCAAATTGTTGCAAGTGAGATTCGGCTTGCGTGCTGTAACCGCCAGGTTGCGTACTGGATTCCGCACTCATAGACGTAACACCCAGCCTACAGATGGCGTTGCGAAATGCCTCATCCTCTCGTGTAGATAGTGTTAAATCGAGATCGGGGTCGAATAATCGCCAAGCGGTGATCAGTTGCACGAGTTGTCGATCGCCTACAGGTTGCTCAACCGCGTAGTCACCTGTGCAAGGACGGAGCCTCGGGAAGCTGACGCTAAAACGTGTTTGCCAGTATGCTTTTTGTAAATAGCGTAAATGCAGGGCGCAAAAGATGGAGTCGGTTCGCCAATCATCCAAACCTAATAAAACACCTAAGCCGATTTTGTGAATACCCTGTTCACCAACACATCCTGGTGCATCGAGACGGGCAATCATGTCGGTTTTATTACCTTTTAGGTGATGCCGAGCGTAGCTTTCACGGTGATAGGTTTCTTGATATAGCGATACACCGTGAAGCCCAGCATCGATAAGTTGACGATACTCTACGGGTTGTAGCGGCTGTACCTCTATAGCTATTTGGGCAAAGTACGGTTTCAGCAAGCGTATTGCCCGCTCAAGGTAGGTTGCGCCAACTGTTTTAGGCGCTTCCCCTGTAACCAGTAAAATATTATCAATATTTTTTGTTTTTAGTGCCTTTGCTTCGGCAATAATTTCTGTCTCACTCAAGGTTTTTCTACGCAGTTTATTGTTTCTGCTGAAACCACAGTAAGTACAAATATTACTGCACACATTACTGAGGTATAACGGTGCATACACTTGCATGGTGTGCCCAAATCGCTGCTGGGTAAGTGCTTGGGATTTTTGCGCCATTAATTCCAGGTAGTTATCGGCAGCAGGTGAAAGCAGTGCTTCAAAGTCGGCGGTACTGAGTTTTGTTTTACACAATGCCCGCTCAACATCGGTGGCTGTTTTGGCGTGGATAGCCTGTTGAATATCGCCCCAGTTATAGCGGTGAAACACATTAGAAAATGGCTGATTCATAGTTGCAAAAATGCCGTTAGTGGGCTGGAGCCTAAAGCCGAAGTTGATGGCTCTGGTAGGCCAGCCTGGTATGCATCTCGGCCGGCGTTTACTGCGCGGTTAAAGGCGCGGGCGACAGCAGCAGGTTTTTTTGCTGTGGCGATCGCGGTATTAACCAGTACTGCGCTGGCTCCCATTTCCATTGCCGCCATGGCGTGGCTAGGTGCCCCGATACCGGCATCGATAATAACCGGCACGTTACTTTGCTCAATAATCATGTGTAAAAAATCGCGTGTGCGTAAACCCTGATTACTACCAATAGGGGCGCCAAGTGGCATTACGGCTACACAGCCGCATTCCTGTAAGCGATAGGCGAGTACCGGGTCAGCATGAATGTAAGGTAGTACGTTAAAGCCTTGCTGTACCAATGTTTCAGCTGCCGCCAATGTTTCTATCGGATCGGGCATTAGGTAACGTGGGTCTGGGTGAATTTCCAATTTTATCCAATTGGTTTTCATGGCTTCCCTAGCCAATTGTGCGGCGAAAATCGCTTCTTCTGCCGTACGTGCGCCGCTGGTATTCGGTAACAGCTTGTAGCCCGCATGTTTTAGTGGCCGATATATGTTGTCACTTGCGCTGCGTAAATCGACGCGTTTCATCGCCAGTGTTACCAGCTCGGAACCTGAGGCAGCCAGTGCTTCAAGCATCGTTTGGGCGGAAGAAAATTTCCCTGTGCCCGTAAACAATCGAGATTTAAATGTATGATCCGCAATTTTTAAATGCATTTTATCCTCCCGCGATAGCACGAAAAACGAGAATGTGGTCGTTCTCTTTTAGTATTTCTGTTTGCCACCGTATACTGGGTATAACTTGATTGTTTATGGCTATGGCACAGCCTTCAAGCTCGGTTTCGGCTAGTTTGAGTACCGACAGCAAACCACTTGCGTGGTTGACTTCCACGCTGTCTTGGTTGATTAAAATACGCATTGATTTTTTCTCGGAATGTATGAACCGTTGCGATGGGGTTTATAGACTCTGTTACGGCCGTAACCACGGCAACGGAATCCACATTACAGTTAAGAACGCTATCGAGGTTATGTAGCTTAATACCGCCAATTGCCACTGTTGGGGCAATACTGGAAGCCCATATATGATATTGGCGCAGCCGATGGATACCCTGAGGGCAAGAGGGCATATCTTTCGTTTCGGTAGGGAAAATATGTCCAAGGGCTATGTAGCTGGGTTTAATGGCCGCCGCCGTTAGTATTTCTCTATAGCCGTGGGTAGAAATCCCTAGTCGTAAGCCTGCGTTATGAATAGCGGTGATATTGGCATCGAGAATATCTTCCTGCCCTAGGTGTACGCCGTAGGCACCATATTTTATAGCTAGCAGCCAATGGTCGTTAATAAATAGCTGTGCGTTAAAGGCTTTTGCCAACTTTATAGCGTGCGATATTTCGCGTTCCAGCTGGTCATTGTTTGCTGAATCTTTAATGCGTAACTGAAGTGTTTTTACGCCAGCGTAAAGTAAGCGCTCGACCCATTTCGAAGAATTAACCACCGCGTAAAAGCGAAAATCTTCGCGGTTTATAGGGGGAAAGGCCTGGGTGTCATTATTTTTTCCTGAAAGCCCTTGGCATATAGGCGGCTGACTCTGGCCACGCCTGGGGCTGAGTGGTGCCAAATTCAACAGTTTGGGTGGTGTGTTGTGTATCTTCACTAAGGAGCGTGTAGCTATTTTCCAAAGCTTGTTGCATGCAGGCTTTTGCAATAACAACGGCATCTTCCAAGGGGTAATGCTGGGCGGCGGCAGCGGTAATTGCACTGGCATAGGTGCAACCTGTGCCGTGATTCCAGCGGGTATTTACGTAAGCCGATTCAAACGACGTAACGCCCGAGGCGTCGATAAATACATCTCGCACAATTGGGCTTGCCGGCAGGTGTCCACCTTTCAATAGAATGCGGGTATAGGTATTTTTATGAGACACGGCGATTGGGTTAAGCATCGCGAAGAGCGCTTTACCAGCACGTTCAAATGCAGAAAAATTATCTATACGGGTATTTAATAGCTGTTCAGCTTCGAGCGTGTTAGGTGTAATTAAATCACATAGTGCGAGTAGTGGACGTAAATCCGTAAGTTGGTGGTGGGGCTCTAATCCACCGGCGCTAGCAGAACACACGGTATCGCATACAACGACGAACGCAGGAACGGTTGTACGTAGTTCGGTAAGTACTTTCACCAAAATTTCAATTTGCGAGCGGTTACCCAGCATGCCAATTTTTATGGCCATGGGCGCGCCCATGGCCAGTAATGTTTCAATTTGCGTAATAAAACTAGCATCGGAAACAGGTTCTAACATTGCTATACCACACTGATTTTGGCTGGTGATACAGCTCACTACGGTTGCCGCAGAACAGCCTAAGGCATTTACGGTAACAATATCTTTCTGTATGCCTGCGCCGCCTGAATTGTCGGAGCCACCAATACACCAGACCCTATTCATAGGTGTCTAACGCGGTGTCTTTTTTCGAATTTGTAGCGTTACGGTATAGCTCGCTGCCGTGGCGACGAAATTTTTGTGACATCTCGGACATACCCTGCGCGGCAAGTACCTCATTTTGTTTGTTATTGGTAATGGACTGCTGCTGAACACTGTCACGAATTTCTTGAGAGATTTCATTGAACAGAATTTTGGCCCGCACATGGAACAAAAGTGGGCTAGCTTGTGCTTTCTTTGGCATTGTTTCGTCGTGATAGGCGCGTGCGGTGTCAGGGTCTAATGCCAGGTTAAATTGGTCTTCCCAGCGAAATTCAAAACGCGCTTTACTCATAGCGTTGTCGCGAATTTGAGCGCCGGGGTGTCCTTTTGCTAGATCGGCGGCATGGCGGCAATTTTGTAGGTGATTAACCCTGTTTAACATCGTTTTTATTGGGCAGGCCAAGATGTTCCTTGGGGTGACGTAACAGAGCATGGCACAGCCATACCAGCCGATTTGTGCCGCGCCAATACCGGAGGTGAAATGGTCGTAACCGGGCGCAATATCGGTTGTAAGGGGGCCGAGCGTGTAAAAAGGTGCGGCGCTGCACTCTTCCAGTTGTAACGCCATATTCTCTTTGATCATATGCATAGGCACATGGCCAGGCCTTCAACCATTACCTGAACGTCGTGTCGCCAGGCAATTTGGTGAGTTCGCCGAGTGTTTTCAGCTCGGCGAATTGTGCTTCGTCGTTTGCGTCGTAAATGGAGCCAGGGCGCAATCCATCACCGGAGCGAAAAGCTTACGTCGTAGCTTTCATTATTTCGCAGATGTCTTCGAAATGGGTTAAAGGAAATTCTCTTGGTGATGAGCGAGACACCATTTCGCCATAATGGAGCCACCGCGGGAAACAATGCCCGTGAGGCGTTTTGCGGTCATTGAATATGATGTAAAAGTAAGCCCGCGTGTATGGTGAAATAGTCTACACCTTGTTCGGCTTGCTCGATTAAGTATCTCGAAATATCGCCCAGGTTAAATCTTCGGCTATACCGCCCACCTTTTCCAGCGCTTGATAAATAGGAACGGTACCAATGGGTACGGGCGAGTTGCGAATGATCCACTCGCGGGTTTCGTGAATGTGTTTGGCGGTTGATAAATCCATAACGGTATCGGCGCCCCATTTGGTGGCCCAAACGAGTTTTTCGACTTCGGTGGAAATGTCAGACGTTACGGCAGAATTCCCTATATTGGCATTTACCTTGACTAAAAAATTTCGCCCAATAATCATCGGTTCTGCTTCAGGGTGGTTGATATTGGCTGGGATGATGGCGCGGCCGCTGGCGATTTCGTTACGCACAAATCCGCTGTTATTGCTATAGGCATATTTGCACCCAGCTGTGCCCGGGTGTGTGTGAGGTCATGTTGGGTAATGGTGATTGGCGCAGTAAATTTCTCTAATGGCGACGTATTCATCTCGGAGGTAACAATGCCTCGACGGGCATAGTGAAGCTGAGAAACGTTTTTTCCTTTTCTGGCCTTGCGAATAGAGGCTTGCAAGGGAAAGCGGTATGGCGTCGAGGTCTAAGCGATTGAAGCGTTGTTCACGAAAATGAGATTCGCTGTGCGTTAATTCTACGGAGTCGTCTCGGTTTTCGATCCATGTCTGCCGAAGCCGAGCAACCCCCAAATTGATATCGGTTTGAACTGACGGGTCGGTGTAGGGGCCAGAGGTGTCGTATGCCAGCACCGCGCGTTAGGCTCGGTGCCAGTGGGGGCCAAATGAATTTCTCGCATGGCAACGTTTAATGCAGTGGTTGGCCCTGGAATAAACACTTTTTGCGAGCCCGGAAAGGGCTCCACAGACAAATTATTAAGATAGCGCGTGCCATAGGAATTCTCCAACGGATTAATGGTTGGTGCGGAGAATAAATTAGTGGTGCGCAGTGAAGATAAACCGGTCAAGATTTTTGTGTAAGTGGAGCACGCATTCAATCAAGCGTTGCTTTTTTACCGGTTTATTCTTGCTCCCTTCGAGGTATTAGCCTGATCAGGTTCCACGGATCCCGCTGATGCGATCTCAGCCAGTAATACTGAGCATCCGACAAGATTTGTGCGTATTTATACGGCTGCTCCTTCCGCAAACGCAGGTAGCAAATGCTGTTTCTGTTAGGTGAGTTACAAAGGCATATTTATCTGTGCATAGGAACAACGCTTGTGGCGCCAAGATTAACATGGCTGTGTTTTTGCCATACAGCCTAGGCGTTTAATTTAGCCTTAACGTGCTGCTAAGGAACGATCTGTTTTATGGATTTCATCCGCAACAGTCAATCGCAAGTGACGCGTCAGGGATGATTTATACGTGTCTGTTTATACTTGAATGGCGGCATCCTTCGGATACATACAGGAAAGTATATTTGGCTTCAGGGACGAAGCCTTTGGGTCCTTCCATCTTGCTTAACAGCCAGTTACGTATGGCTTTGTAACAGCCTTTCGTGCGGTTATGCAATGTAATGGCCACCGTACTTTGCGCGACCTCCCCTAGATAGCTAATTACCTTCTGAGTCCGGCGCTTTTCCATGGTGCTTTAAATATCGTTCGACGTAGCGGAGGCTGTTGTGACTTATTAGTCAAGTTTTCAAAATAATCAGCTCAGAACCAACCATGGCAGATAGCGTTCGCCATTATGCTTGGCATGATAGTGGCATCACCCGCTATACAGGCTGCACATCTCATTATTTTATTCATTGTGCTGTTTTTCGTGTGAATATCGCCAGCTTTGGTTCTCGCGGTAGCCTCTTTTCGGGGCTGGCTATGCTTTTCGACCCATGCTCATCGGTGTGTAGGGGAAAGCTGCTTTCTGGCCATCTGCGCAGGCCTTATGGCAGTCGCTCTACAGCTCTGGCTTGGGCCGCTCCTCAGTTTAACACACGTTAACAATGGGTAGTTTGGTCGTGAGCCTAGTGGTGGCTCCTGTCGTTCTGGTGTTAAGTAAACTGCTTATTGTGCAGTATAGAGAAAGATTTTTGTCGGCAATAAGTAATGGAAAATTGTACAAATGTTACGTGCCAGTACCTTGTGCAGCGAAAGACCGGGCTTGGGGAGTGAAATATGAAATGATTCGTTGGAGTGGATTAGGTATTTTTGTTGGGGTTATCGCGCTGCTTATAGCGGTAACACATTTTTTGTAGACAGCTGGATAGCAAAGGGCATTGAAGCCGTTGCTGGAGATGCCGTAGGGAGCAGAGGTAAATGTAAGTAGCGTTAGCCACAGTTTTCACTTTTGGGGTAACGGTGTCGGGAATTCAAATAACCGATCGGCCAGCCAACCACAACCAAGTACAGCTGGAATCAGTAACAGCAGAATTGAATTTTTGCCGTTACTAATGAAAAAATCATAATTGATGAATTGGCGTGACGGGCGTTCGCTTTGATAGTCAGCGTAGCAAGGCTGGTGAGGTATACTGCGGTGAAAGTGATGCCCTGAAGAGGCTGAAACCGGTTGGGGTTCGATGTGAAGTTGCCTCGGTTGATGAGGTGATAGCGAAAATACCACTGCAGACCGACAAGCGAAGAAGCACGTAAAAGCTAGCTATTCAGCCTCACGACGCAAAACTAAAAGAACAGTTCTCACAGCTTCCCGATGAGAAAGTTCTCCAGGATTACAGCGATAAATTAAACAGTTAACCGAAAAGTTACAAAAATCCCGAAGACTTATTAGCGCTCAAAATGAATTAAATCGTTAAAAAAATCGCTTAATCTGAAAAAAGTAAGATCAATAATTTCGCAAAGTGCAAAGGACGCTCAGGCAGACTTATCAAAAAATATTGCGGCATTGCAAACAGCTACTAGTGAAGATTACAACACGCTAAAGGGAATGCTGGCCGGCGATATGGCAGCACTTTCCGAAATTACAGCGTTAGTTTTTGGCGAGCAGGCCAGAGCGTGGAGTAAACGCCTATTGTCAGCGTATGAGTTGGTAGTACCAATGCTGGAGAGTAAAAAAGAAGTGGAGCAAGTAAAAGGCCGGGAAGAGGGGCGCTGGGTGGAATTTACAGATGCCAGTGCACTACCCGACTTTTTAATTCGGAAAGCGGATGTGTCGCTGGAATGGCAAGGTCAGGGTTTTAACTCTAATTGGAAGGATATAACAACCGATCACGACATTCTTGGTCGTGCGACTACGTTTTCTGTGGATTCAAAGAATACTGCCGCATGGCAGTCACTGGCGGTGAACGGTGACTTCTGGCTGGCTGCAACGGTTTTAAAAGCTAATCAAAATTGGAACCTACAAAAAGTGCT
>NZ_JACJUV010000002.1 GCF_014218805.1 Teredinibacter franksiae | reverse complement strand
AATATATGTGGGTATGTTGCAACAATACCGAGAGTGGCCTGCCACGCATCTAACTGTTCAACAATTAACGGCAGTTTTTTCTGACAGCAACACTGATAAGGAATACCCGCATCTTTCAACTGCGCCGCAAGACTATCCACCCCTATCGCGCCAGCACCTAACTCACTTGGGTCCGGTAGAATAATGCCAACTAAGTATTTTTTTTCCATCAAATACATCAAAATATTTTGACTGAAAATACTCGATGCAAAAACCACAACCTTAGGAGTAACATTATTGCTCACTACAACCCTCCAAACATGTACCCAAGCTATCAGAAAGACCAACAGTAACTAGCGAATCCTTCGTTTTGGTTGTCAAAAATCCGGGAAGGCCATTCATACAATAATAGAAAGTTAAACGGTCACCTGAAGCCACTAACAAATCTCCGGCTAGGGTTTCCCTAGGTGTAAAGTTCACACAAACTTGAGCATCGCGTAACGGGTGCGTAATACCCGACTCATACTCACCTAACCAGTCGTCATCAAATACGTTTACGCGAGTATGAAATAGCAATGCTTGTTCGGAAACATCTTTCTCTAACGGTGGAATTGTTAACGTTTCGCATTCCACCAAATGAGTGTACTCATCCAGCTCTTGCGCTTGCATTGAGCGCAAAAACGGAAGATCCACGTTCAGCACACAACCCAACGCGATACGCTCCTGTTGAATTTCCACATGTAGGGCATCGTCCATGGTCTTCCATTGATCCACATATTCACGCTGAGGGACGCTTAAAGAGGCCGTTATTGAAATTCGTTTAGGTAAAAATATGCCGTTATCACTAAGTCTATCGGCGTAATGTTTTGCCAGACGCAAATGCCCTTCTCGACTAAATCCGTGCTGCATAGCCTCCAATATCACCAGATGAATTTCTTCTTGCGTTTGATATTCACAAGCGTCATTACAGATAATGTTCCGAACATACCCCTGTACGTCCAACGTTTTAACCAAGGTTTTTAACGCCAAAATGGCGCCTTCTTGAATATCAATGAAAGTAACGCTGATATCTTTTTCAGAATAGACTCCATGGTTTTTATAATAGGCCAATAGCGGCAACAAAAGCGGCGCGAACGGGCCACAGGCAGGGTACACAATATGCAGAGGTTTAGAGCAATTCTCGCGGCGCAGCTGTTCAATTGCGTTATGGCCACCCCGTAAAAACAACCCTACTCTTAGGCTATCGCGTATAGTGGTAACGCAATGGTCGGGAGACAAAACCAAACCCGATGCGCTTATATATTGTCGGGTACGTAAATATTTGGGAATATTGGAGGTCTTATATACCTGTAATTGTTGTTCGTACACAGCGTTCAGCGCAGGGCTTAACAGGTCCTTACTCAGAGGGTGATCACCTAATACCAACGCAACGAAATTTTGATTGCTGTGTATCAAGTCGTTAGTATCTTTAGGAGCACTGAGCGTACCAATTGTTTGTCGAAGGCTGTCGCTTAAAGCGCCCTGCAAAGTAACGTCTCCTCCAATTCCTCCCCAATCCGGCACATCAAATATACCTTCTTCCGCTTTTCCCGCAACGCCAGAAGATTTTAGAAATCGATCCATACTCCCCCCAATCATTACTATTTTAGGAACCTGATTTTTGAGTAACAACGCAAAAAATCATAAGTACGCCCATCGTCAGCACATAAAAAGAATAGATAGTAAAAGCCTGATTGCCACTTATATTTATACAAATGATTTTTTTGACGCGCTAAAGACAAAATGGAAATGACGCCAAGACAAGGGATAGGGATAGGGATAGGGTTTTTACCTAGATCACTAGCGCAGATTGCGCTAGCCAAGAAACCAAGCTCCATTAAAATACACAGAAGCATGTCGCCAGCTGAGGCCAGTGCTTATTGATCGTTACACATCAATAAAATACCGCTGTAAATACCGAATGTGACAGCCGACGCCTGAGATTACGCCAACAACAAGAAATAATGTACACAACACAAAACTGAAATGAATGCGTTACCGGAAATGATATAACTGAAAAATATGATGATTAGGCGTTTTCTGGCGCCCCCTCCACATATTGAATAACCCCCGTGGGCATAACTTCCCAACTAGCTTTTGAACCGACGTAAATATGCCTGCCAATTTCAATATCGGGCTCTCCATTTAAACAACCCAATGTAACCCCGTGCACAGCTCCCTTATAAGTACCACAAAGTGTTGAACCACATTGGCAACAAAACTGGAGGCCGAAACCCGACTTACCACTGTAAGTAGTTAGCAGTTCTTCACCAGAAAGCCATTCAAATTCCTGATGTTTGACTAACGCATAAGCAGAGGCTTGAGAGCTAAAAGCTTTTCTGCAACGAGAACAATGGCAAGATCTAGCATCACGAAGAACACCCTCCACTTTATAGCTACTACCTAGGCAGCAGCAAACGATACAGTTGCCTCTTGAAAAAACGATTTAATCAGGGCCTTATCCCGTTTGATACTTTCCAAATCTAAAACGGCACGATTCTTTAGTGATTCCCCCTTCTTGAGTGGCTTTTTTGATGTGCCGATATTTCTCACCTGATTCCACACAAGCTCGTCTGGGTTTAAATCCGGTGCGTACGGTGGTAGAAACACCATTTCAATTTTTCCTTCAAGTGTTTCAATATAGTCCGTGACCTTCTTTGATTTATGTACGGGATGCCCATCAACGATAAGTATGACGGGGTGGTTACGGCCTTTTTGGAAACTTTTTAAGCATTCAATACATTTATCCGCATTAAATTTTCCGTCAAAAACGTGATACCAAAAGCCCCCCTTATTTGATAACGCTGAGATCGCATTAATGGCCTGTCTTTGACCGCTTGTTCTGACGACAGGTGTCTTTCCTTTTTCACCCCAGGTACGCTGTAAAGGATCATCAGAACGAATAGTGGCTTCATCCAACCAAAATATCTCAGCCCCTTTCTTTTTAGCGTATGCCCTAACTTTAGGGTAGACGTCGTCAACCCATTCTTGCACCGCTTTCTCGTCCCGCTCATAAGCTCTACGTAGCGGTTTTTGTGGCGTCAAGCCCAAGCGATGCAGAATTTTACCGACACCGGAAATGCTTAGGGTAACGCCAAACCGTTCAAGAATTAAATCAGCAACAATTTGGCGTGTCCACAAACCAAAATCAAACCCATGCTGCCTAGGATCTCCGCCGATTATCCACCTCTTTATTTCTTGCTCTTCAAGATCGGATAGTGTTCGATTGCGTCCAGTGCGCGCCTTGGGAGCCAGAGCTTCAATTCCTTTTTCACGCGCTAAACGCAACCAAGTGAAAATTGTTCGGCTTCCAAGACCAAAACTGCGTGTCACTTCGGCCGCACTTTCACCATCATGCACTCGCTGCACGGCTATCTTGCGAACTAAATGCTGCTCTTCTGTACTAAGTTTTCTTGCGTCATTTTTCATGACTTCAATTATACAGGTTTCAAATGAAATGTATTGTTTTTTAGTGGCCCGCTAGTAACACCTCCACAAAAGCATTCGCCGGTTATTCTCATTTGTAGACTCCATTGCGCTTACCTTACTGTGCCAGAAAATCGACACTGTGGATTAATGCTTTAATGTTCAAATTTAACTAATTTCGCAGTACACAATGGCAAAATTATTGTGCTCCACAATTTATTTTCCAAGGTATGCCAAAGCGATCAACAACCATACCGTAGCACTCAGACCAAAAGGTTTTTTGTAGCGGTAATATGACATCCCCCTCCAAGCAAAACTCACTAAAAATGGATTTAACATCCTCAGCAGAAACCACATTTAATAGAATATAGAAACCTTTTGGTTTTTCATATTGGTCTGGCCGCACATCGGCTCCAGAAAGCTCAATGTTTCCGACTCTAATATTGGCGTGTGCCACTTTCCCTTGCCATTCACTTGAGACGTTTTCAGCATGAGGGGAATCCTTGTATTGCAGCAGCATTCCAATTTTTCCGCCCAGATGATAACCATAATACTCGAATGCTTCTCGACACTCCCCATTAAAATCCAAATGAAATGAAATGTTCACCCGCACACCTTTTTACTGATTATCTACATACACACTTACAAGAACACCGCATGCACCAACCAAAACTCTTGCAACACACCACTATCTTCTAAGAAGATTCACTTTTGTTACCGCGCTTTATCAGGTAGTAGCATACGCCCAACGCTAAAATAACAAGACTTAAGCCCATTATAGCGGTTGGGTCGTACTTCTCTATATCAAGCAAAATAACCTTTCTTGAAACGGCAATAACTGCAATTAAAAGTACCACTTCTGCATGAACGATATTTTCTTTAAAATACATCTCTATTGATTCAAGCAGTTCAAATCCAATAAGTATGATAAAAACAAAACCAAAAATTCGGAACAACTCATTTATATCTAATATCAATAGGCCGTTAGATTCATCTACAACCTCTTGATAAAGTACGACAGCAAGCTCAAAAACAGAAGCTAGCACAACAATCAGCATCAAAATAAGGACGAATATAGTCATCCATCGTTTTACTATGTGTGTAACCGTCAATATTGTATCGATCTTTTTTTTCATTAGATTAATCCCCCAACCCTTCGTCACTGTAAAACACCAAATTTATACACACCGTCAAACCGCCACACCGATATAAATATACACCCTGTCGAAAACAGCACCTTTCGATTCAATTCAGCATTGCCGCGAAAAAGTGCCAGGCTCATCGGCACACCCCACTCTACGGGATGACAGCTGTACCGGCTGACTGAGCTAGTACGCACCAAAACTTCTTTCAACTGGAACTCCAAACCCCATCGCGCTTTCCCGGCTTTTTTCATGATTTGTCCGCAAAGTAGGTGTAGACCAAGCAAGTCCATAGCAGCCCCCCTTTCTTCCTGCGGGCTTCTGGTAGCGCTTTAACCTACCTAACATCTTAGCGTTCTTATAAAGGGCCATTGTCTTTATCAAACTAGGCTTATCTGCCGAAATTGGCGACGCACGGCAAAGACGGTTTGCTCGAACAAATCCAGCTTGCTGGCCTAGACTACACAACGCGGTTTATGGGCTGCTATTATTAGCAATAATTGAACGTAGCTGCACCACAGCACTACTGATAGCAACAACAATAGCCGCGAAAATGGTAATAGCCAATGGCGTCGCCAAATATTGGAGCGAATAGCCTTGTCCATCACTACAGCCCTGTAGAATGCTTTGCCAGCTACCTCCAGATTCTAAACAGCTACTTTGAGCGGTAGTAATAACAAAAAACCCCAAACCAAAACACGAAAAAAAGAATGATATACTTAAAGTTACAAGCCATTTTTTCATCCTATCGCCCACTTCCCCAAAAACTTTATTTAAGCAATCCGATTTACCGCGTTATAGAAACCCACACCCGCACGCCTTCTAACACTTGAACTCAAAAAAATGTCAACACCCAAAAAAAGCAAAAAGGTAGACTGAAACTCGCCTCAAAATTACCATCGAGTTGGTCACAATGCACCTTCAGTATGATTAACAAATATCAAACTATCGACATCAAAACCTAGTGCACCTGCGCTTTTTTTGAATTCATCGACAACGTTTTTATCCAACTTTGGGGTTCTTGAAAGCAACCATAAGTAGGATAAATCTGGACCGGAGACAAAAGCATAGTCATAATTTTCTCTTTCCAGTTCGAAAATCACATATGAACCGTAAAACGGACCAAAAAACGAAACCTTTAGATACCCCTCGTCCTCTTCATTGACGAAGTATGCTTTCCCTTCAGCTTCCTTCCATTCGCTTTTAGCCTGCAGATAACCTCGATTGGTGACCATTACACCACCATCTTCACGCAACGAATAATTCGCCGTTACGTTTTCTAATCCACGCTCAAAGGAATGATCCAATCGGGCAATTTCGTACCAAGTCCCTAAGTACTTATCTACATTAAAGCCGTTGACAGGGGTGACCTTTTCTGGCATTCCAAGACACCCCGTAAGCACCAAAAAAGACGTTAGAATAAATAGAATTCTCATGCTTTTCACATCCCTTACATGCCTCTACAGTTTACGTAGCGATGGCAGCTTAATTTAACTTAAAAAAATAGCGAATAAATATTATAAGCTCTTACACCACGACCTAATCGTGAAATACTGTAGAGCACACATTTATTTTGCCCCTAGATTTAAAAACAACTGAATTACATTGTGCCCGCTCACTCCAGATATCTTCTTACTTACTGGGCCCAAAAAATTAGCGATCACTCTCCGCCATTGCTTTAATTTTGGTCGCTTTTTCAAAATGATCTAACCTATGGGTTTTAATCCACCAAGTTGCAGCCTCCATTAGCAACTCAGGGTTACTATTTTTATTTTCAAAAAACGCATAGAAAGACAAACCGACATCCAAGCCCTTCGCTGCGATTTTTTTGGTACAAACGTCGATCATTCTGGATTGTAGCTCCGCATTCACGTTCTACCACTCCTTGAATATCGATAAAGGGTTATTCATACATTACTTTTTGTAATCTACTCACCAATAAAATGCAACTCAAAACGATCTATGTGGAGCCACAATCATAAACTCAAAATGATACTTAGTGAAAAAATTGGGCATCCACAATCAGCAGGAACAGGCACACAAATCAGATGCCTGCCCAAGCAGAACCAGCGGTAATATACCAAACAGTTTCTTCAGGACCTCGTGCAACATCAATACCAACATCAAAGCCATAACGCCGTGCAATCTGATAGCGAAAGCCCACGCCGTAGGTCTTTCGGGTGTCTGCCTGATTAAATTTTCCCGTATCATTGGTCGCTTTTCCGGCACCAGCAAAAACAGCAGCTCGCCAACGATTTGAAGCTTCCCAAACCACCTCAGCTTCGGTCATTCCTACAAATTGCCCCTGATACCGCATAGCGGGTATTCCACGCAGCTGAATAGACGGCGTGGCATAGGGTGGTAAGAGACCATCGGCATCCGCGTAATCGGCAGCAACTTTCAACCCCAAACGTATCTGTTTACGTAAAGGCCAAAAATTTAAACCCTGAAAGCTGGTCAAACTATAATCGATATCACTGCCAATCGACTCATCGAACCACATGGATTCGAGTTGATATTGATACCCTTGTCTCGGCGTAAAAATATTATCTCTGGAGTCGTACTCAGCGATTAAGCCCACGCTAGAGGTAGTAATACGCTTCGTTAATATTTTTCGTAGCTCTTCGCTCCAATCGGGTGGTAGCACTTCATCTAACTGACCAAGCGAATTTGGGGAAATCTCTGCGGAGACATACTGCTGAGAAACCCCGAGGAACCAGCGGGTGTTCGGCAGTTTAAATTTCAACTTCTGTAGAACCATGCTGGCCTTGGTTTTTATTTCAATCGGTTTAGACAAATTGATGTCACCAAACCCATAAAAATCAAGATTAACATCACCATAGCCACCACCCGCTGTATATCGGATGTCTCCCTGCTTAAAAAAACCCATATGCCCACCACCAGCGAACCAGGAATCGTTCCCGGTACCCGCTACTGCCACCGCAGACACACTGGGGGGTAGAAGGTATCGACCCGCATCAGCATCGGCTTTTTGCATTGACTTAAGGCGCTCTTGCTGAGAGTCTTTGTCTTCATGAAAAAATAAGCCTACAACACCCAAGCCGCCACCCACAGCTGGATCGGTTATGATGATAGGTACGGGTAAAAACCCGTACGCGTTTTCCGACAAGTATTGCGAAAAATCCAGCTGACCATCAAGCGGATCAAATAGAGATGTGGCCCACGACCCCATCGAGATGCCTATTAAACAAAAACCAACAACAAATATTTTAAACATAAGGGCAGCTCTACTAATTGATGTTAGCCTCTGCGTGGCCTAGTAAGGCGGACTGCACAGCGAAAGGCTGGTTGCCTTTCCAAACCAGCCAACGCGGCAATAAGGCTTGTGGCCACGCCCTTCGCGGCTTTGTGTGCAAACCATACACGGCGTTAAAATTTTTCTCCAAACCTCCCGCATGCCTGTAAATTTTGCCTTGCGCACCAACCCGCACACAAAACCACAGGCCAAAAGCAATTTATAGAGGTGCCCTAATAAAGCACCCCGTAGAATTACCCGTGTCGAGAATGAATTATTCGGCTTCCAGCTCACGTACTTCAATAGCTACAGCTTCAGTTGTAGTGATAATAACCGAATCACCTACTTTCGATTTTTTCAAATTCTCTGGGTTGCGCGCCAGAAACTCATTAATTTCGCCAGCCACATTTTTGAGCTTGAAGGTGTTGTTCTCAAGATTTATGTCTTCCACCATAAAAATCTCAACAGTGGTATTAACAACCGCTGCACCAGGCATTTCGCCGTCTTCTGCTCGTACAGCATCAGTCACTTCTGCGGCTATCGCCTGTAAACCCTTTCCATCAACCACCTCTACCGCAACACTCTGCAAATAGTTCACTTCCAATAAATCCCCAGGCTCAACCTGCGCCAAATTGCGCACATTTTCTCCAGCGGTAAACATTACGGCCCCACCATCACCATCTGAGAGCGAAACCAAACGGGTTTCATGGTCAACCGATAGCACTTCCGCCGTTATTGTCCGCACTCGACTTAGCTCCATTGACGGCTTTTCTTCCATCTCCGCAGCTTCAGTCGTGTCTCCTGCTACCATCTCACTTCCAGCAACAACCTTTTCCTCTACGGCCTCCATTCCAGCTGTCGCATTATCCTGTTCTCCGCAGGCGGCCAACGCTAAAAACGATGCACTCACAACTAATATACTTACTTTATTCATCAGGGATTCCTATATTTTGAGCTATTAATAAAAACTACAACGATAAAATTGGCTTGGCCGCCTAGCACTGTCAACCCCTGGTTCATGAGAGCTGGCACGTACGCTTAAAAAAACAAGTGGAATCTAGAAGGCACTACCAAATTGAACATAAAGGCCACGTTTTTTTACCAGCTGCAACCTTTGCACACAATCATACGCTCTTCTGTATCGATCATATAGCGAATCGGCCGCAAACCATCTACTGCCTCTTTCTCAGCTAAGATATTACCCGCAAGACATGCCACGCCAATAAAAACGGGAGGGGATAACAACGTCCCAATTGGCCCCCGGCGCCCGTCAAATTCAACCGTTTCCGCCTGTCGGCTAATTGCGCTACTTGCGCTACTTGCGTAAACGGCGGAGATCCGTCGTTGACCGCGACAATGCACGCGCAGCAATCTATAGAGTGGGCCGCCAATACACAGCAATGTCTATTGCTATGAAAACAGGCATAGTTCGCCTGGTAACTATTCAACTACCAGCACGCAGGCTTTCGATAACTGTCCTAATGTGTCGCCGACAGTCATCCCCATGTAATACAGCATATCACTTCGGCTCACACACTGTGTTCGAGCCAAGCAGACGTATGAGCACGGTGAAATACTTGAGCTGGCCCGCATTAAGCCCAGCGACCTAGACAGCGCGCAGATGAGGATCTTGAATGAGCCCATTGCCCCTATAGCGAACGCCATAGGCCTATACACGAAAATCGGTTAGGAAAGCCTGCTTAAATCACACGTTTTGGTCAAGAATCGACAACCGCCAATTGTGTAGTAATGCCTCAGCAATACTCAAACACAGCATCAAACTGATATTAACCTATCAGAGCGAGCGTAAAACCCGCCTACCCCCCCAAAAAAAAAATCGCTCAAAATAATAACTCACAGACAGGCTGGTTCCCTTTGTAATGAGACAACCAATCAATTTCATCGGTTGATCGATCACGTTTACCTGAATTTGGTAGCAATATTAGGGTTACCGCCATTAATTCACTTTAGCCTCTACGTGAATTGGCTAGCTAAAATTTTGCTCCGAGGTAATCAACGAATTGCGGCTCTGCAACAATACAGCAATTTCGGCCTCTTTTTTTGGCCCTATAAAGTGCTTCATCTACTCGCTTGAACAGATCCGCGAAAGACTCATCACCAAGAAGACTGCCTACACCCACGCTTACCGTAATCAGTAGAGGGTTCTCGGGCTCAAAACTTGAATGACTTACCGAAATGCGAATTTTCTCCTCCAATGCCATGGCAAATTCATGGCGTGTAAAAGGCAAAATAATAACAAACTCTTCCCCCCCCAGCGGCCGATATAGTCGCCTTCCCTTAGGCTTCCATTAATGATTTTCGCCACATTTTTCAACACCCTATCGCCAGCGTCATGCCCCCGCGTGTCATTTACTCTCTTAAAGTGATCGATATCCAGCAAAATAAGTGAAAACGGCGGCTCATCAACGGCAACATCTTTTACAGGCGTTATCAGTGTAGAGACAATCTGATCTATACCAAACCGAGTGTAAGGCTGCGTAAGCGCATCGACGGTGGAAAGTTTTCGGGATTTATCCGTTTCTTTAGTAAGATTTTTATTGGATTCATTTAACGCTAAGATAACTTTTTCATCTTGTACTTTTATTTTACGAAACATCCTTAACTGGTTTATTGTATTGAAGAAAACGCTTACAAGCCATACACAAACGATAAGTAGATAAAAAATTTTACCGCGAAATCCACTCACCAACGAATTCAATCTTGTTTACCTTCACGCCGTGATTACAAACGGTCATGGAATCGGAAAAATCCACCCCGAAATTAACAACATTATTCAGCTGGGGGTATGAATTCTGCCTGTCTATTCCATACGTCATTAGCCACCATTCAGTAACCACGAATTCGCTCAATTTCACAGTAAAGTCATGCCGCAGTTCTTTTGTAGAAAGCAAAATAACATTGTATTTTGTACTGTTTATATCCTCAGAGTTAGAGCATCGCTTATCAAAATTTCTTGCTAAAAGACGCATTTTTGGGGCTGTTCCCGTATATTCAATAGACAAATTTATAGCGCTATAACGAGAAATGTCTACGACCCTATTCTCTCCAACTTCATAGCCCAAATTAAAACTACAGTAGCATCCATAATCAGGAATACCTGCAGGATAGATACAACGAAACTTGCGCTCACCCTCATTTAGCCATAAACCTGAAGGGCGACCATTCGGCAGATTAACACCATAAATGTAGGGATTCACTTCCGGAGCAGCGGTTAACAAATATTTCTTTTCAGGAAAAAACCGATAGGAATACAACGCCATAACAGAAAGGACTATGGCGACCAAGCCAAACAATCTTCGGTTATTTGCATTCATTCGGGATACGGACAATAGGGGCTGACTATTGCTTAAGTGTAGGTAACTATGCCATAAGATGACGCTCAGTAAGTCAAAAAAACGATTCAGCACAGACGATAACAGTTGAAAACGCCCGAAAAGGCGACAGCTATAGGTTGCATTACCCCAGACACACGCTGTCCAGTTAATACTGGCCAAACATAGGCGATGAGTTAACACCGAGATTAGCCATTTTGACATCCACCGCTAAAACGAGCTTGCGTCGTTTTCAACAGTACCCCCTACACAATACGTGCTTTCGTCGAGAGAGGGCCAGACTCGCTGAATAGGCCCAACAACTGGACATTTCACCCAGCATAAATTCTGTTAATCGAATACATCGCCGTTAACCTCAGCGCCGCATACTTACCATATCCCCCTAACCCTATATTTTTGAGGCGCCCAACCCCGTCTACTTTCGCGCCAGCATTTACACCTCCTGTGCACCTGAACTCATTGCGTTAAATTAAACGCAGGACAATACAGATGGGCAAACAGAATTAGCTACCCCTTCAAATCAGAATTAAGGTATCGTTTACTATTGTTAACAGGTTTATTGCGTCAATTAAAAAGCAGAAATAACGGTGAATACCTAATATTTGAATCTACTTATACAACGACTAAGGAGTTACCGATGGAAATAATAGTTGATCGATTTATTGCAGACGAAGACACTACGGTTAGCCGTGTACTCATAGACGGGAAATTTGAGTGCTTCGGACTGGAAGACGAATACCGAGAGGAAAAGGTAGCCGGAGAAACACGTATTCCTGCTGGAACGTATAAAATAAAACTTCGAACCGAAGGTGGGTACCATGGAAAATATAAAAGACGTTTCGCCGAAATTCACAAAGGAATGCTTCACATACAGGATGTGCCCGGTTTTACTTACATTTTGATTCACTGTGGGAATACAGACGAAGACACGGCTGGCTGCCTGCTTGTTGGCTCTCAAGCCATTACAGAACCCGGTGACATGAAGGTTTTGTCCAGCGCCGTTGCCTACAAGCGTTTTTACCCAAAAGTTATACAGGCCGCTACAGCTGAGGAATTGACCATCACCTATATCGATAACGATAGGTAAAAAACGCTACCTAAAGAGTCGCTTGCATAGCAGGAGCTTTCAATTGTAGTACAAACCTATCAACGGACAGAAGCGCAAGATCGGAGAAGAGCGACATGATCAGACACCACCGAATACACCTACCTTTATCTTGGCGTAACCACTCCGTTTTTCCACATTTTTTATTGCCCTATTACTTTCGCTTCGCGCAATAAATTAAAGGCCAAAGAAAAAATCGCCTTTCAGCAGTGGCGCAGCCCTATCCAGCCACGCCTAAACCCAAAACCTTAGCGTTTTTAGCGCCAAAACCTTGTCATTATTTATGCTCTGCATCTAGCTCAGCTTCAGTAGAAAATACGTGTCTAGATGATACTACTCATGACGTAGTATCAATGAAGGCCTACTACTGGCGGATTTGAAGCCAAGGCTTGCCACGGTGAGCCAAGTAATAACGGTAACAATAACGGCAGATGAAAAATATACCCAAACAGACTGCGTAATACGCTCATTGAAATTCTCTAACCAATCGGCCACCAACCAATAGCTCAGTGGCAAAGCGATTAGAATACTCACAGCCATCAACAACAAGAACTCTTTCGCCAGCAAATTCACTATGCTGATCCGCGATGCTCCTAGCACTTTACGCATAGCCACTTCTTTTTGTCGGCGCATAGTTGCAAAAGATGACAACCCAAAGGTGCCTAGGCACGTTAAGAAGATGGCAAGCAGACTAAATATCGTTACCATTTTTAATGCTTGGTTTTCATTCTTATGCACATTAGCATAATCTTCTGAAAACTGGGTGATTTGTACATCACTCAAATGTAATTTGTCACTAATGATCTCCTGTATTTTTTTACTGATTTCAGTCATATCCGCATTCGTGGTTTTTACAACAATGTGGCCCGTATTATGAAGACTGTAACCCAAATTAAATGACACAGGTAGAGCCTGCTGCCGAGCTGAGCCAATTTTGACATCATCTATGACGCCAACAATTTTCGCGCTCATTTGAGCACTCGTTTTTATTAAGGTCATGCCCACTACGGATTCTAGGTCTTGGTAGCCAGCAAGTTCAACCATACGACGAGTCACCAATACGCCCAGGGTACCGTTTCCCTCTGCATCAACCTCATACCAGTCGCCACCGAACTCGGAAGAAAAATCACGTCCAGCGAGCAGATTTAGCCCCAATGTATCAACCGCATAATAGCCGGTCGCCACTGTTGGCTGCATACCTTCTAACCGCTCCCCGTTCGGCCAAGTTAGGGCTAAGTTACCTTGCATGTCGTGGGTTAAGTCGGTGTTAGTGATCGTGACCTGCTCGACCCCATTTAGGTTTTTTATTTCTCTTAATAAACTGTTATCTCCTGGCGTAAACAAGGCTTCACTCGGTAGATTTTTTATCACCAAACGTGAGGGTTTCTCATAGCCAACCTCCAATTGGTTAATCAGACTCATCTGTTGATACAGTGAACCCGCCGCAATAATTAACCCTACAGACAAAACACCTTGAAAACACAGAGTTAGCTTTCGCACACTTTTGCTCAAAAATAATAATAGCACCGGCTTCGCCAACATTTTTCGAATACCCCCAATTCTCCTAGCACCACACCATAATCAACGCTAGCGCCAAACTTCGAAAGACTCCCAAGACTAATTCACCGCAAAGTCAAAGACTCAAAAACCCACTGGTTGTAATCGTTTAAAGACTATTTATTTTTTGGGAAGGCATTAACCTGTATTTAAATAATTCGCCTTCGAACAGGTCACACCCTTGCCGCAATTGCGCTCAAACACCTGGGCATAATCGGCCATGCGCGCCACCGAACCGGCACTGGAACCGTAACGACGCCCAAAATTCTGGACATGGTCGATCCACTTATTGGGCTTAATACCCAACCGCGACACTATGGTCAGAAGTTCACTTGCGATGGCTCCGCGTTTATCGTCTCGCAGAATACGGCCGATGATATCCACAAGCTCAAAACAACCTTCACGGGTAAAGGGTAAGGCATGGTGAGATCAGTATAGGCCGAGCTATCAAAAGGCATTCTCTGCGCTTCAGGCAAGGTGTCTAAACCCATTTACACCAAAACACTTACCCAATTTTTCATTAATGAATTGAGACTTTAGTAAGGGTGCCCAAGAAGTAGGCTGCCGTGAAAAACGTCATCCTTTATGTGACTTATGGCGCCCTAACCCTCTTGCTTTCGCTTAAAACCTATACAGCGCCAAGCATAGATAACATAATCCGACACTCGCCTTGCCAGAAATATTTTAAACGAGCGCAATACAAGCGCAAGGTGGTTACCTTCAAAAAAAATCTTGGAATGTAATGGCTATTCGGCACATACGTTAATTGCTATCAATTATTAGTATAAATGACCAACTTTGGTCTTTAGGTTTAAATTATGGATGTTAAGCTTCTATTTGTTCTTTTTTCTTGCGCCCTACTATCTGTCACAATTACCGCTTGTGGTGGCGCCGAAGGAAAGGCAGTCAATACCAACAACACCGAGGAAATCACCCTGCTTCCAAGTGCCATCCAGCACCAACCAGCACTGCGCGAGAAGGCGACGCAATTTTACATCGTAGCCACGGTTGGTGAGGATATTGACGCTTCAAACCTTCACATATACGCAGACTTAGACAACAGTGTTTTTCGCTCAATCCTACTTTATGCTACTGATGGAAAATCCGCTCACTTAGAGTTAATAACACATAATAATCTTTGGGAAAGGAGTTATTCCGGTACAGTAAATATGCATTTGTGTAACGATGAAGACTGCAACAATGAGCTTGCAGGCTCACCCGTCTCCTTGCCGTATAACATCACCTTCCCCCCTTCCCAGTTTCGCTTGGAACCCATAATTAACGAGCAAGATAGCGAACACCGCACGGTGATCGATTTCGGTAAGGATTATATGGCAATTTATGCTGAATCAGAGGCTCCGGGTACGCCCAGCACTACGGTACGAATTGAAGCCGAAGTGTCTGAAGATCTGGGTGAACTGATACTACCTCAGAAAATGCTCGAGGATTTTCAGGTTTCTGACATCAGTGGCGATGGATTTACCATCACGACGCCTTCCTATGACGAAAACTTTCGCGCAACAAAATCGTCCCATACATTCCATTATGAATTAGGTTTTACACATTCCAGCATGGTAATGCCCTACACTATTTACTCCATTGAAGAGGGATACAGCGGCGCTAGTGATCAGGTTATTTTTCTTGAAAACCCGATTGAACTTAATGCTCCTTTTCACGATGACTTTTCCTTTGTGGCACCGTTTTTATTTGTTGGTGAAAATAGCGCTGATCTGGCGCGCATTGAGTTCGATCTTAACTTTGACGAAACTCCCCGCACTGGTAGAGGGAGAACCGACTTAACCACAGGACGAAATTACGTATTCGTTCAGGTATATGCGCCCTACAAACCCGCTTATGGCCGATATTCTGGCCAAATAGAAGCCTCAGTAGACAATGAGGTAATAGGCCGCGTGGATATCGGGGTAAATATTGTTGACGGCTTTATCACAGTCGGTCGGTTCTACGTATCCGGGGGAACTTCTAAATTAGAGCGGCCTCTGCGCTTCGATAATGAATACTTCCCCGCAGAAGGGGGTTATATCTCAATACATAATACCCAACGCATCGAAGGAAGCTGGCAGGCGAGCACTCAAGCGCCATGGCTTGTACTAGACCGCGATCAAGGCATTTTCCCGATTTCAGGAGGTAGTGATTTTTCTAACCAGAATGACTTGATATTTTCAGTGGATATAGAAATTTTTGCTGCATTACCTAACAATGTGAGCGGTGCGGGAATAATTACCCTATCAGATAACAATGGTCTATTTCCCGATAGCGATGTAGAGGTTCTTTATGAGAAAGCCTTTCCACAGGTTACCAGCGTATCCCGCGTAAGCGTGCCTGCAGGTAATCCGTTTTATATAGAGATTGAAGGCTACAATTTGCTCGGTGCGTCTCCCGGTCTCCGGAGCGCTAACGAAACCAGCCTGAATAATGAGCTCTTTGATCTTGTGCCAGAGAGACTGACTAACACATCCATGGCGCTACGACATGCAGGTATAGTCGAACCGGGTATTTATGAAATAGTGTTCGACCACGAAGCGAACCGCCAAACTAATTATTCACTCCCGTTTGTGCCTCGCATAAGCATCACCGTCACAGCCGAGTAGTGTATTCCGGGCGGATGTTTATGCAACTTCGCCCGGAAATTGAACCCTGTTTTAAGTTTGTGGATGCCCTTCATTTTTTACTTCTTAGAATAGCGCAGGCACTAGTGACAGTCTCTTGAGCAAACCATTTTCACCAACATAAACCTTCAGTGGAAACATCTTCAGCACCAAGCTAAGTCACCATATCCAATATAAACTGTGGCACACACAAAAGCTGAATGAGCTTTCAGCTAATTTAGAATATGCACTTAAGGCAATCTGTTTTTTGACAGAGGCAAGCAGATGCCCAATGGCTATTAAGCTACACAGGACGGTCTACTTTACGCCGAGATAGAACCCATCACGCGAAATATGATAAAGACCCATTTATTTTATAGGTCCGTTTGGTAGGGGCACGGTTGCGCTGTTCATTAAAAAATGGAACACTACGGGTTGGAAGCCAACGGCAATACCTCTATCTCCTCCACCCTCTCCATTCTTACGGTAACCCTGCGGTTTTTACCCTGCCCAGCTTTACTGTCATTCGAAGCCACGGGATAGCGCTCGCCGTGCCAGCGCATGGTGATCCAGTCTTCCGGTACGCCTCGGCGTGTTAGGTATTGCTGTACCAGCTCGGCTCGCTTTTTTGATAATTCTAGGTTATCCGCACGATCTCCCATAGCATCGGAATGGCCGTCTATGTAAAACAAACGGATTTTTGCGTCATGCTTCACCAGCTTAAGCATACGGTCGAGTTTGCTTGTCATTTTACTGTCCAGCTCTTCTATTTCGCCGGGAGGGAAGTAAAGAGGAGTACGCTTCATTTGGTCAAAATTGGCGGGTAACAAACCACCGAGGCAACGCAGGTATTGACGGTACTCACTGCGAAAACCAACCGGCGTCAGAATTACGCGAGATGGCGCGCTTTGTTTGGGTTCGAACCACTGGTCTTTCTCAAGCTCCAGCTCCATACCCGACTGCAGTTGGGCTAGCATTTTTTCGGCGTAATCACTGCCCTTCCAGAAAGGGCGTAACCCCTGCTTCAGCGCCACCTTGTCGAATTCAAATACCTGGGGCTCCTCCATCCACACCGGTGACCGAGCAAGAAAACGGGCCTCTCCCGCGCGAAAACGGTGGGGACGAGACTGCAAATACACGCAAGAGTTTCTACCCGCGTGGGTTTCAAACACCACTTTGCCGAAATAGGGTACCTTTTGCTCCAGTGAGCATTCAAACACCGAACTATGGGCCTGCCATTGGCCGTTATTGATGGCATTTGTGTAATCCGTTGCGAATACTGGCTGTAGCCATAGCAATGGCAACAGTAAAACCGCAATGTTTCTGTATAGATGAGCTGACACGTTTTACCACCCTAACCCGGTTACCTCTAACGGTTATCGGCTGAAAAGGCGAACGCTTGAGACTGCCAGTGCAAGATGAGGGAATTTCCGGTAGCATTCGCCTACCCGAGGGCGCGTAAACCCTCGAAGAAAACCTCCGAATACACATCAGGATAGCCGTAGTTTCAATGACCGACACTCTCACTATTACAACGCCCGATGACTGGCACATTCACCTGCGCGACGGGGAAGCACTCAAAACCACCGTTGCCCACGCTGCCGCTAGCTTCGCCCGCGCTATTATCATGCCTAACTTGATGCCGCCCGTGCAGAATGCCGAGCAGGCACTGGCCTATAAAGCCCGGATTATCACCGAACGGCCCGAAGGCTCACATTTTGAGCCTCTAATGGCGCTGTATCTTACCGATAACACCAGCCCAGCAACGATTGCCGAAGCTAAAAAAGCGGGCGTTGTAGCCTGTAAACTCTACCCAGCTGGTGCCACCACCAACTCCGATTCTGGGGTAACCCATGTTCACCACATCTATACGGCCCTAGAAGAAATGCAAAAGCAGGGTATGCTGCTATTGCTTCACGGCGAGGTTACCGACGCTAACATCGATATTTTTGACCGCGAAGCCACATTTATAGACCGCACCCTAAGACAATTGGTGAACGATTTCCCGGCATTGAAAATTGTACTTGAGCATATCACCACCCAGCAGGCGGCTGATTTTGTGACCGAATCCTCGGCCAATGTCGGTGCAACCATTACCGCGCACCACCTGATGTACAACCGCAACCACATGCTTGCCGGAGGAATTCGCCCACATTACTACTGTTTACCCATCTTGAAGCGACAGTTACATCAACAGGCGCTGATTAAAGCCGCCACCAGTGGCAGCCCTAAATTCTTTTTAGGTACCGATAGCGCGCCCCACGCCAAAAGTAAAAAAGAGGCTGCCTGCGGCTGTGCAGGAAGTTACACGGCTTTTGCCGCACTGGAACTGTACGCCGAGGTATTCGAAGCGCACAACGCACTGGATAAACTCGAGGCATTCGCCAGTTTTTATGGGCCCGACTTTTACGGCCTACCACGTAACACCAGTACCATTACTCTGGAAAAACGCAGCTGGCAAGTTCCACAATCACTGAGTTACGGTAATGAACAATTGGTACCCGTTAAAGCGGGTGAGCAATTAAACTGGCAACTGAAAAAATAAAACAATTAGGATATTTGTGAGCTCTACTGAAAATGGCGACAAACAAAAATCGCTTTTAGCAAAGCGTTTTCGCGGCTTTTTACCGGTTATTATTGATGTTGAAACCGGTGGCTTTAATGCCAATACCGATGCCCTTCTTGAAATTGCAGCGGTGCCACTGCGCATGACCGAAGAGGGCATTCTCGAGTGTGAACCAACCATTGATTTTCAAGTTGAACCCTTTGAGGGTGCCAACGTTGAACAGTCCGCATTGGACTTTACAGGCATTAACCTCGAGTGCGAAAGCCGAAGCCCGGTACCCGAAACCATCGCCCTAAGTGAAACGTTTCAAACTATACGTAAGCTGGTTAAGGCCAATGGCTGCAATCGCGCCGTTTTGGTTGGCCACAATGCGCACTTCGACCTTAACTTTTTGAATGCAGCGGTTGCCCGCAGTGATGTTAAGCGCAACCCCTTCCATCCCTTTTCGTGTTTGGATACCGCAACCATGGCAGGGCTTGCCTTTGGGCACACGGTACTTGCGCAAGCCTGTAAAATCGCCAATATTGAATTTTCGAACAGAGAGGCGCACTCAGCCGCTTATGATGCTGAGAAAACCGCCGAACTTTTTTGCTTAATCGTTAATAAATGGAAGCAACTCGGTGGCTGGCCTCTACCTGAAGTAGATGAAGTAGCTGAAGAGCAGAAAACTTTATGATCACAGCCTGGATGATTATTTTAACCATAACCGGCAGTATTGGCCTTGCGCTAATACTGGTGGGCGTCTTAATGACACTGCTGACGGCGCTAGGAAATAAACGCTATGCCTACGGCGTGTTAATATTTTTGTGCTTTCCTGCAGCGTTCGTTTACTGCATTCAACACCGCAGCGAATCAGGCTACCCTTCCAGGCTACTATACCCTGGCGCAGCGCTCGCACTGATTACCGCATTGATTGCTTGGGGGCTGTATGTTTACTACGGCTTAGAATTTGCCAAACGCTAACGTAGCGCCTCAACAGGCTCTGCTTTAAAAACCCACAGCTTGCTCAAAACGAAGCTAATCAGTGGAATAATACACACCACCACGCCCAACGACACTCTGTGGGGGAGCTTGGCAAAAGTCCCTAGGCAATAAAGAATTACTTCACTGAGTAAAAAGGTCAACACAGACACCAACGCAAATCGCATAAACACCTTCCAGCTTAACTCCTGCCTGAAGGTTAACTTCCCATGCCCAAAGTAAGAAACCAACACCGCAGACACGTAGCCGAATAGGTTCGCTATATAAAGGTCTACCCACAAACCCTCATGGGTGCCCAGCGCCACGAAGTAGTGGGTAAGCGTAGCCGTAACGCCCACTATCCCAAAAATGAACAGCTGAACAATTAATTCGCGGCTTAGTTGACGTTTTAAAAACGTAATTACCATAAGGGCGCCTCAATACGACCGACCTGCATACAACAGTTTATTATTCAAAGCCAATCGATTCTTCCACTACATACAATGGTCGATTTTTCACTTCTTTATATATTCGCCCTATGTACTCACCCAGCAGCCCAAGAAGAACAACTGAATACCGCCAAGGAAAAGCACCGCAACCATAATAGAAGCATAACCCGGCACATCAACACCCATAAACAGGGTTTTGGTAATAATGAACAACCCGTACACAAATGACGCCGCTGAAATAATTAAACCCAAATAAATACCTAGGCGAATAGGCATGGTACTAAAAGATGCAATGCCGCTAATGGCAAAGTTCCATAGCTTCCACATATTGAATTTGGTTTCGCCTTCGGCACGCTCGGGGCGTTCAAACTCAACTGTGGTACTTTTAAAGCCAGGCCAGCAAAATAAACCCTTCATAAAACGGTCTTTTTCGGGCAGTTTTTTAATGACCTCAACCACTTTACGATCCATTAAACGGTAGTCGCCCACATTCGATGGAATGTAAGTGTCGCTCATCTTGTTGAACAAGGAGTAAAACCAAGCTGCCGTGCTTCGCTTTACTATGCTGTCGGCATCGCGAGAAGAGCGGCGGGCGAATACAACATCAAAGCCTTGCTCCCATTCTTCTAGCATTTCATGAATAAGCTCTGGCGGGTCTTGCAAATCTGCATCAATTGGCACAATAGCGTCACCGGTTGCAAAATCCAGCGCCGCGGTCATTGCCGGCTCTTTACCGAAGTTACGTGAAAAGGAAACCAGCTTAATGCGTTTATCTTTTTCAGCATAGCCTTTGAGCAACTCAAGCGTGTTATCGGTCGAACCGTCATTAACGCAAACAATTTCAATTTCATAGGAAACCGTTTCAAGAACTTTTAACACCGTTTCAAAAAAAACGGGAATAACGCTGGATTCATTGTACATAGGAACCAGCAGCGATAACTTTTTGTTAGTGCTATTTTTTTGTACGTTATTATTCATCACTTACACCTAATTTTGCGCATAAAAAGCTAATCAATTTTAACCCAAAGCCCCGTATGCCTTTTACGAGAATGTTCATACTCATGCCAAGCGTACTGACTTTTAATTTGATTATGAATCGCCTCAAAATTTTTATTATTTGTTTTTGGACCAAAAACAATGTATTGCACTTTATTACTCTGCAACCAACTCAATGTATCGGCCATTTCACCTTTATAGAACTTCTCTATTTCTTCTTTCATCAACCACACGCGCGGTACGCTACCATGCCAGGTACGCAGGTGTGAGGGCCAGCCTAGTAGTACCGGCTTACCGGTAAAAATACCGTAAATACTGGTATTACTGTAGGCATTTTTTAATATTGGCTCTAGCACCACGCCGTAGGGCGCAGACTCCAGATATTCAAACATCTGCCTATTTGTGGCATTGTTGGTGTACCAGTGGTGGCCTTCTAGATGCCCCGCATTGTACTTACCCGCATGGCGCCAGTGGCGCTGCAACTCCCAGCCAGCGGTTGTGGTAATAAGCAGCAATACGATCACTGTAACCCAGCGCAGCCATTTTTGCGTGGAACTCATTAACAAAGCACCTAGAGAAACAAACACGCCTACCTGAATCCAACCCCACCATTTCATTACGGTGTTGGTACGACTGAAATAATCACCTGTAGGGTCGTCAATATAAATCAGTTCTGACATTACCAGCAGGAATAACCATACTCCGCTGAACATCCAGGCTATACGACGAAAGCGCCCCTCCCAGAAACCCAAACCAATGAATAACAATACTGGCCATTGCAGCGCAAGGAAGCGCGACCAAGGTGTATGCATCTCAGTCGGCACCCACTGTACCGGTGTTGACAAAGTGCTGGTTAAAAACCCGCTCATAAACGGGTAAATAAGGAACGTACCCGCCACGCCTCCCCCAACTAACCATAACCATTCAAGTTTTTGGCGGGTAACCAGCTGGAATAATATCCAGGCGCAAATCAACAGCACCATCAATGGTAGGGTCCAGGTATTGGTAATCAACATTACCGGTACACATAGTGCCAAAAGCGCCTGCGCCATTTTTGGCCAACGCCGTGTTTTTGGCTCGGCGGCCATTTCCACCGAAGCAGGCTGTAACGAAAACAGTAAGGCTAACCCCAACGCTAACAGAAAGAAGCCCCCAAGCGTGGGGTGGTAATCCCCCAGAAAGTATTGATAGCCCAAATTTTCGGAGGGCAGCACCATTCTCTTGCTTTTAATAACCGTTGGCGTATCGGGAAAGAAAAGACTACCCGTGGAACCGTATACCTTGGTGTTTTTCGCCATGGGTTTATCACGTTCACTGCCAATAAAACGCGCGGCAGCAATAATTTGATCACGGCTTTTATTACCTAACGCGGAATAATATTGACTTTCGCCACGCTCAATAGCCTCCGCTGAAGCCCCTGGCTTTACATAGCTACTGTATTCAGGAACTTTGTAAACCATTTTCAACAGGGGCGTAAGGCCGTTACCACCAAAAACAATGGACAAAACAAGAAGTGCGATAAGCCCAATACGTTGATAGGTGGAGAACTGAGATTTGCTAATAAGCTTTTGACCAATAGCTGCAACCAGCGTTATGGGTAGAGCCCCTAACAAGGCGAACGCGTAGTTATAGGTTTCACCCGGTTCCAGTGCAAATATACGCCCCATCAGTGCCGCAGCGTAGTGCTGAAAAGCGTAGTAGTAGTCGAACAGATGCGGCGGGTTCCACATATCGACCGGCGGCAAGGTTACCCCACTCAGATAGTTGGCGATAAAAAACAAATCCGTCATCCGTTCAGATGAGGGCGTAATCGACGGAAAGGAAAACCGCCAGATAAAGGCATATAAAAAAGCCGCCAAAAACACCAGCTCAGACACCAAAAACTCACGTGACTTGACCTGCGCAAGGTTTTTCCAAAATACCCAGCCAGACACTGCCATAAAAAATGGCAGTGCGTAGTGCAAATTGCCAAGGCCTACAAAGTGCTCAACAAAGAAGAACACCAACACAAAAAACAACAATGCCAAGCTGCGTGCTAATGCAAAGCCCGGCACTAAACGAGAAGCAAGCAAGGTTCCACCGGCCACACAAAACCAGATGAAAGCGAGGGTAAATAATAGGAATATTCCGTACATAATTCAGTGGCCAGCGGATTAAAGGAAAAAGAGTTGTCGCGAAATATTAAACATTACATAAGCGCAGATAAGCACAAAAGCCGTTAAGGTAGCACCCGTACTCCAAGCGGACATACGCGGCCTAATCGCCAAAAACAGCGTTAAGGTTACTACGTAGTAACGGTGTTCTATTAACGGCAGCGGTATAAACGACAGGAGTGCAAACGGTAAAATTAACAACAAGGTTGAGCCGTATTCACTCTTGCGTACGCCAGTAACAAAGCTTAGCGCCATCCACGCCATAGGGAAAAAACTCGCTATACGGATGTAGAAATAGTCGCTGGTATAGTGAATAAACAGGTTGTGGCGGTAATACTTAAGCGAGGTACGATTATATTTATGCGGGTGCTCGTAGGTATAAAAATAGTAGAAAAAAACGAGTATTAATAAGCCGATTATCCACCAATGCTTGCGCAGTAACCGGTATATGTCTGGTACTTGCTCCACACAAAAAGGTAAAAACAGTACGAAAGCAACCAATAGAAAAAAGTACAAATTTGAGGGGTTATAGGAAACAGGGTGTTGCTCGGCATCACCAATGGCAACACCGCCATTAATAATCACAAAAACTATAAATAACGCGAACACCACCAAAAAACCACTGATACGCCGCAGGCCAGCAAGCAAGAAGGACTTATCGAGCAGGCCCCTTTGGGCTCCATTGGTCTTTAAGCGTATGCCCACCGACATTTCTTTCGCGGTATTCAGCAGAATCATACTGGTGGTAAACGCTACCCAAATAATATTCGGCGTGCGCATTAGAACCGCCACTAACGCCAAGGCCGCTGCCCATAAATAGCACTTTTTCCAGGCCCGCTCGACCATGAGCAGTACAAACATCAAGGAGGGCAAGTCGGTATAGGTGATAAAGAACAGTGGGAACAGAAAGGGTACAAACACCAGTAACAGCGTGCGCGACATAGCTTCAGTGGGGTGAAAGCACCGCACCAGTGCATACATTGCGGGAATTACGCCAACTGCAAACAGCATATGCGCAAAACGCAACCCATCTAGCCCATGTAAGCCGGTTACCTTAGCAATCGCCGCCACAACCCCGTGGTACAGCGGCAGCATCGGGATGTACTTGAAGATCTCGAAACGACCTTTGATAAACCAGTTGATCTGGAAGCGATGTACATTTTCATCACCCAGACCAACGTCCAGATGGGTCATTATGTTGTAGCCCAACAATAACGACCCCAGCACAAGAAGGGTAACCAGAAATAGTGGGGAAAGCGTGTCGTGCTGGTGCTGTAGGGGCTGTTTCACTGTACTGCTCGTCATTATTTTGCGGCAGTCATTATTGAGGTTTTCCCCAGCAGGTTCAAGCAGGGCCCCGCAGAGGGCCCAAGAAAGACGCTACAAAGGCAGCCGTACAACCACTTTATAGACCTTTCCCCGCTCAATCGATTGGATAACCGAGCCAGCAAGCCGCTTGTTGTCTACCGTTATCTGCAGCGCTGTAACCTCGCCTGTACGGGTGTACTTAACATCGAAGCTCGCGCCCCTAAAGTCACGTAGCACATGTGCGGTAGGCCAATGCGCCGGTAAATTGGGCTTAACCAACAAACCATTACTGCAACCCTGTAACCCAAACAGACCTTCAATAATAGAACGATACACCCAGGAAACAGTACCCGTGTTAAATAGCTGGCTCGAACGACCGGCGGTTCTCGGGAATTGGTGGTAAGCCCCCCGGTAGTAGTTAGGAATAGACACCGGGATATGCCCGCGCTGCAATAAGTCGCCCTCATCCGGGCCTGCGATCATTTTCCGTACAACATCATAGGCACGCTCAGCATCACCTACACAATACAAACCCCAAGCATAGAAAGCCGCAGCATGGTTGTAGATAGAACCATTCTCCGCAGCACCGGGGTGTTTTTGGGTCACTCGGCCCACATCGTCGCGCATGGCCGTGTATGCTGGCGCTAGCATCATTACACCGTAAGGGGTGTTTAATTGTTCATCTACTGCGTTCAGCAGTTTTTGCGCTTGCTCTGCACTGGGCGTACCCGCCATTAATGCCCAGCTTTGGGGGTTGAGGAAAATACGCCCTTCTGCATCTTTGGCTGAACCAAACAAAACGCCATCATCGGTAATACCGCGCCCGTACCAGTCGCCATCCCATATATGCTCATTTACCGCCTGGTTGATCTCTTCTGCACCTTGGCGAAACTGTGACGCCGACACAAGGTCGCCTACCTGCTCACAAACGTCGGCCCAAAGTTGTAAACCATAGCTGGTTGCCACCGACAGCCAACCGGAAACACCTTTCCCCTTATAGCCCACCATATTCATCGGGTCGTTCCAGTCGCCCTGAGCAATATAGTTAAGACCGCGTTCATCCCGGTCCATCTGCAACCAGCGCATGGCGGCGCTAATGCGTTCGAATACGGTAAGTACACGATCGCCTTTCCAGTCTTTCACTTCGGTTTGTAGAAACTCAAAATCGTTGGTTTCATTAAGGTAGGCGCGCAGACAAACCGGCAACCATACACAGTGGTCGGTATGCGGAATTTGGTTGATGTATTTTAATTCGGCATCTTCACGCAACAATATGCCGTCGGGCATGGCGCCACTTTCTTCCTGCTGTGCCAACGCCCAGAGAAAAGCTTTTTTGGTAACCTCGGGGCTGATGTAACTCATGCCCATGCTGTCTTGTAAGTAATTGCGGGTTTGCGGGTCGGTCGATAGACGATTCACATCACCGTGGTAAAAAACCTGGCGCGGCAACCATTCATTCACGAAGTTATCAAAATGTTTGTCAGGTGTATCTATGCTGATAACCCCACGAAAACTCTCTACATATTCAGCATAAGCCTTTCGGCTACCTGCAAACTCCTCGTCGGCAAAATATTTGTCTCGAGTAGCCATAATCTCAGCATCATCAAAAGCAGGGCCCAGTAAAAAACGAAATTTTTCCTGCTGCCCCGCATCCAACTGTAGACGGTACTGCAGTACACCGGCCGGTGTTTCGTATAGAGCATCACCGCAATTCAGCATTTCTTGCTGAGTACCCGTGGGCCTGTGTATGCCGCCCTCGCCTTCGAACGTATCTCTGCACGCCTCCCAGGCATCTGGCGTTCGATCATGCAGGAAGAACGTTTTATCCTTTAGATCTTTATTTTTATAGTAATCTTCAAGCTTTTGGTATGGCGTTACACAACTACCAACAACGCCGCCCAAATCTTGTCGATATTGTGCCGACTGGTTCATCCAGCTCATAAACCCAAAGGGTATGTAAGGGTAGACACTAATCTTTCGTGCACGGCCTGAAGTATTAACAACCTCCAAAAGCCATAATTCGACAACATCTGCCGTTGGAATACTGAGCTCCAACCTTATTTCCAACCCCAAATGCTTAACAGTCCAGCGTAAATCGCCTTTGCCAACAGAGAACTCAAAGTCCTGCGCATCAACCCTACAGGGTTCATAAGGAACAGAAAAAAGCTCGCCGGTTTCTTCGTCTTTAATATAAAAAAAACGCCCCGGAGAATGACTAAAAAAAGGTTGCTCGGGCAGCATGAATATCTTGCCCTCAACCATTGGCTGATAAGTATATTTAGAAGGTTCAGGCTGCATAAACTGGGCGATAGCATAGCCGCGGCAAGTAACCTGAATCATCATATTTTTATTCCACAAAAATCCCGACGCCTTGGGCATTGCGGTAGATGATTTCAGAGAATAGCGTTTTCCGTTTTTCGAGAGTTCTAACATAGCGAATAGTAGAGCTTATATATCAGAGGTGATGTGACTGTAAAAAATTGGCGGCCACGAGGACCGCACTGCAACAAGGGGAAAATTAATCGGTTTCAGCTTGCCTACGTTTTAAATCTGCCTGAATGGATTCCAGCTTTTCGCCACTCAGATCGTAAAATTTCAACGCTACAATTGCCACAAAGGCAAATACGCCTGGAACCGCTGTTTGTAGTATGACTATGCCCATTTGGGATGCATCACTCTGCGCCTGATTGGCGGTATAGCCAATGGTTGCCAGAATTGCGCCGATTGCCGCCGCGCCCAGCGCTCCACCAATTTTTTGCGCAAAGGTGGCCGCGGAAAATGTCATAGCCGTAGCGCGCCGACCGGTTTTCCACTCGTTGTAATCTGCAGCATCTGCATACATGGACCAAGTAAGAGGTGATTTTGGCCCCAAACATAGGCTGATCAAAATGTTCAGCAAAAACATGACCAGAATCTCGGAGGGGAAATCGGCGCTGTCTACCACTACGCTATTACCCTGCGGGTCTCGGTAGCTAATCTTTACGCTAATCACCTTACCTTTTGCGTTTTCCAACACTAGGGTTTTACCTGCATCGGCAATCACTAACCGTTTTTTAACTACCCAAAACACTTTCTCGTGCTCTTCCCAGCTGACTTTGGCATTTTCGGGAATGGCACCATCGATAAAACTGGAAGCCTGCAAAACAATCTTATTCTCAGATTGTATCGATTGAACACCGTTAGATTCGGGCTTAGGTACAAAGGTGAAAGCAATAGACAGCACCCCCACTATCGACATAAGCAAAACCAATAACTTTGCTTTGTCCATCCATGCGGTTAGGAACGGAGTACAACCCGCACCAACCATGTAGGCCGCCATCTGCAAACCAATATAGGCTCCTATCAGGTCGGGCCGCTCGACAAAATACTTAAAATAGTAAGCCGCAGAGCTTCCTCGAAGTGTCAGGGTAATCATTATGATTAGCGCTAACGCGAAAAGAATTAGCCAAGGACGGTTTTGTAACAAATCTTGAATATCTTGTATCGCATTCGGTTGCTGCGTTGCCGGTGGCTGAATACGCTCTTTGGTGGTAAAAAAAGTAATCCAGAAAAGAACGGTGGCGATAAGACTGTACAGCAACATCGTTCGCTGCCAGCCGGTAGCATCATCACCGTTGCCAAAATAGTCTGCCAAGTCGGGGGTTAAAGCACCAACAAGAATACCGGTAAAATACGCAAAGAAAAATCGAATACCAAAAATCGAGTTTCGCTCGCGGGTATCTGCCGTAAGCACACCGGAAAGCGATGAATATGGCGTACTGAGTATGGTGTAGGTCAGCATCATTAAGCTGTAGGTTGCATAGGCCCAAACAATTTTTCCCGTTTCATCAAGGTCGGGCGTACTCATTGTTAGGGTGGCGGCACCGGCCATGGGTAAGGCGCCGAATAATAAATACGGTCGAAACTTCCCCCAGCGGGTTTTTGTTCTATCGGCAATCGCCCCCATGAGAGGGTCGGTAAAGGCGTCCACAATTTTGGTGACTAGAAACATCACACTGGCAACGGCAGGCGTTAGGCCAAAAATATCGGTATAAAAATAGAGCAGGTAGGAGCCAATAATGATCCAGTAGAAATTAAAACCTGCATCACCTACACCATAACCGAGCTTTTCCCCCCACGAGAGTTTTGCTGTTCGATCATTGGCGCTATCTAGTTGAGACACACATTACTCCTCTGGTTTTAATCACTTTTCGCTGCTGCCTAGCCGACAAACAATTACCGCTTAATTGCTAGTAAATTGCGCGCTGGGTAGATTCACGTATTTTTATCTGGTAGCCACAATCTACGACTTTATTGTCGAGCGCCTCACCTTTAATGGCTCGTAATACCATCTCAGTGGCTTTTACACCCATGTCGTACCGCGGCACATTCACACTGGTCAGTGGAGGGTTCATTAACGCCGATGCCTCGGTATCGTTAAAACCACAAATAGCCATACTTTCAGGTACCGCCAGCTGCATTCGCTGGCATTCAAACAAAGCACCCATCGCTAAATCGTCGTTCACACAAAACACAGCATTGCATTCACCGGCAGACTTAGCCATTAGGCTTGTAAACAACTCGGCCCCCATAGCAATAGACGATGGCTTTGGGGTTGTTATCACCCAGTCTCCCCGGTACACCCCTGCGCTCTCCATGGCTTTACGGTAGCCCTTCAGCCGCTGTTGCGCTCTGGGGTCCATACGAGCACCAACAAACCCTAGTTTCTTATACCCGGATGCCACGAGTCGCGAAACGACATCGTAAGCGGCCTGGCGATGAGAAATACCAACATTCATATCGATGGGTTCATTCAAAATTTCCATCAATTGCACAACCGGAATACCGGCCGACCTGAGCATATTGTTGGTGTATTCGGTTTGTCCGCCCCCGGTTATGATCATGGCTTCTGGAGACTGCCCCAACAAGGTTCGCACCATGCTTTCTTCTTCGAGATGAGAATAGTGGGAGTCGGCCATCAATACCTGATAACCCGCAGGCCCGGCAATTTCGTAGATACCGCGTAACACTTCGATAAAAACGTTGTTCGATAAGGATGGAATAATAACGCCAATGACCCCGGAGCGGGCAGAGGCTAGCGCGCTAGCCGATCGATTCGGTATATAGCCTAGCTTTTCGATGGCACTGTGAACTTTTTCTTTCACCGGCCCGGAGACTTTCTCCGGCTGGTTAATCACGCGAGACACAGTGATTGCGCTAACACAGGCCAGTTTTGCTACATCCGACAGGGTGACCCTTCTAGTTATCATTATTTGGTCACCAATATTACCGCCAGATCTAGTGTTTTTATTATTTTGGCCCTAAACTGCCCGCTCTCGGGGTGGGGAAGCGAGAAAAAAGATAGCACAAGAAAAATGATAGCGCTATCACTCTTAATTCCACCTATTTAAAATACCACTTTTCAACTAACCGGCTTGCAGCACCCCATGATTAACACCACCCAAAAGTATGATTTTTCGACCTTAAAGGGAAAACCGCTGGCGTTAGTTGTTATGGGCGTATCCGGGTGCGGTAAAACCACACTGGCAACAACGCTGGAATCGGCGATAGGGCTACAGGCATTCGATGCCGATGATTTTCACTGCGCCGCCAACAAGGCACACATGGCCAGCGGCCACCCTCTTACCGATAGTATGCGTGAACCTTGGGTTAAGGAAATTCGCGAGCACTTGGAATATCTGGCGCAACAAAACCGTTCATGCGCCTTGGCATTTTCTGGGCTGCGCCGCGACCACCGCAACGCTTTGAGAGTGGGGTGTTCTACGGTACGTTTTCTCTTTCTCGAAGGTAGTCGCGAGCTCATTCATAGCCGCATGAAAGCCCGCTCGCAACACTTTATGCCCCTGTCATTACTTGACAGTCAATTTGAAACACTCGACTACCCCGCTATCGACGAAACCGACCTGTTGAAACTCGACATTCACAAGCCCATAGCAAACTTGGTCGACAGCGTTGTAAGCTGGTTACAACAGGAGGGGATTCTGCAAGCCTATGGGGTGAAATAGTTTCAATCACAGCGCTCAACGACTTGCAGCCTTTAAAGGTCTCTTAACTCCTCCGCAAGAATCCCCAAAGCAGTATCCATTACCGCTCTACTCTGACAAAAATTCAACCTCAAACATTCGCGCTGGTGCGACCATTGCTCGTCTATACCAAAGAAAAAATGCTCTCCGGCCATCACCAGTACATTGCGCTCTTTCAATCGCTGATAAAGCTCTTGCGCCGTAATAGTAAGCTCTGGCAGCCATAACCAAACAAAAAAAGCGCCCTCGGATTCGTGCACACGATAGTCAACGCCTTGAAGATGTTCAGCCAGCAACTCAAGCATCTGCGCTCGCTTTTGCTGATAATAAGGGAGCAATTCATGCTGGCAAATGTGGTTCAAGTCATCATGCTTGAGCAATTGAGCCCCCAACACAGGGCCAAGGTTACCGTTAGCCAAACTCACTATAGTATTAGCACGTACCAACTTTTCAATAACATCTTCAGCCGCCACCACAATACCGGTGCGAACACCGGGCAGCCCCAGCTTTGACAAACTTAACACGTATATTTGGTTAGCTTTCCATTCGCTGGTAATGGCCTGATAGATAATGCCGGGGAACGGAGCACCATAGGCGCAGTCGACAATCAATGGAATGCCCCACTCCAGGCTTAAGGCGTCTAGGTGCTGCATTTCCTCATCTGTGAGCACATTACCCGTGGGGTTAGTCGGTCGTGAAACACACAGAGCCGCTACAGATTTATCCAGTGTCAAAGCCTTAAAATCAACCCGATACTTAAAACGATGCTCGCCAATCAATTCGATTGCAGGCTTAAAGCTGCGAAACATACCGTCGAATAAGGATTGATCTCTGTAACCAAGATACTCCGGCATCATTGGCAAGCAAATCTGACGCACACTGCCATCATCACACTTACCGGCCAACAGATTAAACAACAGAAAAAAAGCCGACTGACTGCCGTTGGTAATAGCCAAATTGGCCTCGGTCACCGGCCACCCCATCTGCTCACGTAAATAAGTGGCTAGCAGGCCGAGAAACTCTTCATTACCCTGTGGTGACTGGTAGACCCCCAGCAATTTGTGTAACTGCGCCGGGTCATCTGCTACACGCTGGATATGTGCTGCAATTCGCTGCTCAAAAGCGGGCACCGCTGCCGGGTTGCCTCCCCCCAGAAATAACATATCAGGGTTAACATTAAGCGCCGTACCCAAATCTTCCATTAAGCTCACAATGCCAGATTCACCGCACAGCTGTTGACCAAATGACGAAAGTTTCATGGGTTCCCTTAAGGGTTGCTAACCGGTATAGCGGGTAAGCGAACCGGGCAAAAGCATAGATGTAGGATTAAAACGCATCGACCACAACGGCTCAGCGGCAACTGCACGACGCGGATAAAGGAACGGATTGTAGGGAAATAAGAGGCTTGGGGCTACAGCAACCCAAAAGTTTCCAGCACGCTGCTGAGCTTTTGTTTATCGATAGGTTTCTTAATGAACTCTAGCGCACCCAGCGTCTTAACTCGGTCGATGGCTTCCGGCTGAATATCCCCAGAAATCACGATTATTACGCAATTCAGATCTTCTTTTTTGACGATGTCGAGCACGCCGTAGCCATCCATTTCCGGCATTGTAAGGTCTAGAAATACCATTTCACCCTTACCCGCGCGAATGGCATCCAGAGCTTCCATGCCATTGCCAGCAAAGGTTATATCAACGTCCCAGCCCTCCGGCAAGGAACGAGCTACCTGTTTGCGCGCCATATTGGAGTCGTCACAGATCAGCAGTGGTATGGCCATGTAATCTCGTTTTTAGTGGTCTGGTTACAATGGTGTTCCATTGAGTATAGTCACGAAAAACGACTGAGCCAGCACTTCAACAAATATCAAAAAAAGGAAAGCGAATACCACTTCCATGTGCGGTACCATCCGCCACACTCCACATACAGGGATCAGCCGCTTTGGATTAACCGCCACCCTCGCCGCCCTTACCGTTGTCACCTAAATCGTCACTCTCAGCGCCGCCTGCCGCAAACATCTGCTCTAGAGATAGCCCAAAGACTTGCCTTGCATTGGCGCCCACTTGAGCTTGGCGGCTTAGAAAGCTTTGCAGCCACGGCTCCGGGTTTGGAATACCCTCTTCATCTTCCGGTAATTGTTCATCTACCGGCAAGCGCACCAACTCGGCCACCTGCCACAAGCTGGCTTGCTTTAGGTCTCGGCTCAACACATAGTCGCCGCCATCGGTCACCGCTATCCAGCGGTTCTGAGCCAATAGCGAGCGCAATCGTAACCAATGCACTAACCCTAGGCCCAGTTTCACACAATCCTTATCTCCCACCACATCGCCGGTTCGAGCCTTCTCCCGAAACAGTGCCAAACACCGTAAAACGGCCAGCATGTCGGAATAACGTAAAATTCGGGCGGAGTAACTTTGCTCGGCCAATGTCCGTACCAACACGGCACCGCCAAGGATAATGGTCCAGAGAAAATTCACCCACAACAGAAACAGCGGCACTACAGCAAAGGCACCATAAATCAATTTAAAACTCGAATTGGCCACCAGCCAGGCAAACAAGTTTTTGAGTAATTCAAAACAAATGGCTGTAACGATTCCGCCAATCAACCCATAGCGAAACGGTACCCGGCAATTTGGCACTGCCACAAATAGCAAAGTGAATGCCACTGTGGTCATTAACCAAGGCAGCAATTCGAATAGGGCGGAAGCCAAACCGAGATCACCCAGCTCACTCGTAACTAAGTTCAACGATAGAAGATAGGTACTCAGTACGAACCCGGCCCCTAATAACAGAGGGCCAATACTTAAAATGGCCCAGTACAGCAGGTAACCAAATAAGCCACTGCGCCCCTGTTTCACCCCCCAAATCGCATTGAAGGTTGTCTCAATATTACGCAACATCAAATAGGCCGTGACAACCAAAATGGCCACACCCGCCGTGGTGAGGCTACGTGCTTGAGACGAAAAATCGGCCAAATAGTCGGCCACATCATTACCCGAAGCCGGTAGAAGATGAGCAAAGATTAAACTCTGTAGCTGTTCGGCAACGCCATTGAACGCTGGAATCACCGAAAACATGGCATAGGTAACCGTCATTAACGGCACTAATGCGAAGAGGGTCATATAAGTTAATGCCGCCGCGCTCTTCTGACAGCCCTTGTCCATAAACTCCCGGTAGAGTTCACCAAAGAAGTGCCCAACCGAATGAGCAAGTGTTTTCAAGCGATTTAAAAGCGCTACATGGGGCTGATTCATAAGTATTAACTCAATAAGTTTGTTGCGCACAGCCGTGAATGTTTAGAATAGCCGCTTCTATAACCTGAGGTGCTCACCTGATGGCTGATATGCAAATTTACCACAACCCCCGCTGTTCAAAATCCCGGCAAACTCTCGCGCTCATCGAAGAGGCAGGTATTACACCGGAAATTGTGCTCTATTTGGACAGCCCCCCAAGTGCAGATGCACTTACCGGTATTCTGAACAAACTCGGCATCGGCGCACGTGAATTACTGCGCAAAGGTGAAGATGCTTACAAAGAAAACAAACTGTCCAATAAAGCGCTTAATGATGAACAGCTTATTGCGTTTATGGTGAAATATCCCAAACTTATCGAGCGCCCCATTGTTATGAAGGGCGATAACGCCATACTCGGCCGACCTCCAGAGAACGTTAACATATTATTATAATTATGGCGTCTTACATACTCATACTCTATTACAGCCGCAAAGGCGCAACGCAAGAAATGGCACAACTCATTGCTAGAGGCGTAGAAGCCACTGGCATAGAAGCCCGCATTCGAACGGTGCCTGCGCTATCTACTGTGTGTGAAGCAACACAGCCCAGTATTCCCGAACAAGGCGATCTGTACTGCAGCGAGGAAGACCTTCATCAGTGTGCAGGGCTCATTTTAGGCAGCCCTACGCGCTTTGGTAATATGGCTGCCCCGCTAAAGTATTTTATCGACAATACCGGTAGCACTTGGCTTAATGGCAACCTTATTGGCAAGCCGGCAGCCGTCTTTACCTCCACCGGCTCCCTGCACGGTGGACAGGAGTCGACGTTGCTCTCTATGATGCTGCCGCTGCTCCATCACGGTATGCTTATCGCCGGCCTGCCCTATAGTGAAAACGCTTTGCATGAAACAAAAAGCGGCGGCAGTCCATACGGCGCCAGCCACCACAGCGGTAGCCACCACAATCACCCAATAACCGGCGACGAGCAGCATTTATGCAAAGCCCTTGGCAAACGAATTGCCGAGCTGGCGCTCAAGTTGTCCTAACGACGTTTTCTTCTTATATGTCTGAAAAAGCTGTTAAGCCCATCGCGCACCTTGCAAAAAAAACCCGTTACAGTTTATGGGCAACCGGCATAAGCTATGCGGCCCTATTTGTACTGTTTTTGTATTGGAACTTTACCCGTACCAGCGGCATCAACTGGGTAGTATTGGCCGCACAATCACTGCCGCTTCTATTGCTTCTTCCTGGCCTAGCAAAAAAATATTACCGCAGCTATAGCTGGCTATGTTTTTTACTGCTGATCTATTTTGTTATGGCTGTAGACGGTATTTTCATGTCTACCCGCAACTGGAGTGATGCTGTATTTGTAGGGTTAACCGTAACGACATTCATATCGGCAATGCTCGCAGCCCGCTGGTTACAGCGATCACAAAAAGGAACCCCCAATGTTTAAATTTATCGGTGCGACCTGGAAGTTTTTTTGGCAAGGCGTTACAAGCCTGCGCACTTTCTTATTTAATTTTATTTTCCTGCTGATCGTTATCGTCATTATAACCAGTGTTTTTACCGCTCCCGATAAAAGCATCCCCAACGAAACGGCTTTGCTTGTTGCGCCACAGGGCTATCTAGTAGACCAACGCACCTACAAGCCAACACCCAGTGAAATGCTTTTCGGTTTTAACGACAGAGTAGCTGAAACACCTTTACTTGAACTCACCAACACTATTCGCCAAGCGGCGGACGATAAACGCATCACCGCGCTGGTATTTCAGCTCGACCAATTTGTTGGCGGCGGTCTATCCAAAATGGAGGAATTAGGACAAGCGATTACACACTTCAAAGAAAGCGGAAAACCCGTATACGCCTTTGCCGATAATTATTCGCAGCAACAATATTTTCTCGCCAGCTACGCCAACAAAATCTACATGAACGATATGGGTAACCTGTTACTAACCGGGTTTGGCATGTACCGAAACTACTACCAACAACTTTCGGATAAGCTCTCGCTTAAATTTCACGTTTTTCGTGTAGGCGATTATAAGGATGCTGTTGAGCCTTATATGCGTAACGGTATGTCGGATGAATCGCGTGAACATAATGCGCGCTGGATCAACGAACTCTGGCAACGTTACACAAACACCATCGCGCGCAATCGCGATAAGCCCGAAACACTGGTTAGCAACTACATTGGCAGCCTGGGTACAAAGCCTACACTTGAAGCTGAATCACTTTCCTCCATAGCCTTAGCCGCTGGCCTGGTGGATGAACTAGGATCGCGCGCCGACATCAATCTTGCCTTGGTCGAACTGCTAGGCAAAGAAGAAGACGGTGAGAATTTCAAAGCCGTAGATTACCAGCGCTATCGCAACGCAACCCTCTCCATGCCCAACAACAAAGCGGCTATTGGCCTAATTGTCGCCACCGGCACAATTGTAGACGGGCATCGCGATAAGGGCATGATTGGTGGCGAAAGCTTAATATCCCTGATCAAACAAGCCAGAGAAGATAAATCACTTAAAGCTTTGGTTATACGTGTTAACAGCGGAGGTGGCAGTGCTTTTGCTTCTGAAATGATTCGCGATGAAATCGTTGCGGCCGGCGACGATAACCTTCCTGTGTATATTTCTATGGGTAGCGTAGCCGCTTCCGGCGGCTATTGGATTGCCACGCCAGCCAAACAAATTTGGGCAACGCCCGCCACCATTACCGGCTCAATTGGCGTGTGGGGGCTATTGCCCAATGTTTCCGACAGCATTGAACGCTTGGGTATTCATTCTGACGGGGTAGGCACTACGGCGCTTTCCGACATTTACCATATTGAGCGCCCACTTTCGGGCAAAGCAAAAAATCTGATACAACGCGGTGTAAACGATGTGTACTCACGTTTTTTAACCATTGTTGCCGAAGCGCGAGAAAGCGACCCCGCCAGCGTGCATGAAATTGCCGGCGGGCGAGTATGGACAGGAGAAGCGGCAAAGTCTTTGGGGCTGGTTGACAATCTTGGCAGCCTATACGACCTCTTTAATACGGTTGCCAGCACCGAGAACCTCGACGATTACCAAATCACCGTAATTGAAAAACCTTTATCGGCATCGGAAGAAATTATGCGTGTACTCATGGACGAAGTTAGCGTGCGTATACAAACCAGTGCATTGAGCGGGCCTTTACAAAATTTAATGCTTCTGAAAACGCTTAACGAGAACAACGCCATTACAGGGCAACTGAATAGCCTAATGAAATTGGCGCAAGCATTTAATGTCAGCATTGAAGCCGGAGAGCAGCCGCCCACCATGGCGCACTGCTTAGAGTGCTATGCACCTTAAGGGCACTCTATTAACAATAGTGTTATGACATCAATCTAAATTGAGGAGGGGCTTAATTTATAGCCCCAAAACTTTATAAACCCAGGACCTCTTTGACAAAAGGAATTGTTAATTTTCGCTGCTCCCTCAAGGATGCATCATCCAAACGGTTCAGCAGCTGAAAAAGCTCTACGGTGTCTCGCGATGCTCGGTTGAGAATAAAGCTAGCAACCTCTTCAGACAACTCCATTCCACGTGCTGCCGCGCGCATACGCAACGCATCTTTTTTACCGTCGTCGGTCAAACTTTCAATGTGATAAATCTCGCAACCGAGTACACGTGATTTCAAATCGGGAAGCAAAATAGGTAATGACGGTGGACTGACATGCGACGAAATTAAAAGTGATTTACCGGCATCCCGCAGGCGATTAAACAAGTGAAATAAAGACTGCTCCCAGGCCCTATTGCCGCAAACATGTTCAATACCATCTAAACAGACGATATCCATTTCCTCCAGTCCCTCGCAAAGCTCCTGAGAGTCGTACCCGCGAACATCCGCCATGGGAAAGTACTGAATTATGCGCTGTGCATTACCAGCCCGATGGCATAACGCTTGAACAAGATGGGTTAAACCCGCACTGCGAGCCCCCCAAATGACAACCAGGTTTTGCTCGGCGCCCTGCGCTAATTTTTTTAGGGCAAAAATGGCCTGGTCATTACTTTCTGTTGCGGTGAAATAATTGTCGAACGTCGCATCGTCGCGCAGTGAAACACCGAGACTTAGCTGAACAGGAGACATAACACCTCTTAATCGGTTAACGCACCCAACGGTAGCGTAAAGGGTTTTCTAATGTACCTTGGGGCAGCTGCTGCCATACCGGCAATTCGCCAGCCATCATTATTGATTCTTCAGCGCTCAATCGGCTATCTATTGCCAAAGCGCTTTTAAACTTATCCACGTCCGCATCTGAATCCAAATACAGTAGCAAAGTATCCTGCCGTACTCCGGCCAGCTCGACACCGGAGATTGCCGCTATGCCCTCGAGGTAGCTTAGCGCCTTACGGTAACGAGCAAAGGTGTCAACACCATTAAGCTGTAATACTAACGCATCGGCAGATTCATCGCGGGGCATGAGCGCATAGCGGCGCCCCAAATAGTCCGCGAGTGGGTCTAACGCCATAGCACCTAATAAATCTAAAGCATCGTTGCGGCTGTCGTAAACACGGGTTTCGCCCCGGTGAAATAGCTGCCATGTAGCCAGCAACTCTCCTCGCGAAGTCGCTGAATAACGCCCTACGAGTATCACATCGGCGCTATAGCGGCTGGAGGCGGTCAATATCGCTTCCTCGTCAAGCTGCCACAACTGTTCAGCGGAGAGATTCGTCTGGTCTTGCAGGTCCAGCAACGGGTAACTCAGGGGCAGCCCACGCCGTTGTGCAGCAGCTTCTATACCCACAAACACTTCTGGGGCCAGCTCACTGGATACAAACTGTTTGCCATAATCTACACTGTCTTCAACAAGCCAAATTAAGGTAGACGGGCGATTTACCGGCCAGAAAGGCTGGTCATTTTTACGTAACAAGCGCTCAATGGTTGTGGGCGAGAAGGTAAGAGAAATCTCCTCTTTCAGGCCCTCAGCCACTAAACTTGGATCGGCCTGTGGGTGGTACTGGAACTGCTCAACGTAATTTATCGCCTTACCCATGGCGGCGTGAATTTGCGGGTTTTCCAACACCAATTCGGTACCCGACAGCCGAACCATCACCTCGGCAAAAGCCTTCTTGGCCGCTACTTTACGAACACTTGGGGACTGACTGCTTACGGCAATTGTCGCTTGAAAAAAATCTTGGGCACTATAGGCGGGAAACGCCAACGCCACGGCAAGCCAAATGATGGCAACGTGCCGCCCCAAGGAGCATACCTGAACAATACCGGTTTTTTTGGCCCACACCTTTGTCAATGAATTCTCCTACCGTCTCGTGCGTATGTTTTTATACAATTTGCGATTGTATCAACTTGTGGTGAAAACCATAGGGGCCAATACACAAAATTTCTGCCTGATAGCCTCCAACTAGGTTTCCCACACGGTGCAGCCGCATTTTTCTCCATTAGCTAGCCAAACCATGCAGTATAAGCCTCCCAGCTCAGCCGTAGCACCGATAAAATAGTCTTGGCCCCCCTGACGAAGCCTGAGTGAAGCTGTTAGAATGCACGCCTTTAAATTCCCGCCTGTACCACCGGATTTAGCGAAATCGATATGACAGACACCACCCCACCTTCAAGCAACGCCCCTACCTCCCTAAGCTACAAAGACGCTGGAGTTGATATAGACGCAGGTAATGCCCTGGTTGAACGCATCAAATCTATTGCAGCACGCACCAAACGGCCAGAGGTAATGGCCGGTCTCGGCGGATTTGGCGCTTTATTCGAACTGCCCAAGGGCTATGAGGAACCTGTTTTGGTATCCGGCACCGATGGCGTTGGCACCAAGCTTAAGCTGGCCATGCAGCTAAACAAACATGACACGATTGGTATCGATTTGGTTGCTATGTGCGTTAACGACTTGATTGTCGGCGGTGCTGAACCGTTATTTTTCCTCGACTATTATGCTACTGGCAAGCTTTCCGTCGATATCGCTGCGCAGGTGGTAGAAGGTATAGGCAACGGCTGTGAAATGTCTGGCTGCTCATTGGTTGGCGGCGAAACGGCCGAAATGCCCGGCATGTACGAAGGCGACGATTACGACTTGGCTGGCTTCTGTGTTGGCATTGTCGAAAAATCAAAAATTCTAGATGGTAGTAATGTCAACGCAGGCGATGTATTAATTGCCTTACCCTCCAGCGGACCGCACTCCAATGGCTATTCGCTGATCCGCAAAATTTTGGAAGTAAGCAACGCCGACCTGAACACCAAACTCGGCACCAAAACCCTGGCGGAAGCCCTGCTAGAGCCCACTCGTATTTATGTAAAACCATTACTCAACTTAATGAAGCAAGTAAACGTAAATGCCCTGTGCCATATTACCGGTGGTGGTCTCACGGAAAATTTGCCACGGGTATTACCCGAAAACAGCAAAGCGGTAATCGAATGTAGCCGCTGGCAGTTCCCAGATGTTTTTGCTTGGCTGAAAGAAAAAGGCAATGTTGACGCTACAGAGATGTACCGCACGTTTAACTGCGGCGTTGGCATGGTGGTCTGTGTAGCTGAAACCGACGTTAACAAAACAATTGAACAGCTGAAAGCCGAAGGCGAGCAGGCCTTTATCATTGGTCAAATTGCCGCAGCCGAACCAAGTGAAGAGCAGGTTGAACTGAGAAATATTTAATGTCGGTAAAACAACCCCCAACGCCCATAGTGGTGCTCATTTCCGGCAGTGGCAGTAATTTACAGGCGATTATCGACCAACAACGGTTGGGCAGTATCAACATCGATATAAAAGCAGTTATCAGTAACAAAAGCGCTGTACAAGGGCTGCAGCGAGCGGTCAATAACGGCATAGCAACCGCCGTTATTGACCACAAGCAATTTGACAGCCGCGAGGCATTCGATAAATCTTTGCGCGACCTTATCGACGGCTACAACCCCGGCCTGGTTGTGCTCGCCGGCTTTATGCGCATCCTTACGCCTGAATTTACCAACCACTATCGTGGGCGTATGCTCAACATTCACCCCTCGCTACTGCCCAAGTATCAGGGGCTGAACACGCACCAGCGCGCACTCGATGCCGGCGACAACGAACACGGTGTATCTGTTCATTTTGTAACAGCTGAACTGGATGGCGGCCCGGTCATTAAGCAGGCTCGCGTTCCTATTCTGGACAACGATACCGCCGATAAACTCGCAGCACGCGTATTGAAGGAAGAGCATGTACTCTACCCCTGCGTAATTGGCTGGTTCGCTGACGGTAGGCTTACAATGGAAAATGGCGCAGCAAAACTGGATGGCGAGGCTATCAAACCATAAGCCATGTGTTTTCGGGCCATTAAGCAACCTGGTGTTATCCAATTACCCAGCACTTAAGCCTAACAGCCGTAGGCAACTTTAACGGTGTAACTAACAGTCATCGAGTGTAATGAGGCAGGGCACTGCAGCAACAGAAGGTTCTGGCCAAATTTATCGTTAAACAGAGCGCTGAAGCCTATTCAGCCGTATCCAATTTTTCTTTTCCGCAGCGAGTGCACTTGAGCATCGAAACAGGTTTACCTGCATCATCGGCCGGTTGGTCTTCGATAGGCATCCAATCGTGGAATCCATGGCGGCACATGGAACGCTCTTCACTTTCGCCAGACTTCTTCTTAGCTTCTGCCTCTAGGCTGTCGCTCGCTTTATCCGTCTTACTATCTGTCATCGTCCAATCTCACCGCTAGTTTCTTATTCTTTAAGCCGCACGCTCAAAGGACTGCAACCATAGATCAAATTTTTCTTCCTCACAAGGTTTCAATTGCCAGTAGCCTTGGAATACTTCGCAGCCCAGTGCCTGCATTTGCTCCACCTGCCACTCACTCTCAACCCCCTCTACTACCAGAGTCGCACCGCATTCTTTAGCAAGCGCGACTATTCCACGGGTCAAACGTCTATCCCGATCCTTCTGTTTTAAGCAACGGGCAAAGGTTTTGTCTAGCTTAAGAATATCCACAGGTATTTGCCGCAGTAAAAGCAGCGATGCGCTGGTTCCACCAAAGTCGTCAATGGCAATTTGCACGCCTAGCTCGCGAATTTTTTTTACAACTTCGAGAGCAACACCCTCTTGCGCTTTAAATATAGATTCGCGTAACTCCACAATCAAATCAGACCCGCTCATGTTGTACTTGGCCAATACGCCCCGTAAAAAATGAATGATAGCACCACCGTATAAATGCACACCCGAAAGATTAACGGCAATAGGCAGCCTGCGACCATAATTTTGCGACCATTTCGCACTTTGTTTACACGCCATTTCGACAACACAACAGTCTATTTTGCCAATCAACCCCTGCTCTTCAGCATAACCCAAGAAATCGGCTGGGTAGAGCAGCTCATGTTCGGCTTTTCGCCAACGTACCAAGGCTTCTGCGGCAACCACTTTGTTGGTGCGAACGTTAACCTGGGGTTGAAAATGTATCTCCAGCTCGCCGTTAGCTATACCCGCTTCTAATTGTTCTTGCACCAATAGTCGGTGCTGAGCTTCGAGTTCCATGTCATCTTGAAAAATCATTAACCGATTTTTACCACTTTCTTTCGCGCAATACATCGCAATATCGGCTCGGCGCTTCAAGTCATTTAAATCATACCCATGCTGCGGGTACAAACTAACCCCAATACTCACACTCACCGGTACAGGTTTACCCATCAGCTTTAGTTCATCATTAAGGTCTCGCAGTAAATTACCACCAATTACCTGTACGGTTGTTTCGCTGCTGATATCCCCCATTAAAATAACAAATTCATCACCACCCAAACGGCATACGAGGTCTTCCCCGCGTACCGCACTACGAATGTGTCTACCAATTTCTTTTAACAACTCATCGCCAAATTCATGACCATAAATGTCATTCATATTTTTAAAATTGTCGACATCTAACAGCACCAGGGAAAAATATTTCCCTGAACGTTTTGCATGTGCAACCGCGCGATAAAAAGCTTCTGTTAACAAAGCGCGATTGGGCAAACCAGTCAGCGGGTCGTGCAATGCTCGATAACGAAAAGCCTCAGCCAGCTCCTCCAATTCTCGGGTTCGGCTCTGCACCTGTTTTTCGAGATTTTTATCGCGTAGGGCAATTTGATCGAGCATGGCATTAAACCCTTGAGCCAGTTCACCAAGCTCATCGCCGGTACCCAAACTGGCACGGAGGCCATAGTTACCTGTTGCCTTAACGCGGCGTGAAAGATCCTTCAGCTGACGCACGGGAATGGTCACAATTTGCTGCACCAACCACGAAATACCAAAGGCAATAAATAGGGCCAATACAATGGCCATAACGGAGTACCCCGCCATAAACCAAATTCGCTGCTGAACATCTAAATGACTAACAAGCGTGACTAAAAGCGCACTTTCACCCGAGGCCAATGGCACAGTCATTTCATGTACACTAACCTCAAACCCAAACGCTTGCTGCTGAACATATTCCCTCAGCGCTTGCACGCTAATATGCTCAATTATCTGTGCAGGCAGATTGTAGGTAATAAGTAGTTTATGGTTAGTCGAAAAAACCGCGGCAGCGAGAATGCCATGCTCACTGCTGGAAGCACGGAGTAGGTCGAAGGCAGACTGATGGTTATTTTGGTTCAGCGCAACCGATAAGTTCGTCGCGATCAGCGCATTACGTGTGGCTATTTGCTCGTCTTTAACACGGTTTACAAGGCGCAAGTCCTGAAGTACAAACGCAATAACCACACACAAAATCGCCGCCGCCGCCGATGCCAAAGCAATCAGTGTGAGTTTGGTACTGATACTCATATCGATAATACGCATATTCCCAACTCCATCCCGAGCAATGAGAACTATGCCAAGCCAATACTGTCATTATAGCGCTGCAGTGCAGCATAAACCCCTTTAATCACACTTTTCTTATGGAATAAATAGCTACCAATTTGTGTAAACTTACAATCTGTAGGAATTAAGAAATGGGTTCATTAGCATAAAGGTGGTCGGTTTTAGCTGCCATAATCACGTCGTTTTTGTGCAAACCTCGAATTTTGTGCGTCCACCACCGCGCCGTCACCCGACCCCACTCCACCAAAAGTGCTGGGTGATGACCCTCCTCTTCCGCCAGCTCTCCTACTCGATTAGCAAATGCCAACGCCTGAACAAAATTAGAGAAGGCAAATACCTGCTTTAGCTGAGCAACGTCGCTATCCTCTATGATTGTCCAGCGGGGTAACTGCGACGGCAAAGCCTCCAACTCATGCTGACTCAGCGGCGGCGCATCCGCACGGCAGGCTTCGCAATGGGTCTGCGATAAACGATCGGCTTGAAACAGCGGGTCTGAAAAATTAGTCATGGTGCAGCCTCCAAAATTTGTAACATTTTTGCCGCTCACTACCCTCCAACGTCACCCATATTAAAATGGCCTTTCTGATAACGGAAAACGGGTTGCCCCTTTAATCCATTAAGGGATAATCAACACTAACATTCCACAAGAGCACGCAACGGCTATGAACAACACGCTTCAGTTTACGGCTATTACACTGATATCGCTTACACTTATGGCCTGTGGTGGCGATAATGATGGCGGGCTCGTCGTTATTAACCCCACTACAGCACCAACCTCCCAGCCCACCGCCGAACCGACGACCGAGCCCAGTGAAGGCTATCGAATAGAAGAGAATTACCCTGGTTACTGCGGCGTAGATGGCGCTGTAGAAAACGAGCATAGCGCCTATACCGGCAGTGGCTATTTGAATACAAACAACGCCACAGGCGCTTCTGCACAATGGCGTATAACCGTACCTAGCCGCAATACTTACACGCTGGAGTGGCGCTACGCGGCGGCCTCAGGGAATCACAGCGCAACAGCAACAAGCGCCACCGATACCGGCAACGTTGAGTTCATCGCAACCGGTGCGTGGGACAGCTGGAGTACGGATACCGTCACTTTACAACTAGACGCTGGCGACAACACCATCGACCTGTCTGCCACCACAGCCGGCGGCCTACCCAACATTGATTATATGAATGTGCACGGCAGCGGTATTGAGCCCCTTAACTGTGATGGCACAAGCGCACCGACATGGCTGGTACACCCAACCCCCAACTCAGACTGTGTGGCTGGAGCAACCTTTAGCAATGAAGTCGTCGATTGCGGCGGTGCCCGCATTGGCTTGAGTTGCAGCGGCGATAGCGAATCCCAACCCCCGGTAATTACCCTGAACAACGCTACCATTAAGCATTTAATTCTCGTCGCTAGCGGTGGCTCCGATGGTATTCACTGCACCGCCGGCGACTGCGTACTTGAAAATGTGATCTGGGAAGATATCTGCGAAGATGCTGCAACCATGAAAGCCGGTAGTACTATGACCATCTCTGGCGGCTGGGCATTTAACGGCAATGGTGGCTGGGGCGGTAACCCCGACAAAATTTTCCAGCACAATGACATTAACTCTACCGTGACCATTAATAACAACTTCACGGCCAAAGGTAGAAACGGCAAGCTCTATCGTTCCTGCGGGAACTGCACCAATAACGGTGGGCCGCGTCACGTAGTTATCGACGACGTACGCATAGAGGGTTCTATTGGCAGTATTGTCGGCATCAACAGCAACACCGGCTATAACGATACAGCGACCATTACCCACCTGAGTATCGAAAATTACTCTGCCGGGTCTCCACAGGTTTGTGTTGAATACAACGGCGTCGATAAATCCGAAGGCAGTTCCACTAAAATAGGTGAACGTTGGAATACCGCTAACTGCGTGGTCTCGCAGAGTGACGTCTCGGCGCTATAGCACCACTGCTTTTTTTATACGTACATAAGGGCTGCTTATACGCTCTTGTGTACGCACGAATCACTGCACTTCAGCGCCTTTAACTCAACATATACAATTGCCCTTTTACGGTTTCACCTTCTGCCTGAATATGATTAGATAACATCTTCACCTATACCGGTAACCTCTAACCAATAAAACCCTCAAAGCTATGCAAAGCAATAGAGCTAAACGTAACCTGATTGCCACACTTGTCGGCGCTGGTATTATTATTCCAGCCGCGCTATACAACGCATCGAACAATCAGGGTGTCTTTTTTGTCTGGAACAGTTTACAAAAAAACGAAGCCTACGAAGAAAAAGCGAAATCGGCCGAACCACAGCGCTTGGCTGACCTAGAAGGCTATTGGCAATTCGCCATTGGTGACCAACCCGAGTGGAGCGAGCTCGAATTTGACGATTCGGAGTGGGCAACAATTGGTGTTCCCGGTTATTGGGAGCACCAAGGGTTTTCAGACTACGACGGCTTCGCCTGGTACCGGCATGAAGTCAACCTCAGCGAGAAAGATCTTCTACGCCCACTCTATGTGTCGCTAGGCACTATCGACGATGCCGATGAAGCCTACTTCAACGGTGTAAAAATAGGCGGTGGCGGTGGATTACCGCCCACCTACGAAAGCGCTTGGAGCCTAAAGCGCGAATACCCCATCCCCGAAAATCTAGCCCGCATCGGTAAAAATGTTATCGCGGTACGTGTTTACGACCCCCAAGAAGGCGGCGGCATAGTCGGTAAAGATCACGCCGTTTACGCCTCGCACCTGCCACGCCCACTGTTAGAACTTCAAGGCGAATGGGCGTTTAGAACAGACGAAAGTGAAGACTATCAGATTGTACAAGTACCACAACATTGGGAGCCGCAGGGTTTTAACGATTACAACGGTATGGGTTACTACAAAAAATCATTCGGCGCGCTGAAGGTTAGCGCTGAAGATGAACTTGTTTTATACCTCGGAAAAATCGACGACACCGACGAAGTAAAACTCAACGGCCAATTAATTGGCCGCACAGGAAGCCTGACATTCGCCGACAAAACCACCGACCCACACTACTACCGCATAGAACGCCAATACGAATTCCCCGCTTCGCTGTTACGTGAAGATAACGTTTTGGAGGTGCGGGTGTACGACCATGGTGGTGATGGTGGCATTTATGAAGGGCCGGTGATGATTGCTAAGAAGGTAGAACAATAAACTCAAGGGCTTATTAGCTCTAATGGCATAAAGGCATAAAGGCATAAAGGCAAATTATTTTTAGACACACACTAACCCGTACTTAAATACAAAGCCTGCGAACACGCCACACCCTTGCCGCAATTACGCTCAAACACCTGGGCATAATCGGCCATGCGCGCCACCGAACCGGCACTGGAACCGTAACGGCGCCCAAAGTTTTGAACGTGGTCGATCCATTTATTTGGATTAATACCCAACCGCGACACAATAGCCGGAAGTTCGCTGGCAATAGCCCCGCGTTTATCGTCTCGCAGAATACGCCCGGTGGTATCCACCAACTCAAAATAATCTTCACGGGTAAAGGGTAAGGCATGGTGAGTATCGGTATGGGAGGAACCATCAAAGGGCATTAACGGCGCTTCGGGTAGGGTATCCAAACCCATTTCAGCTTTAATTTCACGCTGCTTTTGAATACGAGTATTTAACGGCTGCTCGTTTTTGGATTGGGTGTTTTTGTATTTTACGTAGTCGAATAAACGCTGCTGAATGGAGGTAAAATCACTCTCCATCAAATCCGTTTCCATTGCAGTCCGAATGGGGTTGAGGTCGACATAGGCCATGCAGCTTCATCCAATAGAGCCTGACTTTTAAAACGCCCTTCCCAAAATCGGCCTTTACAGCCCTCTTCGCTATTTGCCATGCGGGCTATGGTTTCATTAACGCCGCGCATCAGCGTGCCCTTTGGGTAAAACCAGCTGATATCGTATAAGCGTTTACGCCACTTTTAGATAATGTCATCCACTGCCGCTTGCGTAGTAACATCAATAGCAGCGGGGTTTTCCAGCCAGCGATCCACCAGCATGTGACCGTTGTACAGCTGCATCCAGCGCTCGGCCACGTCTTTATTACTCCATGCCTGCGCCCTAGCCTTATCCGCATGCAACACCACATGGTAATGATTACTCATTACCGCATAAGCGCACACATCTACCGCATACACATACGACAAAAATCGCAAGCGCGATACTATCCACTGCTTGCGGTGATCGTAATTCTCACCGGTCGAATGATCGTCACCACACAAATATGTACGCCGAACACAGCGTACATAGCAATGGTAAAACGGCGTTGAATCCAGAGAGATTAATGTTTCGCGGCTTTGGGTCATGGTTGCACACATTAATAGAGCCCGTTATTTATTTTTTTATTGGATGTCCTATTTATTTTCTCTTCCTCCTTTTCTTTTTCCTGAATTCGCCTTTTTCCCTTTTTATATTCCCTTCCGTACATCCTGTACATAAAAAAACCGCTTCCCTTGTGAGGAAGCGGTTCTAATGGTCCAACCCACGCGGTTGAGCCCAGGAGCTTGTTTCTAGAAGCGATTAGTACCCGGTAGTAACACCTAAGCCGCTAGGCAATTTGCCTTTCAGGTCGCTGGGCTTGTAAGCAGCTTCATCAGACCAAATTACCCAATCCAAATCACCGTTATAGCCATTACCACCACCATCACCTATTCGGATATAGGCACTCGAATCGGTTTTAAAGGCTGGAGATACAGGAGTCGTAGCGTCCTGATCAGTCGCAACGTCGATCACAGCTGTATCGTCCCCGTCACGATAAACCTTCACGCTACCCGTGGTGGCTGAGTCTAAAGTGATCGCTACTTGATAAATACGGTAGTCATCATACGGTTTCGAATAATCATCAGGCTTCAAAGTGCCATCCCACTTCTCAAGTTGAAGGCCGCCATCTTTACCGTTAAGGATAGATTTGATTCGAGCACCATCATTATCCGCATCCGCTAAGGCTATATCTAACTCAATGGTTTTGTCAGTAGCATCACCTTTCGCACGAATAAGTGCAGTAAGATAACGCGGATAACCGGTTGCAGCGTCTACTTTCTCCAAATTGTACTTAGCATACATTTTATCTGCGATATTAGTGGTGGAGTTAAAGGTCACAGTGCCATCGGTATCATCATTGGCAGTAAAGAAGTCTGCATCAGCGGGGGCTTGACTGCTACCTTCGAATTTTGCTTTGGTACCATCATCCAGAGTAATAGAGTCATCACTCAAAGGCGCTAACACACCGTTGTAGACATTAAAAGAAATTGGAGTACCACCTGCAGCACTCTCGTAACCGGACGTATCACCCAAGTCATCATCAGGCAAGTTATCCACTAGGTCGTCGGCAGAATAACCATCACTACCGGTCCAAACGATCCAATCGACCAAGGCATGGAATGTAGAGCTACTGTTTTCACCAATACGAATCTCATTGCGGTCAGCGCTTGTTGTACTCATATTGGCGGAGCTAGCAGTCATTACCAACTCTCCATCAACGTACAACCAAATTGAACCTGATAGAACCGACTCCATTCTCACTTGCAATTGATAGTCGTGGTATTTTGTTACATCAAAGCCCTCAGGAAAATCCCAAGCTGGTTTTGTAGCCGAATCAAATTTATCAAATTGAACTTGATCATCACGCAGCATCATTTTAATTCTTGCCGCATTGCCGCTGCCATCGTCACCGCTGAAAGCCATTTCAATCTCAAAGCTTTTGTCCAAGGTCTTAAAGTTGGCCAAACGAGCGGCCACAGTAAACGCTTTAGGGAAGCTCTCTTCAACAATTGGGCCATAATCAGCATAAGTTTTGATGTCTTTGTTAGCCTCTGTATCCAGAGTTCCTATTCCCTCTACTGCCGTCCAATAGTCTGCAATGGGAAAACTGTCGTTGCCTTCGTCAAATTCAACCAAGCTAGCACCAGTATTAATACTACCAACCTCAGTTGGCTGCTTCTTGCCATTGAAAGAAGTAAACACAGCACTGGAAACATCAACCTCAGGCGTTGGAGCAGGAGGGATTGTGGGCTCTACGGTAGGTTCTACGGTAGGCTCAGCTGTTGGTAAGGCATCAACCCAAGGGTTCTCTGTCGCATAATCAGTTGTTTTGGTATCACAGCCCGTTTGCGCATCACCCAATGAAGTATCCGATTGATACTCAATAACCATATCGTCAATAACGATGTAACCGCCACTACTTACACGTATCTGTAAGAACGAAGTGTCTAGGCCGGGGTTAATAGTACCCGTCGAGACGACGGTACCAGCACCATCAAGTATGGTATCGCCAGGGATATTAATCTCTGCACGCTTACCTGCAATAAATTGATTAGTACTTAGCTTCAGCACTCGAGAGGATGCACCATGGATAGACTCTGCTGATTTACCGGAAGAGTTGTTATCTACGTATAACTCGAATCCACTAGAGCCAGAGCTTGCACCCGAACTGTCTACCACACAAAACGACAAGCGATAGGGCTGAGACAGATCCATCTCTCCGCGTAATATCGTTTCGTTCTCTACTGTAGTTTTGGTGCGAGCATCGCCTTCCAAAGGCGCAATTTGAGCCATGCTGAAACGAGCATTACCCAAGCGAAATGATTGATCGCTATCCGCTGTAATCCAGTTACCACCACTTGGATCGAGATTACCTTCAGAATCAAAAACACCTGCTGTTGAAAAGAAGAACTCATCTTCTCCTGGGTAGTCACCACCCAACTCTTTATACGCCGCGTCGAAAAAAGCTGCGGTATCAGAAGCACCATTAAAGTCTTCCAAAAATGGAATGTGCGCTTGGGTTGTTGGAATACGATATTCAGGAGGCGCAATCGTAGGCTCGGCTGTAGGAATATCAATATCTGGAGTTTGGCGGTCGGCATCACCTGACCCGCCACAAGCCGCCAGCAGACTTGTCAACGTCATGGCTGAAATTAGCTTTAACTTATTCATAAATCACCTTCGATTTTATGTCATTATTTTTCGTTCAATACTTAAGAAGGGCGAAACTCCCCCTTCTTAAGCGGCGAAACAATTAATAGAATTTCCAGTTCAGGCCAACCTGAACACTGGTCCCAAAGTCTTCATGACGATACATAATATTTCCATTTGAATAGCTATTACCGTCCATATAACGATTGGTTTTTTCCTGTGTCAGATTAAGTAAATCCAAGTAAAGACTGATATCGTCTGTAGCTTGGTAGGTTGCTTTGAAGTCCAAGTTAAACGCTGCATCGTAGTAAACATCATTCCACGTTTCGCAGTTATAGGGTACACCACCAGCATCATCTGCAATATCTTGTGCAGTACAAGAACCCACCTTGTCTAGAATTTCACTGGTGTAATTACCAATTATACGCGCAGACGCGAAGTCATTCTCCCAGCCCAACACAAGGTTAAGTGTTGATGCGGCCATATTGGGAAGCTTGATAGCTTCAGCACGGAGGTCATCCCCCATCTGCGCTTCACTATCCAGTAAAGTGGCATTCGCCTGAACAAAGAAATCACTTTCAAAGTACTGCGCATAGCTTAGCTCGATACCATAAACATTCGCACTGTCACCGTTGTCATAGAAGTTTACATCGCTATAAACGACATTAGGTACAAAATTAAAGTACGGCACTTCATCTGTTGGTAGGCCAACAGGTAGGTCTTCTATAGACGAGGACTTTCCACGCACCTCAACAATAAAGTCTTTAATGTCTTTGTAGAATACCGCAGCCTGCAGGTAAAGATCCTCATTAGGGTACCAACCGACAGATGTATCAAAGTTCACCGAATACATTGGATCTAATTGAGGGTTACCCAAACCGAAAGTATTCTCAGAATCAACGACAAAGCGGTTTTCAATATCGTCTAGGTCAGTCGCACCGATATTACCAGGGTTGTCAGAACACTGTTCATAAAATTCAGTATCTGCAGGATCGTCGTTACACACACTAATTCGGCCGTCAAACCGTGCAAATGCGCGCGCTTGATCAAAGCCTGGTCGTGTACCTGAAGTCCATAATGCCGCACGAACCATATACTCATCCGACGGCTCATATATAAAGTGAACACTTGGGTGAATATCCGTATAGGTTTTAGACGTACCCTCCAAAGGCACAACAATATCTAAAGATTCTGTTGCGTTTTTAGATTCAAAGCGATCATTACGGATTGTGAAATTACCGACAGATTCAAAATCTGTTTGGTTATAACGAACACCCGTGATTACTGACATAGTGTCTGAAAACTCAAGTTTAGCCTCCAGATACAAGGCTCTCGAATCTTCGGTAATGGAGTAGTCCTCATCACGGCTAGACTGATCTGTTTGCGATGGGTCAAAATTATCCGCAACCGCTCGAGTAGACGTTAGCAATGCTTCGGCAGAGCCATAAGTAATGTGCTCAAAATTAAACTCCGGATGCGACGGCATATACGTCGAGATATAATCGCTCCCATAGTTTGTAGTGCTTGCCTTAGTAGAGCACTCGATTTCTTCTGGCGTTGAAGTGCCATCACTGTCAAAACACAGATCAGAAAAGTCAGATGGTTTGAGGCTTACTCGATTTCTATCTCGAGTTCGCTCACGATCTTTTACCTGCAAACCGCCCTTCACATATTTAACAATACCTTCGTCAAACTCTTTCGTTAAATTTAAATTGAACGAACCGATCGTATCTTCGCGATCACTATCTTCAATGAAAATATTATCGTAAGCCATCAATGGTTGATAAGCTGATGGGTAAGCACCGTCAAAATCAAGCACGTCCGCTCCGTAGATTTTGAAGTCTCGGTCAGGGTCGGAAACTTCGTAATCATCACCCGTCAACGCTGCTAGCTGTCCACTTCTGATAGGTGTTCCGGAAATGAAATTGTCTCCATAAATACCCATCATCGCCATATCTTGCTTGCGAAACTGTACACGGCGACCATCTGGCTTGTCGTTAGTACTGGATGAATAAGCCAAACTGTAATCCACAACCCATGTGTCGGCAAACCTATTCATACCCTCGAATGCTACGGCATCAGTTTTAACTTTAGATTCCTGAATAAAAAACTGTTGTTGTAGCTCTGCATCACCAACGGCAAATGAGTTATTACTAGGATCCGAAAAGTACGGTTCACGATCGGAATAGAAACGGTAATATTCGCGCAGTGCGATATCTACATCTTCGTACTCTGTATGGCTGAGCCGAACAGTGTATTCTGAATTATCAGTTGGCCTCCACCCAAGATCAAAAGATCCACTCAAGCGAGTACGCTCAGCATCTTCTTGGCGAACTTGCGACTCATAAGGCACCAACATTGGCGAACCAGTATTTAACGGATCAAAATATCGGGCCTTTTCGTCGTCGTGGTGCAAATTCTCATAGTTAACTGTTTTACGCGTCTCCGCAGAGACTGAATACCCTATACCGACTGTCTCATCTGCCAGCAAATTGGTGCCGCTCAAAGATAGTTTAGGGTTTAATTCTCCACGATAATTTTGCTGGTTTAACTGAGCCTTCAATTTCAGCGAATCGCGATTAGTATCAAAAGCAGATATCGTTTTAAGGTCTACAGATCCTGCTGTGCTATAGGTATCCATGCTTGGAAGTATGGTTTTATTAACCACAACGCCCCCAAGCATATCGCTAGAAATCACATCCAGCCCAAAGCCACGATCATCTGCGCCCGCAGACGCCAGCTCGCTACCGTTGATTGTCACGTTCACAAACTGAGGCCCCAAGCCTCGCAAATTAATTTTTTGACCTTCACCCTCTGATTTTTGTAACGTTACACCAGGCAAACGTTGCAGAGACTCTGCTACGTTCTGGTCCGCAAAGTTACCAGCATCATCCTGCGCAATAATGGAGCTGAAGGATTCTTTGTTGCGTTCGGCTTGACGGGCGTTAAGCTCCGCCTGCTTTACACCTTCAACAACCACTTCTTCAAGTAACGCATCATCATCTGTTGCTTCTTGGGCGTGTAGAGCGCCAGAAGCCGACAACGCAACTACTAGGCTCAAAAGACGTCTATTGAACATATATGCTCTCCGTTAATATTTTTTATCTGTATCAGGCCAGTAAGACCCAATTTGGTAATACCAAAATCCTGGGCAATCGTTACATAGTGTGAACAAAATCTCAACCCGGCTTGACCAATCAATGTCAACTAAACGGTAATCATGCCACAGGCATCGGCTAACCGTTTGTTTTATAAGACATTAATAATCCAGGCAATTGGCCTGACCAGATCGCCACACGGTTACCTTCCGTAACAGTTAACCGTAACAAATTTACGCATACGTATGAGAAATTCCCATGCGGGAATATTAGGAGGCTATCCCCCTGCCAGCAAGGCTGACAGAGGAGGGGGAGTGAGAATTATTTGAGTTTAAGTGCTTGAATATTGGCCTTCCACACTTGCGGTCCGGTCTGATGAACGGACACGCCTTCGCTATCAACGGCTACGGTAACCGGCATGTCTTTAACTTCAAATTCGTAGATGGCTTCCATACCCAAATCTTCGAATGCCAGCACCCTGGCCTTCACGATTGCTTTGGATACCAGGTAGGCGGCGCCACCCACGGCCATTAGGTAGACGGCTTTGTTGTCTTTAATGGCTTCGATACCCAAAGGGCCGCGTTCAGCCTTACCCACCATGCCGATTAACCCGGTTTTTTCGAGTACGGTACGGGTGAACTTATCCATACGAGTGGCCGTTGTTGGGCCTGCGGGGCCAACCACTTCATCACGCACTGGGTCTACTGGGCCTACGTAATAAATAAACTTGTTGGTGAAATCGACGGGCATCGCCTCGCCCTTCTCGATCATGTCCACCAAACGCTTGTGGGCAGCATCGCGCCCAGTCAGTAATTTGCCGTTTAACAGGAGCGTTTGGCCCGGCTTCCATTTTGCGATGGCTTCCGGCGTGATTGAATCCAAATCTACGCGCTCTACAGATTCACCTACTTCCCAGCTCACTTCCGGCCAATCCTCAAGGCTTGGCGGTGTTTGCAGTGCCGGGCCGGCGCCCTTTAGGGTGAAATGTGCATGCCGAGTGGCCGCACAGTTGGGAATTAGAGCAACGGCTTTATTTGCTGCATGGGTGGGGTAGTCTTTTACTTTTACATCTAGCACTGTGGTTAAGCCGCCCAAGCCCTGAGCGCCAATACCCAAGGCATTAACCTTCTCCATTAGCTCTAAACGCAATTCTTCTGCACGGTTCTCGGCACCCTTCTCAACTAAATCTTGAATGTCTACCGGCTCGAGCAGTGACTCCTTAGCCAGCAACATTGCTTTTTCAGCCGTGCCACCGATTCCAATACCCAGCATTCCGGGCGGGCACCAGCCTGCGCCCATTTGCGGAACCATTTTCAGCACCCAGTCTACAACCGAGTCTGAGGGGTTGAGCATCGCAAACTTAGTTTTAGCTTCGGAACCACCGCCTTTCGCCGCTACATGTATCTCAATGGTATTACCCGGCACCATCTTGTAGTGAATAACCGCCGGGGTGTTGTCGCCGGTGTTTTTTCTTGCGCCATCGGGGTCGGCCAGAATGGAGGCTCGAAGCTTGTTATCAACATCTAGATAGGCCTGGCGAACGCCTTGATTCACAATATCGTCGAAGCTCATATCGCCTTCAACTTTGGTATTCATGCCTACATTTACGAAAACCGTCACAATACCGGTGTCCTGACAAATAGGACGATGCCCCTGCGCGCACATACGTGAATTAATCAGAATTTGTGCCATTGCGTCTTTGGCGGCAGGGTTGGCCTCTTTCTCGTAGGCTACATGCACGGCATCAATAAAATCTTTGGGGTGGTAGTAGGATATAAACTGCAAAGCATCGGCCACACTGGCGATGATGTCTTCTTGGCGAATAATGGTAGTCATGGATGTACCCATTAATGTATGTAACTCAAAACATCAGACGCTAGCGTGTATCTGCGCTGAATATGGGGGAATTCTACACCGACCGATAGGTGGTTTTTAGGGGCCTGCCCCCCCCCCCTAAGGCATTGCAGCAGAGGAGCTGTCCAATTGCATTAATTTTTGATTAACGCTACGACGAAATGCATCTATCGCTAAAATAGCCTCTTCATTACTTGAAATTCGTTTTTTGAGATCAGCTTCCATTTTGTTCAATTGGCGCATTCTGTCTGAGAGCCCTTGAACCTGATTAATGTGTGCTTGTGAATCACGCTCTATGTTGCTCAAAGCCGATTGCTGCGAGTCGAGTAGATCGTTGATCATCTGAATTTCGGTATTAGTGCTTTTTAGCGCGGCCTGAATTTTAGCATCAACCGATTTCGCGCCCTTCTTAAGGACGTTAATTTGGGTTTTATTACCCTCAATCGCTTTTTTATTGCGATCGTAAGCGACACCCCACAGCTTGCGAATCTCTGAATCGGCCCACTTCACCTTTGCCTGAAGTGCCGTAACAGACGCTGAACTTTCGTCGTCTGTCATCTGTAACTGACCCTCCAGCTCAAGAATACGCTTGTCGGCTGTGTGTAGCTCTTGCTGAGTTTGCATCAATAACCAGAAAACATAACCGGCAAAACCGATTCCCACAAACGATAACAGCAATGCCAAGGGCGCTAATTTTGACTTCACGATCACTGGGCGGACGGGAGCATTACCTGCCACTGGCTGCCGCGGTTGAGCGGTAGTCCGCTGACGATGATGAACAATTTCATCCTTCTCGGGGCGAATGGGGTTAAGCGTGGGCTCTTTTCTTTCTGTCATGGGGTAAACCAAATTGCACTAATGAATGAGGGTACCCCGAAGAGTACCCACATATTTTACAGGAATAAATTAATCAAGAAGAGTACCGCAGTTAGCATAATGCTCATGTGAATGACACCGCGAATACTGGCCAGAGGGCCAAGCTTACCTACCATAGCGTTGATTTGGAGCAATATTGTCAATGCCAGTGATACCCATAACCCAATACCCGCTCCCTCCGCCGCCACCAGGTAATCCACGCTATAACCCAAATGCGGTGATGCCAGCATACAAAACAACATAGGGCCGGAAAACAACGTATTGGTGCGAGAAGCCAACGCCGCCTTTGGTGCCGCTGCCGAAGCGTCTCCTTCTGCCAAACCTAAAATGATTTTCTGCTTTGGCCAGATAATGAACCAAACATTGAGAAACATCAGCGTTCCCAGAGTAGCGCCAAGAATGATGTAATCGTTCATCACGCTCTTGTGTTGAACGCCACCAAATAAAATCAACCCAGTAACGAACGTGAGCATCGCACCCCAACGAAACCACCACAGCGCCCGCGGTGCCAGCTTAGCCTTTACATCCGTAAGCGCGGCTGGTTCGGCTTCTTTAAAATATTCGGTTTGTACAAAATTGAAGTAATACAGCATGCCAACCCACACAAGCCCGAACAGTACGTGCATCCAACGAAATAAAAAGTCTACAATTTCCATCAATCACCCCAAGTCGTCTATTTATTGTCGGGCTACTGTATACCACCGCCCATTTTTTTCAAATTAAAAAAAAGGCCGCAAATGCGGCCTATTCGAATATCTAACTACAATTTTAGCCAGCAACGTTGCGGTTAACAAATTCCCAGTTAACCAAATTCCAGAATGCGTCCATGTAAGTTGGGCGAGCATTGCGGTAGTCGATGTAATAAGCGTGCTCCCATACATCTACGGTTAGCAAAGGCGTAACGGAATCATCCGTTAAGGGTGTAGCCGCATTTGAAGTGTTAACGATTGCCACGCTACCATCTGCATTTTTAACGAGCCAAGTCCAGCCAGAGCCGAAATTGTTAATAGCGGATGCAGTGAACTTTTCTTTGAATTCGGCAAAGGAACCAAAAGCGGTGTTTATGGCATCGGCAATGGCACCGGTGGCTTCTCCACCACCGTTAGGCGCAAGGCAGTTCCAGTAAAACGTGTGATTCCAAATTTGTGCTGCGTTGTTGAACACTCCGCCGCTAGAGGTTTTAACAACCTCTTCCAGAGTTTTACCTTCAAACTCGGTTCCTGGAACCAGCCCATTCAGCTTAACCACATAGGTGTTGTGGTGTTTACCGTAGTGGAAGTCGATGGTTTCAGGGGAAATGTGGGGGGCAAGCGCATCGCGCTCATATGGCAAAGCCGGTAATTCAAAAGCCATGTGTATTACTCCTTGAGGAACATGAAGTTCAATTTAATAGAGGGAAGTCTACAGCCGTCCTGACGAAATGGAAATTAAGAACAACTATTAACGTGACAATAGATTTTATGGTGGACACTAACATTCATCTAGTGCACATAGAAACGGCCCCAACGGGGCCGTTTAGCATAGCAAAGTATGAGGGGCTGAATTACATCATGCCGCCCATACCACCCATGCCGCCCATGCCACCCATGTCTGGTGCAGAAGGCTTGTCATCGGGCTTTTCAGCAACCATAGCTTCAGTGGTAACCATTAAACCAGCAATGGAACCGGCCGCCTGCAGAGCAGTACGGGTAACTTTTGCTGGGTCGAGAATACCCATTGCCAACATATCGCCGTATTCACCGGTACCCGCGTTATAACCGAAGTTACCTTCGCCGTTGCGAACTTTCTCGGCAATTACAGAGGCTTCGTCGCCCGCGTTGGTCACGATTTGACGCAGCGGAGATTCCATTGCACGACGCGCAATACCAATACCGGCATCCTGGTCTTCGTTATCACCGGTAAGATCGGCAATTGAAGCAACCGCACGAATCAGTGAAACACCGCCACCAGGTACAACGCCTTCTTCAACGGCAGCACGGGTTGCGTGCAGCGCGTCTTCAACGCGAGCCTTCTTCTCTTTCATTTCAACTTCGGTAGCCGCGCCAACCTTAATAACCGCAACACCACCAGCCAACTTAGCTACGCGTTCTTGCAGTTTTTCAGCGTCATATTCAGAGCTAGTCTCTTCGATTTGAGCACGCACCTGATTAACGCGCGCTTTAATGTCTTCCGCAGAGCCAGCACCGTCAACAATTACGCTAATCTCTTTAGACATACTGAAACGCTTGGCTTGACCAAGGTGCTCCAGAGTTGCGCCTTCTAGGTCTAGGCCAACTTCTTCAGAGATAACCGTTGCACCGGTAAGAATGGCTATGTCTTGCAACATGGCCTTACGACGATCACCAAAACCAGGCGCTTTACAGGCAGCAACTTTAACGATGCCACGCATGTTGTTAACAACCAGAGTGGCCAGAGCTTCGCCTTCAACGTCTTCAGCGATGATAACCAAAGGCTTACCAGCCTTTGCTACGGTTTCCAGTACAGGCAGCAATTCACGGATGTTGGAGATTTTTTTGTCAACCAACAGAATGAATGGGCTTTCGTGCTCAACACTCATGTTGTCTTGGTTGGTAATGAAGTAAGGCGACAGGTAACCGCGGTCAAACTGCATACCTTCTACAACATCCAGCTCGTTTTCGAGGCTGTTACCTTCTTCAACAGTGATTACACCTTCTTTGCCAACTTTACCCATAGCTTCGGCAATGATGTCACCTACTTGCGTATCGGAGTTTGCCGAGATGGTGCCTACCTGAGCGATAGACTTACTGTCTTCACAGGGCTGAGCACTGGACTTAACAAATGCAACAGCCGCAGCAACCGCTTTGTCGATACCACGCTTGAGGTCCATCGGGTTCATGCCCGCAGCAACAGATTTCAGGCCTTCGTTTACAATAGACTGAGCCAGAACAGTTGCTGTGGTGGTGCCGTCACCAGCGTCGTCAGAAGCCTTAGAGGCAACCTCCTTCAGCATTTGTGCGCCCATATTCTCAAACTTGTCGGTCAATTCAATTTCTTTGGCTACCGATACACCGTCTTTGGTTACGGTTGGAGCGCCGAAAGATTTGTCGAGTACTACGTTGCGACCTTTGGGGCCTAAAGTAATCTTTACAGCGTCGGCCAGAACGTTTACGCCTGCCAACATCTTTTGGCGAGCTTCGTCACCAAATTTTACTTCTTTAGCTGCCATGGTATTTTTCCTTACTAGCTAATAGTCAAATTGTTGATTTAAATGTATTAAATTCGGAAGTTGTTTACCTACCGATTATTCAACAACAGCTTTTATGTCGCTTTCGCTGAGAATTACCAGCTCTTCGCCATCGATTTCAATGGTGTCACTACCTGCGTACTTACCGAAAACAACGATGTCACCTTCTTTCACATCAACTGGACGGCTCTCGCCGTTATCCAATACGCGGCCAGAACCTACAGCAACTACAACACCCTGATTTGGCTTCTCTTTTGCTGAACCAGGCAGAACAATGCCACCAGCAGATTTTTCTTCTTCTTCCTTGCGGCGAACCACAACACGATCGTGTAAAGGACGAATTTTCATTGATGATTTCTCCAATAATAAGCGTTTCTTGAACACATAATGCTCTGAAGTGGAGCATGTAACGAATACGGCCTCGGATAGCTCCGAAGCCCCCAAAACCTTTGTGTACCCCTAAATGGGTGCCTAATTTTTTATTTCAACACCCCTGATGGTAAAAACTTTATATTCAGTGCCACTTTTACGTATTAGCCAAGCAACCGCCTCAACGAAGCCCCTAACTCAGCTGACCCAAGCTCGATCAACGCAAACCAGAGCAACATAGGCCAACAATTAAGGGCATCCAAGCCGATAAACGCTTGTGCGCTAGTCTGGTTTTGAATCGTCGCGGCGAAATTCACCTTCAATCGTGTTGTTCGCTTGGCCTTGGCCTCTGTGAGAACCGCTAGTGCGCACAGAAAACTGGCGCATACCCCATGCAATGAAGACTTGGCGTACACCCGGAATCAGGCAGGCAAAGCCGATGGCATCGGTAAAAAAGCCTGGTGTAAGTAAAAGAGCGCCCCCAATGGCCAGGAATATGCCTTCAGCCATTTCACGGGCGGGTAATTGCCCGCCTTCCATTTTCGAGCGAGCTCGCATTAAGGTACTAAAACCCTGCTGACGTAACAGCGCCAACCCAAGCATGGCCGTTAGCAGAACAAGGCCAATAGTGGGAAGTGGGCCAATAATTCCACCAACGGTAATCAGCAGCCACATTTCGACTATGGGAATTAGTACAAATAAAACAAGTAGAACTCGCAAAACAGCTTCCTATATCTGAACATCTGTTAACCAAGTGGGGTTGCTGGCGCTGCTATTCAAGGGTATGCCCTTGCCTTCCCTCGGCCCATTGGTAACAATGCGGCCAACCTTCTCACTGCTCATTCAATAATTTGGCGGGAATTTGAACACATTCTGGTCTTCTGTATTCAACCGGCGCATCTTAACGTGCGTATTCACCGGCTTTAGTTCTGGCTTGCCACTTTATATTCTTATAACACTGGTACCCGCTTGGCTGCGAACAGAGGGTGTTGGCCTGAAGGAAATTGGGTTATTCGCGGCTATTCAGCTACTTTACAACCTGAAATTCTTATGGGCGCCGTTTACCGAGCGCTTCCAACTGCCTTTACTCGGCTTGCGGCGAGGCTGGCTGCTGCTAACTCAAGTGTGCCTGTTGCTTTCAATTGCGATGCTGCCGTTCTTCTCCATTCAGTCATCACTTACGCTAATCGCGGCTGTGTCCTTTTTAGTGGTATTTTTTAGCGCCACTCAGGATGTAGTCATTGATGCGTTTCGCAGAGAAATATTACCCGACCACGAGCTAGGGTTTGGCAACTCTATCCACGTTAACGCCTATAGAATTGCTGGGTTTATTCCCGGCTCGCTTTCCCTGATTCTTTCCGACCACTTTGCGTGGAATACGGTTTTCCTCGTTACCGCTTTGTTCATGCTGGTGGGTATTGGCATGACGCTGGCGGTAAAAGAGCCCGAGCACCTATACACTCCCACCCGTTTAAAAGATGCGGTTATTGAGCCCTTCAAGGAATATTTCGGTAGATTAGGCTTTACTCGAGGACTACAGATTGTCGGCTTTATTCTGCTCTATAAATTGGGCGACAGTATGGCCACGGCACTGTCCACACCTTTTTACATCGATATGGGGTTCACCAAAACGGAAATTGGTCTTGTCGCCAAAAATGCTGCATTTTGGCCGATGATCTTTGGCAGTATCATCGGCGGCCTACTCATGATTAAAATAGGCATTAATAAAGCACTCTGGGTATTCGGGCTTGTTCAGTTCACATCGATATTTGGCTATGCCGCACTCGCGCATTTTCAATCGGGAATCTGGCTTTTGGCGCTGGTTGTGGGCTTTGAGTACCTCGGTGTAGGGCTTGGGGCGGCAGCCATAGTGGCCTTTATCGCCAAAACCACCAGTATTAAACACACGGCGCTGCAATTGGCGCTGCTAACCTCCATAGCGACCTTACCCAGAACCGTAGCAAATGCCTCTACGGGTTATATTGTGGAGACCATCGGTTGGGAAAGCTTCTTTTATCTATGCGCTGTGCTTGCCATACCCGGCATGGTACTTCTGATATGGGTTGCGCCACTATGGGGAAATAGAGCGGAATAAAGGTAGAGGGAGAAGAAAAATAGCCTTACCGACTGGCGCACTGCATAAGCAGCTCAAGGGTAGGAGCCGGGTAAGCTCCTCAAGGGTACTATGGCCGCATCCGTGCTTAGGGAGGAGAACTGTATGTATGTACAGCCAGCCGGTAAGAAAGTTAATACTATTCCTATGGCATTCTAAGGTCAAGCCGTTTTCGATATCCGTCAACAAATAGTGTTTCAGTAACACGCTCAGCGGTTTAGATGTGCCTCGCAGCCCATACTACTAATAGCCCGCCGAGAGAGTGAGCATTCACTTTTTGGCTAGATCAGTATTACCAGTATTGCCGCTGCCGCCAACCAGAACCACAGCGTACGAGTATAAAGGCCGTTAAGCAGGTTTAACTCCTTGCGGGTTACTTCACAGGTTTGCGTAAGATCTTCATCCACCAGCAAAGCACCAAGAATCAACGGGCTCAATATGGCCGATGTCGTTCGCTTCGCGCAAAAAACACATTCACGCCAGCGCCGAAAACAACCCACGAAGTTGCCCGTAAGTGCAAAAGACAGCCCCAGTAACCGCACAGCAGGCCATTCTAGAATCCAGCGCAGTCGCCGACCAAGGTCATCCTCTGGCTGTGCTTCGTGGGAAAAAAGGAATGTAAGCCTGTACAAAAGAGCGCCAACCGGCCCCAAAACAAAAAACCAGAAGAGCACAGCGAACATTCGCTCGAAGCCCCTGTAGCCCGCTTCATCAAGTACATGCTCATGTAACTGGGACCAGTCGCCTTCACGTAAATCGTCGGTTCTAACATTAAGACGGCCGGCCCGCTCTAGCGCCGAGGGCCAGTCTTCTACGTAGCAAGCTTTCGTGTACTCAGCAACAATATCGCCGAACTCTCCACGCCCGAAACTGTACAACAACACCACAACCCCCAAGGGTAACAGTAACCATTGCGAGAATTCAGCCAAAATAATTTCCAGTGCTATAAGAATGGCCAATGGCACACCTACCGCCACAACGGCTTTCCATTGGGCCGATATTTTGCTGTTACCAACAACTTGGTTTACCCAGCTATAAAACCACCGGTCTTTGTGTAAAGGATTCGCCGCCCCCCAAACCTGAAGAAAGGCGATACCAATTAACACGATAAATAGGCTCATGAAAGCTCCACTGCTTTATAGCAAAGACAAATACCGGGCCCAATTGAACACTGGGCCTGGGTCTGATTTTCTATCGGGGGCAATATCGCAATGCCCCTTAATACGTTGCGGTGTTATGTTTGGAAAACAATCAATAATGGCTTTTGTTAAGGCTACCAGCGCCTGATACTGTTGATCAGTATAGGGCTCTGTGTCCGTCCCCTCCAGCTCAATACCAATAGAGAAGTCATTGCAGTTTTCCCGTCCTTGGAATACAGATTCCCCTGCATGCCAGGCACGCTTGTGAAAGGGCACAAATTGTACAATATCGCCATTGCGCTGGATTAAACAGTGAGCAGACACCTGCAGATTGGCGATGGTTTCGAAATAAGGATGCTTTTCCACGGGGAGCTTATTGAGAAAAAAACGCTCGATATAGCCGCCACCGTATTCGCCAGGCGGTAGGCTAATATTATGGATAACAAGGAGAGATATTTCGACTTTAGAAGGGCGCTGATTGCAATTTGGCGAAGCCTGTTGCTCCGCCAGCTGGTACCACCCTTGCTCGATTGCTTGCGCCATCTATCGACATCCCACAGATTGTACGAATACTGGCCAGCACGGTTTCTATTGTGTAGGTACCGCTTGTGTGTAGGTTACGCTTGCAGGCCAATTCTGGCGCTTATGATAACGCCGAGAGCCGTGAATCGCACCCTTACTAGGCAAAAAAGCTATGGTGAGGAGAAGGTATTAAGGTTTACGTAAACTTGTTACGACCGTTTCAAGTGCACGATCGAACAACATACTGTTATCCAATGCGCGAATACGGTTTTGCATAAGTAGATAAGCCAGCTCTTGCTGCTGTTTTTCCGCGACTTTCATACCGCTACGGTTAACAAAAATGTATTTTCCCGTGGGCTTAATCACGGCGGCCAGCCTACAGCGACTCACATGACTGTCTTCGTCGGTCATATCAAACCAAGCCCCCTGAACAAACGACGCTACCTGCTGCATAAAAGGGTCGTTTTCGGGTAGTTGCGCCTCGGCTACTTTCTCCACCGCTTTAGGCTTATTCGATATTGTCTTAGTTACCGGTTTTACACTCGCGGTCTTCGTTTGAAGCTTCTTTTCTTCTGGGGCGGTGAAATCCAGTGCAGCATCAACATCCGCGAGGAAATCATCCACATCACCAAGCTCTGCATCGGCAGCTGTTAGCTCTTGCTCCAGCGCACTCTCATCTATACTGTCACCTGTATTTTGAGCTTTCGCTCCCGCCTGCGCTGTGTCTCCCTCTGCACCGGGAATGGGGTTAAGATCAACCTCCCTCGAAACAGCTTTATGCAGGGCGGATTTCTGGGAGGTTGTTTTTTCCTGCGGAATTTTACCCCCAGCAACACTCTCCTTCACTGGATTGACGACTTTCTGCGCTGGGGCCACCGAAGAGACTTCACTGTGTTTACCGCGGATACACTCCAAATGTACCGACTCTAACGCCTTGAATATTTCCGACATTTCAAACGGGTTGAATGCGATATAATCGAGCCCTGCCCTTAAGCGCTGAAGTAAATCTGGCACCATAGCAATAAGGCGCTTTCGATCTTCGGCCGTTGCCGGTACCTGCGTGCTCCAAATAAGATCTTCCAGCGTTTTTAAGCCCGTTTGCCAAGCCTCAGATTCATTGCCGAATTTCAGTACCGTTGCAAACAACACGTTATTCCACGGCCCTTCGATAAGGTTGAGAACAACCGGTGGCAATTGCACATCCACAGTTCTCAACTCAATTTCGGCGGCAACGGTCATTCGCGCCATTTCGGTTTTCGCTTTTCCGTCTTCGGCATCGAGCGTACGCCGCTCTAGCAGTTCAGCTCGCCTCCTATCTTTTTCAACAAACGATGTGAAATCCGCCAACAACTCGGTAAATATAGCCACATCCGTGTCGAACTGATTGAGTAACGTTTGTACGACGCTTTGCATTTTTTGATGGAGAGGGTCACCGTTACTGCCCTGCTCTCCAGCTTTGGCTGGTTGCCAACCTAGAGCCGCCGTTGCCATCTCATTTAATAAGCGCCGTGCGGCATGTCCACCTTTGGCGAAAAATGATTTGTCCAATAGCGCTACTTTTACCAGCGGAATTTGCATGCGGCTAATAACAGCCTTCATCTCTTCTGCTAGGTTGCGATCCTCGAGGATAAATTTAAATAACATATCCACTAGGTTAATGATTTCCTGCTCTGTGCGCCCAACACCAACGGTACTGCCACTGCGTTGCTGTATGTCTGTAATGAGGTCCAGCGCCGTCTTGCCCTCCAACCCACCGCTGACCTGTGCGGGGGCTTGCTGGGCCAACGACAGCAACCGAACAACTTCTGATACAGATGAATGGGCACTTGCTGCTGTATTTTTTTGCCGTTCAGCTAACAGCTCCTTTAGCAGCGACACCACCTCACTATTTTCGCTGGGGCTCTGTGCAGTTGTACCAGCCGGTGCTTGCACCGATTTAACCGGAACAGCCCTTGCGGCAGCCCCCGGCGAAGAAACGCCCTGGCTGAGTTGTGGAAGCACATTGTTGTCGATCAGTATCTGATTTACGGCAGAATACAGAGACGCCAAATTTTGCATAACCACGCGGTCGAACAACTTGAACAAAACCAGCTTGGCTTTGATATCGATATCCAACCGTTTCGCCTGCCCCATAAACGCATCAGCAATTACAGACGGCCCGAGCGGGTTGTTTTTTTCATACACTTTTACCGGCACCAAGGTATCTAGGCGTAGGGATAACACTTGGATTTCGTTGCCAAACTCACTGCTGGCACGAGAAACAGACGAATCCAAAGCCACCATTTCTTCCAGCTCTTCGTGGTTAACGAGCGAAAGCTCATCCGCAGCGAGCAACAGCTCTTTTTCGGCCGCCGCATGGGCATTTGTCACCAGCGCGGCGAAAGCGTCGTCAATGGCATTGCCAAAACGGTTTTCAAAGCCTCGGCGCTGAACACGCACCTCGCGCATCGAATCAAAATAGATATTTTGCTCTTGGTTAGAGCTGGCTTTATCGGCGAGACTGAACAAAGAGTCATCAGCTTGATCAAAAAACACCTTAAGTTTTTCGGCTAGTTGAAACTTACCTTTCTCATGCAGGGCATGGACTGCAGCAGGGAGGCGAGCTAAACGCGCGCGCGCCCTTCTTTGACTTTCGGGTTCCAAATGCACGACCTTAATATTTTTGGGTTGCTTGGCATTTTCGGGCACAGAATGCCTCCATTGGACCGCTATAACGTAACGCCGACAAGAGCGAGAGTCGGGTAACGACACATTTTGTCGGCTTTTATTCAGTCAGTATAATGTAAGGAGGGTATGCGCCCACGGTAACGTGGCTGGTTCGAGAAATGTATCACAGGCAAGTTCACAAAGCGTGACACACTTAATACTTCTCTGTCCTAATAAGGTAGGCCTGTTATAATCAAATCCCTCAACCCTAGTAGCGCATTATTTCACTTTGTACAGCGAGCCCCATGACCGACAATCCTCCGCCAGGTAAAGGCCTTGGAAAGGGAATGCTGACCCTCAGCTGGGTACTCGTTCTGGCTGGGCTCACGCTCTTCTTTGCCAGTAGAGAAGAAAATCTCTACAACCCTAATCAGCAGCTCGAAGGCGGCATTAATGGAAGCGCTCGGGAAGTTGTATTGGAGCGCAATCGCTACGGCCATTACGTGGCCACAGGCAAAATCAACGGCCACCCGGTCACCTTCATGCTAGACACCGGTGCCACCCACGTGGCCATACCCGCCAACCTTGGGCGTAAGCTTCAGCTAAAACAGGGGGCTAGATTCCCCGTATCCACCGCCAATGGCACTGTTCAGGTGTGGTCTACCTCTATCGATAGCCTAGAACTGGGCCCAATCAAACTCAACGAGGTGCGAGCATCCCTAAACCCCGGTATGGACGGCGACGAAATACTCCTCGGCATGAGCGCCTTGAAAACGCTGGACTTCAGCCAACAGGGCAAGTACCTCACCCTGCGCCAACACTTGAACTGACCTGACCTAAAAATATAGAGACCCGGTTACATGAACATAACGCTCGACATGATTCGCGACGATATTGAACGCAACGTTAGAGACGCCCTAACAGAAGATGTAGGCGACGGCGACATAACCGCCGAGCTTATACCCGCGAGCAAAACCGATACCGCCGAAATCATCACCCGCGAAGACTGCACCTTCTGCGGCGCCGCCTGGCTAACCGAAACCTTTCACCAACTCGGTGGGCTAACAGCCATTGACTGGCACGTAAAAGACGGCGACAGCATAAAAGCCAACACCAAACTTGTAACCCTACAGGGTAATACCCGCACCCTGCTCACCGGCGAACGCACCGCCATGAACTTCCTTCAGCTACTTTCCGGCATCGCCACAAAAGCCAGCCACTACGCTAAACTAGTGGAGGGCACTGACATCAAAATACTCGATACCCGCAAAACCATACCAGGCTTAAGAACCGCACAAAAATATGCCGTAAATTGTGGAGGGTGCCATAATCATCGCATAGGCTTGTTTGATGCGTTTTTAATTAAAGAAAACCACATTGCCGCCTGCGGCGGTATTAGCGCCGCGATTAAAAGAGCCCGCGAAATCGCCCCAGCGAAAAAGGTAGAAATAGAAACAGAAAGCATATCCGAACTCAAAGAAGCCATAGCCGCAAACGCAGATATCGCAATGCTAGATAACTTTAGTGAAGCAATGATTGAACAAGCCATGCTACTAGACCGAGGCGCATCCAAGTTTGAGCTTAGCGGAAATTTAACCATTGACAATCTAGGTAAGCGCACTGAGCTTAAGGTGGATTATTGTTCGTTTGGAGATTTAACGAAGAACCTGGTGGCGGTAGATTTGTCTATGCGGATTTCATAAGCTCCCACGGGTCAATAGGGAGAAAGGTTACCGGTTTGTTTGAGCCATCCATAATAACAATCAAATATGACTTTCCGTTAACAGCGGGTAACCAATAATGCTCATCATCAAAATTGCGTATACCCGTTAGTAAAGAACTCTCGTCAGCTTGAATTAATAGGTTGCGTAACGCTGTTAGCGACTGTCCATGCTCACGCACCAAATCCACATCGATGACACTGTAGTATTTTGGCCTGAGATGAACTCCCCTGCCACTTTCAACTACACCAAACAGTAACTCAGCTCGCTCTTCACTGTTTTGCGGCGGACGGGTTGAGACTAACGACACCCCATACCAATGTCGCTCCCAGGCATTAGCCTGCTGCCTATCACCTTTATCGAATTCAGAAGCAAGCACCAATTCAAAACGATCTTTTACAAACACAAAAAATACCGGACGAGCTTGGTATACCGTCGCAAGCCCATAAATTAATGCAGCAAGCTGCACAACAGCAACCAAACTGTAATCCAATATAAGTTCGCGCACGCCTTTAGACGGGTTATAAATGACCAGAGACATCAGCGGCCCCAATGATAGCTCCACCACAATCAATATTTTCCAAAGCTCCAAGCCTCCGGCAATACCTGTGAATGGCGCAGGAAACCACGCAACAAAAATTATGCCTGCCGAAATAATTGCAACAAATGCAGTAAAAATGAAGTGCCATAATGCGGCTTTACATTTAACCTTAACGATCACAAAACCTCTCCCTATATAAAGTAGGTTTCCTCAGAAACAAATTTCACAAAGTAGCAGACATAAAAAAGCCCCGGCTATGCGGGGCTTTACTATAAAATCGGGCGGTTTAGCAAATCAAGCGCCCAGTATTATTAACGACATTCAGAAGGTGCGTATTTAGCTGGAAGTGTTCCAGCAACCGCACTTCCAAGTCCACGAGTAGCGGCAGTATTTTGAGTCGTTGAACCACAAGCCCAGTCAATTGCACCCGTTGCACCAAGAGCAAGTGCAGCCGACTGAACATTCGGGCTAAAAACTAAAGTCATCCCCGCTGCATCAGTTGGCAGGCCTGATGTAGCCGCCGCGCCAGTGGTCACGGTAATGCCAGCTGTAGCTTCATCAATGGTAATATCAGCAACGAACTTTGAAGATTTCTGGTTTACGTTACGGGTGTTATACTCAGCAGCCGCATTTTGCGCGCCAGTCAAACCATCGCTCTGGAAAGCTTCACTGATTAAAGCCTTTGGTGAAGTCGCGGCAATCAGTACTTCAGAGATTTTTGAGCGTACGGTGTAGTCTTGGTATGCCGGTAGAGCCACAGCTGCGAGGATTCCGATAATTGCAATAACAATCATCAGTTCGATAAGCGTAAAACCTTGCTGTACTTGTTTCATGTAAATTCCTCCAACAGGAATGATTGAGAGTTGAACTCATACATTCAACAACAATGCCAACTCAGCCAACCCCTTGAATATCAAGCTGTTTTCAAAGGTTCAGTTTAAAAGAGGCTTCGTTAGCAAGCACTTGAGGCTGCCATAAATGACAATTATTGTCACTACAAAGACAATAATTGCAGCCAGCAAGACGAACTCAAAGTGAACTTACCTCCTGTAAGGCCGGAGGCTTATTGACTGATGCCCTAAAATGCCCAAGTAGCCGTCCAAGGCGTGCGCAACTAGCACATCAAGATTCAACTGACTTCGATGAGTATCATTTTCTCCCTAGTTCCGAATACGCTCCCTTATGATGCCTTCATTCAAACTAACAGTGGAAGCATAACAATCTCTAACCTAACCCTTACAATTTCTTTTCTTACCCTTAAAATGTAGAACGCTTGATATTGCACTTTTACCCTTTATAAATCCAGCCACATTGAATACCTCCAGTTTTGGCGGAATACTCAAGCGCATTTGAACATGATCAGGCATCAAATGGCCCTCCCCTATAATTTTCCCTTTCTGAGGCGCTAATTCATGAAAAACACCACCCAAATATTTTCAACAATAGCTCCAAATATCAACTTTTGTCTTTTCTTCGGAATAAATACAGTGTGATACTTATAGTCCCAACGCGTATGGGGCAAACTTTAGGGCCTTGCACAGGTTTCTCTAATTGTCTTTTGATCGAGACCTGAGGCTACTTATACCCCGGCATTAGTTAGAATCTAGACGAGTCGCTCCAGCTGAACTGGGGGTTTACCTATTTTTAATTACCGCAATATTTGCCACTATGCAAAACTGAATTTATGCTCTGTTTCACTTAAAATCCTAAAACTTACAACAGGTTACTGGCCGAACCTCAAAAAAGTGGTAAAGTTTGGCTGGAAATCTCCAGGCTTTGCCGTGCTAACCTACAATTGAGTGGAACACGCAGCAAAAAACCTCTCGAAGATACAGGGTAACCAGAGAAGATATGAACACATCAGTCAGCCTGAGTGGTCTCGTACGGCGATTGGTTCGTGATGAGCTGATTACTGAAGAAGGCGCCATTAATGCAATTGAGGGCGCCAAACGGGAAAAAACGCCGTTACCTCTTTTTTTAGTCAATAACAGCTCCATTAGCGGCAAGCAAATCGCCCTTGCTGCGGCAGATGAATTTGGCACTCCTTTATTCGACCTTGGGAGTATTAGTACGGACGCCATTCCTAGGGGGGTAGTAGACCCCAAGCTGATTAAAAAACACCACGCTCTTCCCCTGCATAAACGCGGAAACCGACTATTTGTTGCGCTTTCAGACCCAACCAACCTGCATGCGCTTGACGAAATCAAGTTCAACACAGGCCTAACGACTGAAGCACTTATTACTGAGGCAGACAAGTTACACACGGCTATTGAAGTTTTCCTCAACGCGGAAGAAGAAAGCTTGGGCGATGCGCTGGGTGGCTTGGACGAAGATTCTCTCGACGACCTCGATATAGAGGCCGTCGATGAAGACGGGCCAGCAGGCGGTGAGGATACGTCCGAAGTTGATGAAGCACCCATTGTACGCTTCGTAAACAAAGTACTATTGGATGCCATTAAAATTGGAGCTTCGGACATACACTTTGAACCGTACGAGAAGGCCTTTAGAGTGCGCTTACGTACAGACGGCATTCTTAAAGAAGTTGCACGACCCCCAGTGAACTTAGCAACGAGGCTGGCGGCGCGACTAAAAGTTATGTCGCAAATGGATATCTCCGAACGGCGTGTTCCTCAGGATGGCCGCATCAAAATGAAGATATCCAAAAATCGTGCGATCGATTTCCGTGTAAATTCTCTGCCGACGCTGTTTGGCGAAAAAATTGTACTGCGTATTCTGGACCCCTCAAGCGCAAAATTGGGTATCGACGCCCTCGGCTACGAAGAAGAGCAGAAAAAAATGTACTTAGACACCCTGGCGCAACCACAGGGTATGATTCTGGTCACGGGCCCAACCGGCTCAGGTAAAACGGTATCGCTTTATACCGGCTTAAATATTCTCAACACGACCGAGCGAAACATCTCAACCGCGGAAGACCCTGTAGAGATCAACCTGGAAGGCATCAACCAGGTTAATATGAATACCCGCGTAGGGCTTACCTTCGCGATGGCTTTGCGGTCTTTTCTGCGCCAAGACCCTGACATAGTGATGGTGGGTGAAATTCGAGACCTCGAAACGGCGGAAATTGCAATTAAAGCCGCACAAACCGGTCACCTAGTACTTTCAACTCTGCACACTAACAGCGCACCTGAAACATTGACCCGCTTGCTGAATATGGGCGTACCCACCTTTAACGTGGCCACCACCGTTAGCCTGATCATTGCCCAGCGCTTGGCGCGCCGATTATGCCCTGCCTGTAAAAAACCCGCCGATGATATTCCCGATGAAATTTTATCGGAAGAGGGCTTCGACACCATAGGCATTCCACGAGATGAGCTCACAATCTTTCACCCCGTAGGTTGCGACAAATGTAATGAAGGGTATAAAGGGCGTGTTGGTGTGTACGAGGTGGTAAGCATCACCCCAGAAATTTCACGTATTATCATGGAAGGTGGTAATTCCATCCAAATTGCCGACGCTGCTCGCAACGAAGGCTTTAGCGATTTACGAACATCTGCGCTTCGAAAGGCTGCCACGGGATTAACCAGCCTTGAAGAAGCCAACCGAGTTACCAAGGATTAATCCGTATGGCAACAGCACAAGCAACAGCCACCGCCGAAGTTTTTACTTACAAAGGCGTTGATAAAAAAGGCAACAAAGTTTCTGGCGAGGTTAGCAGTGCTAGCTCCGCATTAGCGAAAGCACAACTTCTTAAACAAGGGGTTAGAGCTAAGACTGTTCGCCGCAAGCCTAAGCCTTTGTTTGGTGGCGGTGGTAAAAAAATTAAACCCATGGATATCGCCCTTTTTACACGTCAAATGGCAACAATGATGAAAGCGGGCGTACCGCTAGTACAAAGCTTTGATATTGTTGCGGGCGGCAGTGAAAATAAAACAATGGCGGACCTAATAAATGGCATTAAAGAAGACGTAGCGGCTGGCGGCGGTTTTGCCGCCTCTCTTCGAAAGCGACCAAAATATTTTGATGAACTGTTTTGTAACCTAGTTGAGTCCGGCGAACAATCTGGCGCCCTTGAAACAATGCTTGATCGTATCGCCACTTATAAAGAAAAAACCGAGCAATTAAAAGCAAAAATTAAAAAGGCGCTAACTTACCCCATTGCCGTAGTAGTGGTCGCCATTGTTGTAACGGGTATTTTATTGGTTAAGGTTGTACCCCAATTCGCTGAGACATTTAGCAGCTTTGGCGCTGATTTACCGGCATTTACATTATTTGTGCTCAACCTTTCGGAACTAGCGCAGGCTTACTGGTATATCATTCTGTTCGGGATGGTTGGATTCGGAATGAGCTTTGGCAAATTAAAAGAAAAAAGTCTGGCATTCCGAAAATTTGTGGATAGGGCTGCGCTTAAGGCGCCTATTGTAGGGGACATTGTCTATCAATCTATTATTGCTCGCTTTGCTCGTACACTTTCCACTACTTTCGCCGCCGGTGTACCCCTTATTGACGCCTTGCAATCTGTAGCGGGTGCCACAGGCAATACATTATACGAAGCCGCCGTGCTTCGTATTAAAGACGAAGTATCCACTGGTACCCAACTGAATGTTGCTATCAACAACACTGGCATTTTCCCTCCCATGCTAATTCAAATGGCCACCATTGGTGAAGAATCGGGTGCGCTTGATGAAATGCTGGATAAGGTTGCCAACTTCTACGAAGAAGCCGTAGACAACCTTGTAGACAACCTAACATCCCTCCTAGAACCCCTCATTATGTCTGTGCTGGGTATTCTTGTGGGTGGCTTAATGATTGCCATGTACCTGCCCATCTTCCAGATTGGTCAGGTTGTATAAAATGGCGGGCTTTGAAGATTTAAACCCACAAACAGCGATTATTCTGGTTCTGTTTTGCACGGCTGTTGTTAGCCTAACGGTAGGCAGCTTTCTCAATGTTGTCATATACCGCCTTCCGCTCTCCATGTTCGCCAAATGGAAAGCGGAATGTAAAGAATTTTTAAAAGACAACCCAGACGGCAAAAATGAAGTCGATGCTAAATTTAACATCGCCTTCCCCGCCTCTCACTGCCCCAAATGCAAGGCCGCTATTAAACCTTGGCAGAACATTCCCATTCTTAGTTATGTGCTGTTACGGGGTAAATGTAGTAGCTGTAAGGCAGGGATTTCGATTCGCTACCCTATTGTTGAAGCTGTAACCGCTATTCTTTCAGTATTTTGTGTTTATGCGCTTGGGTTAAACCTTACAGGTGGCTTGGCTGTGTTGTTTACATGGTGCCTCATTGCACTCACCATGATCGACGTTGACCACAAACTTCTCCCCGATGATATTACCCTCCCCCTCATGTGGATGGGTTTAATTGCCAATTCATTCGGTTTGTTTGCCAGCCTCGAACACGCCGTGTTTGGCGCTATATTCGGCTATGGCGTGCTCTGGAGCGTATACTGGCTGTTTAAACTGTTAACCGGCAAGGAAGGCATGGGCTATGGCGATTTTAAACTACTCGCCGCACTAGGCGCCTGGATGGGCTGGCAAATGTTGCCATTGATTATTATTCTCTCGTCGCTCGTGGGTGCAGTTATAGGTATTGCCGGTATTATCATTATGGGCCGAGATAAAAACGTGCCCATTCCCTTCGGCCCCTACCTTGCTATCGCAGGTTGGATCGCCTTTTTTTGGGGCGATACCATTACCGCCACTTATTTACAGTTTTCCAAGGTTGGTTAAACCTAATCGCCCATGCTCACTATTGGTATAACAGGAGGCATTGGTAGCGGTAAATCCACCGTCACCGACTTTTTTGCTCAGCTAGGCATCGCTATTGTCGACGCCGATATCGTGGCAAGAAATATTGTAGCCCCCGGTACCGCTTGCCTAGAAAAAATTGCCCTTCACTTTGGCCCCCACATTCTTGACCACAACGGTCATTTAAACCGTCGTAAACTTCGGGACATTATTTTTACTCAGCCTTCCGAGAGGGCGTGGTTGGAACAACTTACCCACCCGTTAATCCAAGAAGCCACCCAACACGCACTCTCTCTGACAACAAGCCCATATCGTATTTATACCGCTCCCCTGCTACTTGAGGTAGGGCAAAACACACGTGTGGATAGAGTATTGATTGTGGACGTACCAGAAGCCTTACAGTTGGCAAGGGCAGGAGCACGTGACGGTGCTACCAGTGAAAGCATTCGGGCCATCATGAATAGCCAGTGGAGCCGCGAGCAACGACTAGCCAAAGCCGATGATATTATTGATAATAGCCGCGACATTACCCATACCAAAACACAAGTGGAAACACTGCACCAACAATACTTAAAGTTATGACTGTAAAAACCATTGCTGTTAAATGCCCGTCCTGTGGCAAAAAAGTTCTGATGACAAATGAATACCCTCAGCGTCCTTTTTGTAGCGACCGCTGTAAAACCATTGATTTTGGTGGTTGGGCTACCGAGAAAAACAAAATTGGAGGGAATGAGGAGGAAAGCGACAGCTGGTCGGAGGACTTACCCCCGGAGGCATAACCGCTGTTGTAAAGCGGCAATGATTTTTTTGTTGGCCGCAGGAAATTCGATAGCGCCTAATTGAGACGCGGGCACCCATTTAAACGCCTGGCCTTCACGCCCACTCGGCACACCAGAAAATTGCGTGACAAGGCGAACATCAAGCTTTACCTGTTTTTCGGCGTATTGGTGTTCGATAACAATCAGTGCTTCAGAGACTTTGACCTGTATCCCCAGCTCTTCGTCCAGCTCCCTAAACAGGGCCTGCTCACACAGCTCGCCAGCCTCTATTTTGCCACCGGGGAATTCCCAAAAACCGGCTAAATGCTGGCCAGCTTGACGCTGTGAGATCAGAATATTCTGCTGTTGATCAAGCACAACACCCACCGCTACATGTACAACCTTATTGGTCACGTACGGTATTCTGCATTAATCGTTACGTACTGGTGAGAAAGGTCTGAAGTCCAGATGGTTTCTTGCGCAGCACCGCGGCCCAAATGAATATTGATGGAGAACGCCTCCTTGTTAAAAACCTCCTGACCCGCCTCCTCCGTATAAGAAGATGCTCTTCCGCCATCGGTAACGATGGCAACATCATCTAGCGACACCTTGACTTTGGTATCGTCCAAATCAGGTATACCGGCATAACCTATAGCGGCAACAATACGACCCCAATTTGGGTCTGATGCAAAAAGCGCCGTTTTAACCAATGGTGAGTGAGCAACGCTGTAGGCAACTTGCAGACACTCGTCATTGTTTACACCACCAGCAACATTAACGGTAACAAACTTTGTGGCGCCTTCACCATCGCGAACAATTTGCTGAGACAAGCTTTGGTATACCTGAACAATCGCATCGCGCACTCTTTCAAAATACGCCCCATCACTATCGGTTAGAGCGGGTGCCGACGAGAGGCCCGTTGCAACCAGCATACAGGCATCGTTGGTAGAGGTATCACCATCAATCGTAATACGATTAAAAGATTTGTTCGCCGCATAGGCGGAAAGGTTTTGGAGTACTTCACGGGAAATTTTCAGGTCCGTCGCTACGTACCCCAACATGGTGGCCATATTGGGCCGAATCATGCCTGAGCCTTTGGCGATACCGGTTACATGAAAAACCTGACCGTCCACTTCAACCCGAATACTCGCACCTTTCGGTCGAGTGTCCGTTGTCATTATGGTTTTGGCCGCTTCGAGCCAATTTTGCTCACATAGCGAATTGATCGCCTCGGGAATTGCTGCACTAATTTTATCCGCGGGCAAAAGCTCTCCGATTACGCCGGTAGAAAAGGGTAAAACCGCTTGCGGGATTACACCGGTGCAATCGGCAACGGTTTGCATCGTTTGCTTTGCCGCAGCTATACCCGCCTGCCCGGTGCAGGCGTTTGCGTTGCCAGAATTCACCAAAAAATAGCGAACCGATCGCTTTGACATATCTTCTATGGCTAAGCTTTCTTTTGCCAAGGTCACAGGAGCTGCGCAAAATGCGTTTTGGGTAAATACCCCAGCCACCTGACTACCTTCGGCAACTTCTACTAACACAACGTCGTTGCGGTTGGCGTACTTTACGCCAGCCGCCGCCACACCTAATTTAACGCCCGCAATCGGGTATATTTTTGGCCAGTTTTCAACGCCCACAGCCATGCACTTAACTCCCTCTAATTACGCTATTTTACCGTGACAGGCTTTATATTTTTTACCGGAACCGCAGGGGCAAACGTCGTTGCGGCCAATTTTTTTGCCTCCGCGAACATAGGGTTGCTCGGGCTTAACCTGCTCCATGGTCTCTTCGCTTTCGGGTTGCATTGCCGAAAAACTCTCGTGTTGCATCTTCATTTTTCTGGCTTCAGCTTCAGCCTCGGCTTGGCGCCGACGATCCATTTCAGCCATTTGCTCTTCACTAATGGGTTCAATACGGAATAAAACACGCGTTACGTCAAACTTTAATGTTTCAAGTAACTGCTCAAACAGTTCAAAAGATTCACGTTTGTATTCCTGCTTGGGGTTCTTCTGTGCATAGGCACGCAAATTGATACCTTGACGCAGGTTGTCCATATTCTGCAGGTGATCCTTCCACAAGGAATCCAACACATTGAGCATCAGTTGTTTTTCGAGTGTACGAATAACCGGCCCAATTTTTTCTTCTTTGTCTTTATAGAATTCATCAAACGTGGCAACAAGCTTTTCACGCAATGTATCTTCGTGAAGATTACTGTCTTCGTCCAGCCATTTTTGGACCGGAATTTCCAGGCCGTAGTCATCTTTAATGCGTTTTTCAAGACCGGTAATATCCCACTGCTCTTCGACAGATTGCGGTGGAATGTAGTTAACCATTTGCCCAAAAACGACATCTTCTCGAATACCCGAAATTGCGTCTGCAATATCATCAGCATCCAGCAAGTCATTACGCTGCGCGTAAATAACCCGACGCTGATCGTTGGCTACATCATCGTATTCCAGTAGTTGTTTACGGTAATCGAAGTTGCGGCCTTCCACTTTGCGCTGGGCCTTTTCGATAGCATTGGTCACCATGCGATGCTCAATCGCTTCACCTTTTTCCATACCCAGCGTTTGCATAATGGAACGCATACGGTCAGAGGCGAAAATACGCATTAGATTATCTTCAAGCGATAGGTAGAAACGCGAAAGCCCCGGATCGCCCTGACGCCCAGCGCGACCACGCAACTGGTTATCAATGCGGCGAGACTCATGGCGCTCAGTACCAATAATATGTAAACCACCTGCGCCAATGACTGTTTCGTGGCGTATGGCCCAATCGGCTTTAATTGCCGCTATTTGCTCATCCGACGGATTTTCAAGCTTGGCTATTTCGGCTTCCCACTTACCACCCAAAACAATATCGGTACCACGACCGGCCATATTGGTGGCAATAGTCACGGCGCCTGGCCTGCCGGCTTCAGCAATAATATCGGCCTCGCGGTCGTGCTGTTTTGCATTGAGCACTTCGTGGTGAATACCCGCCTGATTTAGGCGCTTTGACATTTCTTCAGAGGTTTCCACCGACGCCGTACCTACCAGCACAGGGGCTTTCTTTTCGCGGAAGGCTTTTACATCTTCAATAATTGCCTCGTACTTATCTTCCATATTAAGGAAAATAAGATCGTTGAGGTCCTGTCGCTGCACCGGGCGGTTAGTGGGTATAACTACAACATCCAGCCCGTAAATTTGACGAAATTCAAAAGCTTCTGTATCGGCAGTACCGGTCATACCCGACAACTTCGGGTACAAACGGAAATAGTTCTGGAAAGTAGTGGAAGCCATAGTCTGGCTTTCTGCCTGAATATTAACGCCTTCTTTTGCTTCAATTGCCTGATGCAAGCCCTCGGAGAGTCGGCGACCCTGCATAGTCCGCCCGGTATGCTCGTCAATAAGAACCACTTGGTTATCTTGAACAATGTATTCCACATTGAGGCTAAACAAGTGGTGAGCACGTAAACCGGATTGAATGTGGTGTAGCAAGCCCAAGTTAGACGCCTGATAAAGACTTTCATCTTCTTTTAGCAGCCCTTCACGAATAAGGATATCTTCCACCAGCTGATGACCATCTTCGGTCATCTCAACAGAACGCAGTTTTTCATCAATACCGAAGTGGCCCGGCTCTAGTACTTCGCCCTCTTCATTGCTCGTCTGGCGTTTCAGAGAAGGAATTATCTGATTAATTTTTTTGTAAAGCAGGGAGCTGTCTTCGGCAGCACCGGAAATAATTAAAGGCGTTCGCGCTTCATCGATGAGAATCGAATCCACTTCATCCACTACGGCAAAGAACAGCGGCCGTTGCATACGATCTTCTTTACGCAGCGCCATATTGTCACGCAGGTAATCAAACCCGTACTCGTTGTTGGTGCCATAGGTAATGTCTGCCCGATAGGCATCATATTTTTCCTGCTGGTCCTGCATGGAAACAATCGAACCTACGGTCATCCCTAAAGCTTCGTACACAGGGCGCATCCAATTTGCGTCTCGTCGAGCAAGGTAGTCGTTCACCGTAACAATGTGTACGCCCTGCCCGGGAATGGCATTTAGATAGGTTGCTAATGTCGCGACGAGGGTTTTACCCTCACCGGTTTTCATCTCGGAAATTCGACCTTCATGCAGAGTAAGGCCACCAATTAACTGCACGTCGAAATGGCGCATGCCCATGGCTCGGCGGCTGGCTTCACGCGCGGCTGCAAACGCTTCTGGCAGAAGCTGGTCCAGCGTTTCGCCTTTCTCGTAGCGCTCGCGAAACTCTTGTGTTTTGGCTTTTAGATCCTCGTCTGAAAGCGCCTCCATTTGCGGTTCAAGTGCATTAATTTTGAGGACAACCTTGCCCATCCTTTTCAGCTCACGATCATTTTTGGAGCCAAATACAGCCCTTACGAGTTTGCCTAACATAAGATTTCCAACCAGTAGTAGGGCTTTTCCGCCCCGCAGTATGTAATGAGATTAATAGAGGAATATTTTGAGCGAGCAATATGCAGTTATTACTCGTAAAAGGGAAGCGAACTTAACGGTTCGTACGATGGATATAGGCAGACGGATCGACCGTTCTACCATTTTTGTATACTTCGAAATGTACGTGAGGCCCTGTTGAGCGGCCGCTAGACCCCATTAGAGCAACGATTTGCCCTTTTTTTACTACATCCCCAACCTTGACCAGGTTTGATTTGCAGTGGGCGTAGCGTGTTTTGAAGCCATTACCGTGGTTAACTTCAACCAACTCACCGTAGCCGTAACGCTCTCCAGACCAGGTGACCACACCTGCGGCAACCGCGACGATATCGGCACCGTCTTTACCCGCAAAATCAACACCCGCGTGCCACGCTATACGGCCATTAAACGGGTCACTTCTACGGCCATAACGGGAAGACATCCAACCTTTTTTAATCGGCCGGCCGGCGAGGAAAACGTCATTTTGCAACTTGCGCTTGGCCATCAAGGCTTCAAGGGTATTGAGCTGTTGCTGTCGGTCTTCAATTTGTTGGCCCAACTGCTCCAACACCAGTTGAAAATCCGGTGGCGCATAGCTGGATTCATCCAGATTTTGCTCTGGGCCGCCAAGCGCTGGTGCACTACTGAAATCGAACTCGCCATTGTCGAGCTTAGCCATTTTGGTCAGCCGCTCTCCCAACGCATCTAAGCGAACTAACCGGGCTTGTAGCTCGGCTACCCGAAGGGTAATGGCGGCTACTTTTTTCTCGGCAAGGTTGCGAGCTTGTTCAACGTCAACTTTTTGCTCTTCTAAGGAGTCGTTCCAAGCGACGGCCGAATCGGCTGTCATGACGTCTGAGGATTCGTTAGTGAGGTAGGAGACAGCGAAGGTAGCTGCGCCAACGGGAATACCTACAATACAGGCTGAAAGCAACGCACGTGTCCAGCCACCCAGCGTAAAACTGCGGGTGCTGCCGTGTCGTTTGCTCACTACGATTATTTTCATCGTCTATCAAGGCCCAATGCGCGGGCTCGAAAAGCCTTGTCCGACAAAGCGCGCGAAATTTCGTCAGACTCTTTATGTTAATAATTGTGCAAATAGAAGCATCTCGCAAGCTAATCGGGCTTCTAAACGCCAAATGGCTCATGTGCAGGCCAAAATCGACAAAACTATGGCACACCTAACCACAAAAATTCAACTCTATATTCGATTCAACCCTTATGTTTTGGTGTTTTTATACAAAAGGGCCTTACACAACAACAACCTACGAAGCGGCCATTAGGGGTTTAACATACGAAATGGGGGCCTGTTCTTCATCCTCAAACGTTACTAGCTCCCATGCATCCGTTTGCTTTATCAGCTCCAACAACGATTTATTGTTCAAACCGTGGCCAGATTTATACGCCCTAAACTCGCCAATCAGGCTGGTTCCCAGTAAGTATAAATCGCCAATGGCGTCTAAAATTTTGTGTTTTACAAATTCGTCTTCGTAGCGCAGGCCATCATCGTTCAAGATACGGTACTTATCGACAACAATGGCGTTATCAACACTACCTCCCTTCGCCAACCCTTTGGATCGCAGGTACTCAATCTCGTGCATAAAACCGAAGGTACGTGCACGTGATACTTCTTTCACAAATGAGGTGCTGGAGAAATCAACCGTGGCATCAAGCTTTCGCCCTTTAAACACGGGGTGGTCAAAATCGATAGTAAAAGACACTTTGAAGCCGTTGAACGGCAGGAAGCAGGCTTCTTTGTCGCCATCTTTGACGACAACCTTCTTCTTAATACGAATAAACTTTTTCGGCGCAGCCTGCTCTTGAATACCAGCAGACTGTATAAGGAATACAAAAGGCCCGGCACTACCGTCCATTATGGGCACTTCGTCGGCACTGACTTCGACAATGGCATTATCGATGCCAAGGCCCGCCATAGCCGAAAGAAGATGCTCTACGGTTGAAACCCGGACATCACCGTTCATTAATGAGGTAGAGAGGGTGGTATCGCCAACATTCTCTGCTTTTGCTTGAATTTCTACGACCGGGTTTAGATCCACCCGACGAAAGACAATACCCGCATCAATAGGAGCTGGGCGCAGGGTCAGGTAAACCTTCTGACCGGTATGAAGACCCACGCCAGTGGCTCGAATTTCATTTTTCAGGGTTCGTTGTTTGATCATTCAATCACATCTCTAGGGTGGGTCAGAAAGCGGCGCGCATCATAGCAGATGACATACCCCAAACCAACCGGGTCGATTAATAATTGAACAGCACGCTTTAGGGGGATACAAGAGCACATTCGGTCGCCTGAGACCAGCTCCATCGGCTGGGTCGAATCGCACGACAAGCCCAAGCCTTCCCCCCCTACAACTTTACCTACCCTACTCATTCAAGTAGCAAATTTAAAAGTAGTTAAAGTGATTCCCTGTAGCGCCCACCAAAAACGGCGGGTAGCCACTCAATTCTCCCAAGCGTAGCTGCCAAGATTATCACTTTTGGCGGCAAAAACTTCGCGATAAATCAATTTTCGATGCAAATATACACAATTAGCTGAGACGAGCCGAAACTCAGAAAGTTCCGGCTCCCTGTCGCCAGGTTCTGCGGGCAGCCACGTCCTGTGCCCCCTAAATCATCGGGGGAAGCGGGGTACTCGAAGCCTCGCTCCACAGCAACTGTTTCAGCTAACCAAAATGTGCTTATTCGAATTAGTCCGCTTGACGACGCAAGAATGCGGGAATATCAAGATATTCCAGATCCTTCTCTTCCGACTCAACCGCCTGCGCAGCCTTGGCCGTTTGGCTATGACGAATAATGGTTGGACGATCCAACTCGGCGTAATTTGGGCGGCCATCGGCACTGCGCGTATTATCTACAACCTTCGTAGCAACAGGCTTTTCAGCACGCGCTGGATTACCCAAACCAGTAGCAACAACAGTTACACGCAATTCATTGGACATATCGGGGTCGATGACCGTTCCCACAACAACCGTGGCATCGTGAGACGCAAACTCTTCGATAGTATCACCCACCTCCGAGAACTCACCCAAAGAAAGATCCATACCGGCAGTGATATTCACCAGAATGCCTCTAGCACCCTGTAAATTAACATCTTCCAGCAACGGGCTGCGTATAGCTGCTTCGGCCGCTTCCCGCGCACGATTTTCACCTGTAGAACTGCCGCTGCCCATCATCGCCATGCCCATTTCCGACATAACCGTACGAACATCGGCAAAATCGACATTTATCATGCCTGGGCGAATAATAAGATCGGCAATACCCTGTACCGCACCCAGCAGTACATCGTTCGCCGCTTTAAAAGCATCCAGCAATGTTGTTGCCTTACCCAATACCGCTAGCAATTTTTCGTTTGGAATAGTAATTAAAGAATCTACTCGGTCCTGTAATTGCTTTATACCTTCATCAGCAATTGCCATTCGCTTTCGCCCTTCAAACGGAAAAGGCTTAGTTACAATTGCGACGGTAAGAATACCCAATTCTTTGGCAATCTCGGCAACGACCGGTGCGCCGCCAGTACCGGTACCACCACCCATACCCGCTGTAATAAACACCATGTCGGCACCCTCAAGAACTTCCGCAATACGTTCGCGGTCTTCCATTGCAGCCTGACGACCGATTTCCGGGTTTGCACCAGCACCTAATCCCTTTGTAATACCATGTCCCAACTGCAACACCGTACGAGCGTCTACGTCTTTTAACGCCTGCGAATCGGTATTGGCGCAAATAAACTCCACTCCATCTACCGTATTCGTGATCATGTGTTTAACAGCGTTACCACCGCCACCGCCTACACCAACAACTTTAATAACCGCATTTTGCGGAATGCTATCAACTAATTCGAACATAAGAGATCCCCTCTTTTTCCCCTTGAAAACTAACGTAACTAACTTACCAACATACGTCAGCAATAAATCACAAATTTTTCTGAAACCACGACTTTATACGGCTAAAAAAACCTTCATTGGATTCAGAACCATAAACACTTTCGTCACCTTGCTGCATACCGTAAAGCAGCAAGCCGACACCCGTTGAATAAATTGGGTTATCGACAATGTCCTTTAGCCCCTTGACATAAATTGGGGCTCCAAGGCGCACGGGCATATGAAAAATTTCTTCTGCCAGCTCAACAACACCTTCCATTTTTGAGGTACCACCGGTTAAAACAATTCCCGCGGCCACTAGATCTTCAAAGCCACTACGGCGCAATTCGGCTTGCACCAATGTAAATAACTCATCATAGCGAGGCTCTACAACCTCGGCTAACGCCTGCCGCGACAAGTTCCGCGCAGGCCTGTCACCAACACTCGGCACTTTAATCGTTTCTTCCGCACCGGTAAGCTTTGCCAACGCACAGGCATATTTAATTTTAATTTCTTCTGCATACTGCGTAGGTGTACGCAACGCCATAGCAATATCATTGGTTACCTGGTCGCCAGCAATTGGAATAACACCTGTATGGCGAATTGCACCCTCGGTAAATATGGCTATATCGGTTGTTCCGCCACCAATATCAACCAAACACACGCCTAGCTCTTTTTCGTCTTCAGTCAGCACCGAATAACTAGAAGCAAGCTGTTCAAGAATAATGTCTTCCACTTCCAAACCACAGCGACGTATACATTTTTCAATATTCTGCGCCGCATTTACAGCGCAGGTGACTAAATGTACCTTTGCCTCCAAACGAACGCCCGACATTCCCAACGGCTCTTTAACACCTTCCTGCTCATCAATTAAATATTCCTGCGGCAAAATGTGCAGAATCTTTTGATCTGCCGGAATGGCTACTGCTTGCGCAGCGTCAATAACACGATCCAAATCCTGAGAAAAAACTTCTCGGTCTTTTATGGCCACTATTCCGTGAGAATTTAAACTGCGAATATGGCTCCCCGCAATGCCAACATATACCGAGTGAATTTCACAGCCCGCCATTAATTCAGCTTCTTCGATTGCACGCTGAATAGATTGCACCGTGGACTCAATATTAACAACTACACCTTTTTTCATGCCAACGGATTTATGGGAACCAATACCCACAATCGACAATTCACCCTCAGGTGAGATCTCTCCGACTATTGCAACAACCTTGGATGTTCCAATATCCAGACCGACAATCATGCGCCCCCCGCTTGAATATGCCATTTAGTCACCTGTTCTGTGATTATATTCATTCATATCAATTAGCGACTCGCCTGCAAATCGCTTTCAGTATCTTTGTTCCATGCCACAGCCATTCCGCTGTCGTAGCGCATATCCACGCGCACAATTTTTTCACTTACACCTCTAAGCTTTTGGTCGAACACCAATAAAAAATTGCGCAATTTGTTTAACACATCGTATTGTCCGAATACAATTTCAATTCCGTTACTAAGCTTAATTCGCCATGCATGTGTGGCATCAACATCAATACCCGTTAAACCAATATTACGACTAGCCAACATTTCCGTCATATCTAGGTAAGTTCGCGTAATAAGCGAACTTTGCTTTACTGGCCCAGCAAGAAGTGGCAAATACGCCAAATGACTATTATCTCCGATGGTTATAACTTCTCCTTCATTGCTGATAAAAGCCGTACTATTCCAACGTGCAATGGGCTTTTGCTCTCGCACGTCAATCGATAACCCGTCTGGCCATACGCGCTGTACACGTACCGCTTGTACCCATGGGTTGGTATGCAAATTAGCGCGAAGATCTTCAATATCTACCTGCATAAAGTTGCCCTGTATATGCGCCGTTACCAGAGCCTGAAGGTCTGACTGCGACAGATGCGTAAACTCACCTTTCACCGACACGTTGGCAACAGGTTTATTAACTTGCTGCTGCACCTTATTACTTATTGCCAGCCAATCTATTTTCCAAATACCGAACGCCAACAACGTAGAGAAACACACACCTTTTAATAACAACGCCCAAGGAATACTGACAATAGGGCCACCCTGTACTCTACCTTTACGCACCGCACCGCGACTATTCGGCCGCCCAGAGCTTACGTTAGAACGAGAACCTCGAGGCGTGTAAACCTTGCTGTTTTTATTGTTTTTAGCCCGTTCAGCCATTACTACGCATCCACACTGGTGTATAAAATCTCACAAACAAGTTCGCTAAACGACATGCCTATTGCTTTCGCCGCCATTGGAACCAAACTATGGTCTGTCATTCCCGGAACTGTATTCACTTCCAACAAATAGAAGTCTCCACACTCATCTTGCATTACATCTACGCGCCCCCAACCAACACACCCGACACTTTGAAATGCACTTAATGCAAGAGAACGCAGCTGCTGAATTTTTTCTTCGCTTAAATCACAAGGGCACTGATAGACCGTATCATTCGAATGGTATTTGGCGTCATAATCATAAAATGCATTACTCGCTTGTAAACCTACCGGAGGCAGGGCAAAGCCATTCAACACACCGACAGAAAATTCCGGCCCATTGATTCGTCGCTCAGCAAGTACCACACTGTCGTACTGAAGTGCTTCAGTAATAGCGCCTTCAAGCTCTGACCCCGTGGCTACGCAACGCATGCCAATACTCGAACCCTCATGAACAGGCTTAACAAACGCCTCCCCACCCAACTCCAACATTACTTCATCAAAATTTGAACTTTGACTTACAACTTTATATTGAGGCGTTAATAGACCGTCACTCAACCATATTTGCTTAGTGGTTAATTTGTCCATGCCAACCGCAGAGGCTGCGTGCCGGCTACCGGTATAGGGTTTGCCCAACAGGTCTAATAACCCCTGAATTCTCCCGTCTTCACCGCCAGTACCGTGTAGCGCAATAAATGCTCGATCGAAAGACAACGATGCTATTTGTGCAACCACATTTTCATTAACATCACATTCAACAACATCTACACCCTGCTCTCTTAATCCTGCAGCAACCGCACGACCGCTGCGTAAAGAAACTTCTCTCTCTGCCGATGTGCCACCATAAAGCACAGCCACTTTCCCAAAGCTATTGCCTGCTGCTAAAAAGCTGCGGAAAGAAACCTGATATTGTTCCATCATTAACTCTGCCATATGCTCAACAAAATTTTCTCTTCGCCAGCTCTGTGGCTAAGGTGCCTACATTGCCAGCCCCCTGTGTAATCACAATATCACCAGGCTGTACAATATCTTTTACTACAGCAGGCACACCTTCAATACCTTCGACAAAAATTGGATCTACCTGCCCACGATTGCGAATACTACGGCTTAAGTGGCGCGAATCAGCTCCCTGAATAGGTTCTTCTCCAGCCGAATACACTTCCAACAATATCAGCTGGTCTACACCTGAAAGCACGTCAACAAAATCTTCGTATAAATCCCGGGTACGGGTATAACGGTGAGGTTGATAAATCATCAGTACCCGTCTCTCAGGCCAACCATCTCGAATGGCCTTGATTGTTGCGCCAACTTCCCGAGGATGATGACCGTAGTCGTCGACTAGCATCACCGAAGCTTTATCACCAACGTCAAAATCACCGTATATCTGAAACCGTCGGCTTACCCCCATAAATTTCGCCAAACCCTGCTGGATAGCTTCATCACTAATCCCTTCATCCGTTGCAACGGCAACGGCTGCTGTGGCATTCAGCACATTGTGCTCTCCAGGCATATTCAGAGATATTTCCAGCGGCGCACTCATACCCGAGCGTTTAATTTTAAAACGCTGCTTCCCCGCATTTTGCTGAAGATCATATACCTGAACATCGCTTGCCTCAGAAAAACCGTAGGTAATTACTGCACGGGAAATTTTTGGGATAACTTCGGTAACAACGGGATCGTCTGCACACACTACGGCAACACCGTAGAAAGGTAGGTTATGAAGAAACTCCAAAAACGTTTTTTTAACGTTTGCGAAATCACCGCCGTAGGTCTCCATGTGATCAGCATCAATATTGGTAACCACTGCAACCATCGGTTGTAGATGCAAAAACGACGCATCGCTCTCATCAGCCTCAGCCACAAGATATCGGCTCTCACCAAGACCTGCGTTGCATCCAGCACTGTTCAGCAAACCACCAATAACAAAAGTGGGGTCTTTATCACCCTCGGCAAAAATACTCGCTATCAAACTGGTTGTGGTCGTCTTACCGTGCGTACCAGCAACGGCAATACCGTGGCGATAGCGCATTAACTCGCCCAGCATTTCGGCACGACGAACTACCGGTATTCGACTCCTTCTGGCCTCCATAAGCTCCGGGTTCACATCGGCAATAGCGCTTGAATTAACAACCACATCAACGCCTTCAATATTCGAAGCATGATGACCAATAAATATTTCAACGCCCATTAACGAAAGTCTGCGGGTAATATCAGACTCCTTTAAATCAGAGCCTGATATTTCGTACCCTTGATTAAGTAGTACCTCCGCAATACCACTCATACCAGCACCGCCAATTCCAACGAAGTGAATTCGTCGAATTCTGCGCATTTCCGGTACGTGATGCAGGCGATCAGCTTTCATAGTAAAACCCTGTTCACTTCAGTTTTTTTAAAAATATTCTCACAAGCATCAGCAAAATCCACTGCCGCATTTGGCTTGCTACAGGTAGCAGCATTTTTGCCCATATTCGTTAACACCACGGGATTGTCAATAAAGCCGCCCAAAGTTTTCGCTAACGCCTTTGCCGTCAAATCTTTTTGCTGCCACATCAAAGCAGCCTCTGCCTTTACAAGAAAATGTCCATTCGCTGTTTGATGATCATCTATAGCAAACGGAAACGGAACCAATAGCGATGCCACACCCGATGCAGCCAGCTCACTTACCGTTAACGCACCGGCACGACAAATCACTAAATCGGCCCAGTGATAACTCTCCGCTATATTATCGATAAAAGGTGTAATCGAAACTTTCCCGCCTGATAGCTGCTCCATTTCACAAGAGTCCAATTCAACACCTGCATCTTTATAGGCCTGCTCAGTTTCGGCTAATAGTTTGTCACCCGTCTGATGATATATCGCAATCTCTTTTACCTGAGCACTACCTACCAAATACTGCAGTGCTGCTGGAAGTAGCTGATTTAATGATCGCGCACCGCGACTGCCACCTACCACTAAAATATTTATCGTAGAACGCTGTTCGACTTGCGGCTGCCCATGGCTGAAAAAATTTGTCCGAACAGGATTTCCAATGCATATAGCTTTACCCAAAACCGAAGGAAAGGCGGTAAGAACACAGTCTGCAATTCTTGCCAACAATCTATTAGTCGTGCCCGCCACAGCGTTTTGCTCATGGATAACCAAAGGTCTAGCGCAAAGCTTTGCTGCAACACCACCAGGACCGGAAACAAAGCCTCCCAAGCCTACGACTAAATCACATTTCAATCGGCGAATAATCACCACCGATTGCCATATGGCCCGCACTATATTGAGCGGTGCCATTAAAATCGCTTTAATGCCCTTTCCTCGAATGCCTTTTACCGAAATAAGGTGCAAGGGAATATCTGCGGCAGGTACTAACCGTGACTCTATACCTGCAGGAGTACCCAGCCAATGAATCTCATGGCCTCGCAATTGCAGCTCGCACGCGAGTGCCAGCCCCGGAAATACATGCCCGCCAGTTCCACCCGCAATAATCAGTATACGTTTAGTGGTTGCCATATTGCTCTTCCCACGAAACACGAAATATTAACGCCACCAAGGCACAAGCAATAAGTAAGCTACTACCTCCATAACTAATAAACGGTAATGTCAGCCCCTTTGTGGGTAATAACCCTGATGCAACGCCCATATTGATAAACGCCTGTATCGCTATCATCATTGCTATGCCAAACACCAAGTAACAGCTAAACAATTTTTTCCTGGAAAAGGCTAACCGACTCAGTATTATTAACTTCCAAACAAAAAAACCAAAAAGCAAAATCAGTAGGAATGCACCAACCAACCCAAACTCTTCCGCATAGATAGCAAATACGAAGTCCGTATGGGCTTCTGGCAAGAAAAATAATTTTTGAATACTGTTACCCAGCCCCATCCCCAACCATTCACCTCGGCCAAATGCAATCAGGGACTGCACCAGCTGATACCCCCCGTCGAACTGCTGCGACCACGGATCCATAAATGCAACTAAGCGCTTCCACCGATAAGGAGACAAAACGGCCATCGCCGACAACATTGCAACCCCAGATAAAGCAAGCAATAGAAATCGTAATAGCGGAACACCTGCCACAAACATCATGGCACCCAACGTAAAGCAAATAACCACGGCGCTACCGAAATCGGGCTCTAACAACAGCAAAAAAACAACCAAAGCGATAACCGCTATCATTTTGAAGAAGCCGCCCCACTGAAAACGAATCTCATGATTTTTTCGCGACAAATAACTGGCAAAGTAAACGATCAAACAAAATTTTGCCAATTCAGAGGCCTGAACAGATACCGGGCCGACATAAAGCCAACGACGACTACCATTAACCATTTTACCAATGCCGGGAATTAGAACGGCCACCAAAAAAACAATAGCCAACAACAGTAATAAGCCCGAATAACGCTCCCATATTGGCGTTGGCACAGACGCGACCACTAAACCGCCGACCACGCCAAGGGAAAGATAAATAAATTGTTTTTTGGCAAAATACCAAGCGTCACCGTAAACAGCATCGGCAAAATCGAGAGAACTCGATGTCACCATTATCAAACCAATGCTCACCAGCGCCGCGACAGCCGCCAACAACCCTCTATCGACAGCCATGGGCGGCATATAATCTTTTATCGTTAGGGAGCCTGCCGTCACGCTACCATCCTCTCTACGGCGGTAATAAACTGTTCACCCCTGTCTTCAAAGCTTTTAAACATATCAAAGCTCGCGCAGGCCGGAGAAAGTAAAACCAAGCTGCCCTTTCGGCTTGTTTTAACCGCCAGCTCAACCGCCTCATCTAAAGAGCTTGCGAATAGCACACGCGATTTATCGGTAACACCCTCAGCTATTAGAGCTCCATCTCGACCGATTAGGATGAGCAAATCTACGCGCTCATCGATGACCTTTGCTAACGCGGAAAAATCCGCCCCTTTGCCTTCTCCACCCGCTATTAGCGTTATCGATGAATAGTCTCTTGCCAAGCCAGCGATTGCAGACTCAGTTGCGCCTACATTTGTGGCTTTTGAATCATTCACAAAAACCAGTCCGTATTTTTCTGCTACTTTTTGACATCGATGCGGTAATCCCGGAAACGTTTTTAGCATCTCAATCACAGCTTCACGGCTCACGCCTATAGCATCAGACATGGCGAAGACCGCAAGTATATTTGCAACATTATGCTGGCCCACCAGCTGTACTTGAGAAGTCGACAAAACCGCATTAGACTCGGCATAAAGCATGCCACCCTTCTCGCTATACCAGTATTTACGCTCACCCTGCTCGTGAAACTCACGCAAACCAAAACCAAAACGCGTTACGTTTTCAATAACCGGTGGCTGCGTAAGCTTGTCTTCTAGGTTATATACAACGTTGTTGGCACTCTGAAAAATTCGCTGCTTTGCCATGCAATAACGTTGTAGCGAATCGTACCTATCCATATGATCTTCACTAACATTTAGTAAACAGGCCACAGTAAAATTCGGCCTTGCAATGCTTTCCAACTGAAAACTCGACAACTCTAAAATGTAAAGCTCAACGCTTTCACCAAGCACATCTAACGCGGGTGTTCCAATATTCCCCGCTACCCGCGCGTTCTTCCCATCTTTCTCTGCTGCTAAACCCATCATCGTTGTAACCGTGGTTTTCCCATTCGAACCCGTTATACCGATTACCGGCGCTTTAACTGCACGCAAAAATAATTCAATATCGCCGACAACGCTCACACCCGCTTCAAGCGCTATTTGAATTTCTTGGTGTTCCCTGGGCACACCTGGACTTAATACCACTTCGCTTGCCGCTACAATGATCTTTCTAACTTCAGCTGAGACCTCGCCGAAATACCCTTTTACTTCTGGCGCTATCGAACGCAGCTCAGCTTTACCCGGTGGATTTTCTCGAGTGTCTATAACTACAAATGACTTTTTCTCCGCAAGCAAATAGCGCACAACAGACAACCCGGTAACACCTAGACCGAAAATAACTACCTGTTTATCTGTCGCAATTAATTCATTCACGTACAAAATATTCCTAACGAATTTTCAATGTTGCCAGCCCAATAAGCACCAACATAACGGTAATGATCCAAAATCGAACAATCACCCTAGGTTCCGGCCAGCCCTTTAATTCAAAATGATGATGTAAGGGTGCCATTCGAAAAATTCTTCTTCCCGTCAACTTAAAGGACGCCACCTGTAAAATAACGGATACCGTTTCCATCACAAAAATGCCCGACATTATAAAGAACACCACTTCGTGACGAACAATAACGGCTATTACCCCCAAAGCGGCACCTAGCGCGAGCGCCCCTACATCGCCCATAAAGACTTGTGCAGGGTATGTATTGAACCAAAGAAAGCCCAAACCGGCTCCCGCCAAAGCACCGCAATAAATTACCAGTTCCCCAGCCCCTGGTAGGTAGGGGATATGTAAATACTCGGAAAAGTTAGCATGCCCACTTAGGTAAGCAATAATTCCCAACGCCGAGCCGACCATAACGGTTGGCATAATCGCCAAACCGTCCAACCCATCGGTTAGATTTACCGCATTACTAAATCCAACAATCATAAAATAGGTAAGAACAATGAATGCCGCTCCCATTTCCCAAGCAAAGTTTTTGAAAAACGGAATATACAACGTAGTTTCGGCCGGTGACTGCGCCGTGACAAATAGAGCAACGGCAACAACCAACCCAACAATCGATTGCCAAAAATATTTCCATCTTGCCGGCAGCCCTTTTGAGTTTTTTTCAACCACCTTTCGATAGTCATCTACCCAACCAATTAGTCCGTAGGCAATAGTCACAAACACCACAATCAGTACATAGCGATTACTTAAATCGGACCACAGCAAAGTAGACGTCACAATTGCAAACAATATCAGGGTGCCACCCATTGTTGGCGTGCCCGACTTGCTAAGGTGGCTCTCGGGGCCATCATCACGAATGGCTTGCCCTATTTGTAGATGATTCAATTTTTTGATCACCCAAGGCCCCATAATCATGGATATCCCCAGAGCAGTCATAATCCCCAGTATTCCCCGAAGGGTGAGATATCTAAAAACACCAAAGCCACTTATAAAACCCTGCAGATAGTCCGCCAGCCAAACCAGCATCAGATCCCCCCCCCACTCTGTTCAAGCTGTTGGACAATGCGCTCCATTTTGGCGCTACGCGATCCTTTGACCAACACGCTAAACTCACTAATATCCGTTGTTTCCAGGTATTCGATTGCTTCAGTACAGGATCCAAATGAAATCCCATTTTTACCGTATGCCTTTACAAGCGTACGGCTAAGCTCGCCTACCCCAATAACCTGTTCAATACCTTTGGCGTGCGCGTAACAACCCATCTTTTCGTGCGCCGCTAACTCACCTTCACCTATTTCGCCCATATCTCCTACAATTAATAGGCTTTTGTCATATTGCGAGAGATGGTTAATAGCGGCTCGCATAGAGCCTGGATTCGCGTTGTAAGTATCATCCACAAGCAATGCGCAGCGCACACTCGGTGTTATCTGCATTCGACCCGGTACGCCTGAAAATTTTTCAAGGCCCGAGACTATGCTTTCTATTTGCACATCCGCAGCTAAAGCGCATGCGGCCGCTGCCGCTGCATTCGCAATATTGTGCGCACCACAAATGTTTAATTGCACAGGAAACTCATTTCCCTGCCATAAAAATTTAAACGACAGCGATTCATTTTCCCCAAGGGGCTGGACTAACGCGACTACCACAGCATTCCCCTGCTCGGCAAATACTGGGGTCAGTATAATTCGCTTTTCTGTCTGAGTTTCAACGGCGAAACCAAATATTTTTTTGCCCGAGAGCTTAGCCATAAAAACATCTTTGTAGGCACAATTGAGGTTCACAACACCCACCTTAACTTTGCCTGCTGAATAAATTTCGGCTTTTTCCTTAGCAATGGCTTCCTCACTACCAAACCCCAGCAAATGCGCGGCCATAACATTGTTGACCAACGCTATTTCGGGCTGAATCAAATTTGCCAAGTAAGCTATTTCGCTCTTTCCACTTGTTCCGGCTTCGATTACAGCCGCACCGTAGCTGTCGTTCAACCGCATGAGTGTTAACGGAACACCAATATGATTATTAAAATTTGCTTCAGTTGCCAAGGTAGAGCAATGCTCGGACATAATACTGTGCAGCATGCCTTTCACGGTTGTTTTGCCATTACTCCCCGTAATAGCCAAAACTTTTCCGGAGAATGCGGTACGATTTAGCGCACCAGCCTGGCCAAGCGCCACCACACTGTCGTTAACGACCAACTGGGTTGCATACACATGATCCTGTGGAGATTCAACTACGACCGCACAAGCACCACATTCAACAGCCTTTTCAACGAAAGTATGACCATCAAAACGGTCACCACGAATTGCGACAAACAAATCACCGGGAGACAAGGTACGCGTATCTGTACTCACGACTGAAAACGATTGGTCATCGCCTATAAGCTGCCCTTCTGTACGGGCGCCAAGCTCGGAAAGCATCATATTGCAGCTCCCGGCTTAACGAAATTTTGGCTTACTCTCTCTTTTAGCAACTCATGCGCAACAATACGATCATCAAACGGCAATTTCGCCCCTTCGACGATCTGGTATCTTTCATGTCCTTTCCCTGCTAGCAATATAAAGTCGCCCGACTTAGCTTCAGTAAGCGCAAACTGAATTGCTGCTCTGCGGTCAACGTCAACCGCTTTCGGCGCTAATTTAAAACCTTCCGCGATATCGTCCAAAATAATTCCCGGCGCTTCCCCTCTCGGGTTGTCTGAAGTAATCACCACGACATCGGCAAACCGCTCAGCAATTGCTGCCATCTGCGGCCGTTTTCCACTATCACGATCACCTCCACAACCAAACACAACCCAAAGCTGATGCTGTGTGTGAAGCCGCGCGGCCTTCAATGCTTGTTCTAGCGCATCCGGTGTGTGGGCATAATCCACGCACACGGTAATATCGGCACCCTCACAAACAACACGCTCCATACGCCCGGCAATTGGCTTGAGTAAATGTAATTTAGTCATTACATCGCCAAATGGATAACCGGCTGCACAGGCTACGCTAATAGCACTAAGCACATTGAACAGATTAAACTTACCTAGCAACGCGCAATGTAATTCTGCCTCGCCCCACGGAGACGTTATTAGCGCTTGAATACCTTCCGCACTGTACCGAGCCTGAGTGGCAAACACCGAATGCAGTAATTGCTCTTGCTGCAACGAAAATTCGCTATCTTCAATGGCAAAACCCAACGTTTGAACATTCTCTGGAATACTGTCGAGAATCAAACCGGCTCCATAGGCATCGCAAAAATTAATCACCGCATATTGTCGTTGGCTCGACGCAAACAGTGACGCCTTTGCCGTCGCATACGTATTCATATCACCGTGATAATCCAGATGATCACGCGTTAAATTTGTAAACACTGCGCCTTCGAACTTTATGGAACCATGCCGAGACTGACTGATGGCATGGGAAGAAACTTCCATGCATACACGTTCGATACCATCTTCAGCAAACTGCCGTAAAATGCGTTGACAAGCAACCGCATCAGGTGTTGTCAAAGCAGTATTTGTAAGCGACGACAGGTCGGCGCCATAACCCATAGTGCCGATCGTCGCCGCTTTTTCCCCCAACAACTTAAACAGCTGTTGCATAAGTTGCGCACAGGTAGTTTTTCCATTTGTCCCTGTTACGCCAACTATTTTTAATGATTCCGATGGATGCCCAAAAAACTCTGAAGCAATTACACCGACTTTTTCGTTAAGGTTATGGACCCGTACAACAGGAATGTTATTGAGCAGCTCAACAGATTCGGCATCAGTTTCAGCATCAAGCTCTGCAATAACAGCCGCAGCGCCAGCTTCAATTGCCTGATCAATATATTCTCGGCCATCGGTAACCGAGCCTAGTATCGCCAAGAATAATCCATTAGCACCTACCTTGCGGCTATCCAATGTTATATCTTGAATTATCGGGTCAGCTTCCAGCTCAATATGCGTAAACACACTTAGCAATTGATTCAATGTACGGGGCGCTTTACTCATGGCTGTCCGTGCGGCGCGATCATTCATCACTCACAACCCCGCAACCATTGATTGATTAAGCGCTGGTGGAACGCGCATCATCTTTAACGCACCTTCAACAATACTGGCAAAAACAGGTGCCGCTGCTTCGCCTCCAAAATAATGACCATCTGTTGGCTCATTGATAATGACAACCGCCACAACCTTAGGGTCATCTGCCGGCGCATAGCCGGCAAAAAGTGCTATGTGTTTATCGTCGACGTACCCCTGAGCACCCACCTTGTGCGCAGTGCCGGTTTTCCCCGCAACAGGGTAAGCCGGAATTTGCGCGCGCGTTGCGGTGCCACCGGGCTGCGGAACCGTTTTAAGCATTTTTGCAACGCTCGCGGCAATTGATGCCGACACAACAGGCGTAACCATGGGCGCTTCATTCAATTTGAGCAGACTGGCATTTTTAAAATTGCCTTTGTCGGCGATCATCGCATAGGCCTGCGCCAACTGAACCGCATTTACATTCAAGCCATAACCAAACGCTAAGTTAGCCTGCTCTATAGGATGCCAACGGTTTCGGTTAGGCAATACGCCTACACTTTCGCCAGGGAACCCAATCCCTGTACTTTGGCCCATACCTGCACGAAAAAACATGTCACGAATAGCTTGCGGTTTCATGTCCAGCGCCAACTTTGTAATTCCTACCTGACTGGATTTAGTAATAATTTTTGTCAGGCTCAAAACACCGTAGTCTTTCGGATCAAGCAGTGCTTTCGTACCAACCATGACATAACCAGGACTAGTATTAATGGTAGTGCCTGGAAAATATCGCCCAGTTTCCAGGGCAGCGATTACAGTCAACGGCTTAACCGTAGAGCCGGGTTCAAATACATCAGTTAGCGCCCGGTTTCGCAATTGGCTTGGGCGCAGACTCGTGCGGTCATTTGGGTTGTAGGATGGCTGGTTCACCATCGCTAACACTTCACCCGTTTTCACATCGAGCAACACAACCGAACCTGACTTTGCTTTTTGACGATTAACAGCCGTTTTTAATTCGCGATGCGCCAAATACTGCAAGCGCAAATCGATACTCAGCATTAACTCTTTCCCAGAGACTGGCGCCTTTAAAACACCCGTCTCTTTTACGATATTGCCTTTTAGATCTTTAACCACACGCTTATAGCCCTGCTCACCCGATAAGTGGCCATCAAAGGCAAGCTCAACGCCTTCCTGGCCGCTATCGTCTATATCCGTAAAGCCTACAATGTGCGCAACGACTTCCCCAGCGGGGTAAAAACGCTGGTATTCTGTTTCCGCAGACACACCCGAAAACCGTTGTTCCAAAATAGTTTCGGCTTTTTGCGGAGGAAGGTGCCGCGCCAGATACACAAACTGCTTATTTTCATAAACCGTTAATTTTTTACTCAACTGTGCGGTTGATACGCCTAATAACTTCGCGAGCAAGGGCAGCTGCTCGGCCTTTAATAGTCCAGGATTTGCATAGACCGATTTAAGCGGCGTGCTAACCGCCAATAGCTCACCATTACGGTCTGTAATCACACCACGATATGCGTTTAGCACCTCGCTACGCAAAGTGCGTGCTTCACCTTCACTTTGCAAAAACTCAAAGCCTTTTTCTGTCGAAGGAATAACTTGCAACTTAGCTAAATGCCAGACGAGTAGGGCCGGAAGAATGGCCAGCATTCCCGCTAGAACCCAAAACCGCCAAAATGACATTTGCTTTTGTTGTTTCACTGTTTATACACCAGCACAGTTTTTTTCGATTCAGGCACTTTCATTTGCAGCTCCGTCACAGCAACTCGCTCAATACGCGAGTAAGCCGCCCAGGTACTTTTTTCCAACAGGTACTGTCCGGAAACCACTTGTAAACTACTCGACTCCCGCCTCAGTACTTCTAGCTCTTGGGTAGACTTTCGAGACAAAAAAGCGGTATAGCTCACCCCCAAAGCGGAAACCAGACAACCACCCCAAAGCAGTACAATCATTGCTGTGTGCATTCGCCCACTATTATGCTTTTCGTACATTCGCTTTGCCTGCCAAATAGTTTTCTAGTGCAGCTTCTCTGCTATACGTAGTACAGCACTGCGTGAACGATTATTTTCCTGTAACTCTTCGTCACCCGCTTTCAATGCCTTGCCAATTAATTTTAATTTTTTCTCTAGCATGTCATCGGTAACAGGCATACCCGCAGGAAATTGCTTTCCACGGGACAGCTCTCGAAAAAACCGTTTCACTATTCGGTCTTCTAACGAGTGAAAACTAATGACTACACACCGGCCTTCGGGTTTCAGTAACTCTACTGCCCCCTCTAGGGCCACCTTTAAATCGTCCAGCTCCCGATTAATGAAGATACGCACAGCCTGAAATACACGTGTTGCTGGGTTCTTACCCTTTTCCCACCGGGGGTTGGCCTCAGTTACAACTTGGGCAAACCTCAGTGTCGACTCAAATGGCGCTCGCTCGCGCTCTTTAACGACCGCATTAGCGATTCGCTTGGAAAACCTCTCTTCACCGTACTCACGGAACACAAATGCAATATCGGACTCCTCGGCGCTGTTTAACCATTGCGCAGCCGTTTGACCGGCGGCGTTGTTCATGCGCATATCCAATGGGCCATCATTCAAAAAGCTAAATCCACGCTTTGCAATATCCAGCTGTGGAGAGGAAACCCCCAGATCCAGCAGCACACCGTTAACATGTCCAACCTCGGCTTCCAGCTCACCCATTTTTGCAAAAGACTCATGAACAACTCTAAATCGTCCGTCCTCCTGACTCAGTTCACTCGCCACGGCAACAGCTTCGGGATCTTTATCAAATGCGATCAACCTGCCTTTTTCGCTTAGCTGCGCAAGAATTGCCCGGCTGTGGCCGCCACGACCAAAAGTGCCGTCGACGTAGATGCCGTCTGGATCTGTAACTAATGCGTCCACCGATTCCTGCAACAGAACCGAATAATGTTTTGAACTTTTCATCGCCGCTACTCAGAGAGTTAGGGACATCATGGCTTCCGGCAGATCGTCTTCAGTTTCCAGATCTGCAACAGATGCAAGCCAAGCTTCTTCGCTCCAAAGCTCAAATTTTTTTCCGAGACCAACGAGCATCAACTTTTTGTCCAGTTTTGCGTAATCACGCAACGTGGGTGGTACCAGCACACGGCCATTGCCGTCCAGCTCCAGCGGAGTGGCGTAACCAATTAGCAATCGTTGTGCTCTAAGCGATGCTTTATTAAAGGTGGGTAGCGCTTCTATTTTTGGCAAAATTGTCTGCCATTCAGGCTCTGGATAAACAAGCACGCAGCGATCCTGAGTGTGGGCGGTCATCACAATGCGTCCGTCACAGGCACTCGCCAGCGAATCCCGGTACTTAGCCGGAATTGCCATGCGCCCTTTGGCGTCCATATTGATGGCATGACTGCCTTGAAACACTCTCTCGCTCCTGTGTTACCCCGGTATTAAGGGCCACATTTACTGAATTATCTAAAGCGGCTAAATAGCGCTATGTATGAAATACCTACTGAAAGTATATAGGGAATCCACACAAACACCCACTAAAAACCACATAACTCCACTTTGCACCACTTTACACACTATATTTGCCGCCCAAATAAAGTCAAGGAACGAACCGCCAACAAGTAAGCTAAGCTATTGAAATTAGTAAGGTTTTACAGGATGCATAAACAGCGCTTGCGCTGACAAAGAAAGAGAAAAGTCACCAAACACAACAAGTTAAAGTGAACTCCTAGAATTCACTTTAACAGCAAGACTATTTGGGATTATAAAGAGGGCTGACATAGATCAAAGCAGCATAAAAACAGCTGTTATTGACAATATGGTCACTTCAGATGGGTATTGAACACTTCAATAAGCCGGTTTACATCCACAGGCTTAGTTAAATAATCAACAAAACCAGCCTGCATGCCTTTGTTGATATCCACAGACATGGCATTCGCCGAGAGCGCTACCACTGGGATGTTTTGCGTACGCGTATCGTTTAACAGTACCTCCAACACTTCATAACCGTCGAGGTCGGGCAAATTGATATCCAACACTATTAGGTCCGGCGGAGCCGTACGCGCCTCATAGATACCCAGCAACGGCTCCATGACAGTGCTAACGGACAACTGCTCGAAACGATCAACAATTTTTGCAAACAGGCGCGTATTAGCTGGATTATCTTCAATATAAAGAATACGTCTTGATCCTTCAATATTGAGTTCATGCCTGCGCGAGGAAAATACATCTTCAGCTCTAGCGGAAACACTTAACTCACCGTCACCCGCCAGAGGCAGGTCAATCCAGAAACAAGAACCAACATTTTCCACGCTGGTGAAATCGATTCGGCCCTGCATCATTTCAACTAAGCGACGGGTAATAACCAAACCAACGCCGCTACCCTCTACCGCCCCCAGTTCTTGATTAAGACGATTAAAGGGCTGAAACACTTGGTCACGCTTATCTTCCGGAATACCCTTCCCGGTATCTTGCACACTAATGCGCATCATGCTGGATTCAATCTTCTCGAGCGAAATAGTGACCTTTCCGTCTCGCCGGTTGTACTTGAGCGCATTGGATACAAGGTTAATCAGTGCCTGCTTCAGACGAGTATTATCCGCAAATATCGGCCGCTCCCCATTAGCTCCGCTATCCACGCTAATATGGATGCCACGCTCTTCCGCCATAGGCAATACTAACTTCAAGCAATCATCTAATGCGCGATTAGGAATTACCGGCTCAAGCGAAAGAGTCATCTTCCCTGCTTCGATTTTAGCGAGATCCAAAACCTCGTTAATCAAGTGCAACAAATGGGAACCTGCGTGTCGAATTTCGGCAATATTGCCCGATTGCTCAATTGTAAGGTTCTTGTCGTAGTCGAAAAGTTGTGCGTATCCGAGAATGGCATTAAGCGGTGTACGCAGCTCATGACTCATGCTGGAAAGGAATTCTGATTTGGCCTGATTCGCCTTTTCAGCCGCAACCTTCGTCTGAACTACCGCCAACTGGGTGTTTTTCAGCTCGGTAATTTCCATGTTGCTACCGGACACTTTTACCGCGCGCCCACCCTCATTGAAGGTAGCCTCCGCTCGAGCCCGTATCCAACGAACAGATTCATCTTTCGCTTTAATCTGGTACTCAATATCGAAAGGCGCTTTTTCGAGGATATGCACTCGTAACGCCTCTTTAAATCGCACGACGTCACGCTCGCTCATGCGCGCTTCCCAGTCGGTAATTCGGCGTAAATTCAATGCTTTTACATCGGAAGGGGTGAAGCCAATCTGCTCCCAACAAATATCGGAAAACTCGATTTCATCAGTCTCTATATCCCACTCCCAAATCCCGTCACGGGTTCCAGCAATGATACGACTGTATCGCTCTTCACTTGCTCGCAGAGCCTGTTCGGCCTGTTTTAGCTGAGAAATATTATGGTTGACGCCGGCAACATGGTGTGTCCAGCCATTTTCATCGCGAAACGCTTGCCCGGTAACTCGAACCCAGAGGTAATAGCCCATCTTGCTGCGCAGGCGATAGCAGAGATCCATGCCCACACCTTCCTTGATGGTGGTAACCATGGCATCGTAAAAGGCTCCCTGATCATCAGGGTGGATATAGTTCAGCAGGCTCTCCGGCTCGTTCATGAACTGGATATCGTCTTCGTTGTAGCCCAGTTCGCGCCAAAAAATGCCATACCAGCGCAATTTATTTGTGCTGAGGTCCCACTCCCAAAATCCTTGGCCGCTGCCCAGCATGCTACGTTGATGCCTGGCTATTTCTTCACCAAGAACGATCTTATCAACGACATCGCAGGATTTCGGATCCCATATTACATCAAGCATGATGCTCCCTATTTGGCAACCGACGGTATTAAAAAAGTGCATGGTCGCACCCACTCACCGCTAGAGCAATCCAACTAAAGTATGCAACCTATTGAATCAACAACTCTTCATGCCAAAACCAAGAGGCAAATCAAGAGAAAAAAATGAGCTGGCCTGTAAGCCGGGTTCTGTCAAGGACAATCATTCATCTAGGGCCTGCGTCGCCACAGGCCTCAAGCGACCTACCCGAATCCAGTGCGGGTCACACCTGTAGGATTCCTATTTGGTCTTGCTCCGAACGGGGTTTACCGTGCCACAAACTGTTGCCAGTTGCGCGGTGCGCTCTTACCGCACCCTTTCACCCTTACCTGTGCGCCCCTTCCTTACGAAAGAAACGCCATCGGCGGTCTACTCTCTGCTGCACTTTCCGTGGGTTCACACCCCCCAGGCGTTACCTGGCGTTCCACCCTATGGAGCCCGGACTTTCCTCGTACCCCGTTATTCGAAAATTACAGTGCACGCGATCGCCCAGCCAGCTCAAGCGGACAACCATAACAAAAGGCTAAAGGAGAGTCAGTTAGAAATAGACAAATTTTTCATTATCGATCAATCGTTCAACTTCAGCGGGACCAAATGGCACGGTTGTAACGAAAGGAACAAGGGCACCGTCTTCGCGCCCCAGCACCCCCATTCGCGTACGGCATACGCGTACATCGATCACTTCTAGGGCCGAAAGCCTGGCAGCTAAATCTACAACAGACTTATATTTACCGTAATTTTCTCGAAAGAAGATAGCAACCTCAGGGCCGTGCAGCACAAACACCAGAGGCTCAGCTATCTGAAGTGCAGCACCGTCGCGAAACAGCGACTCAGCGCGAAGTAAAGCCTGAACAATTTCTTCTGGTGAATTCTGCTCGATACGCGCGAGGTAGCCCGAAGGTAGGGAGCCAAGAGGGGATAGTGAAGGTGGCACTGCATTAAAGTATCCACCGACAGAAGCGCCCCCTTTATCGCTGCCGGACTGAGCGAGCAGCGAAGCGCAGCTAAGGCTTACTAAGAAGAATAGAATGACCCTTGCAATAACAGGTTGACACAACAAAAAATCCGTTCGAACCCCGCTCACCATCGCTATCTCAACACCCTATATTGAAAAAGAAGAGCCGCACCCGCAAGTGGAAGATGCATTGGGGTTTTCCACGGTGAAGCGCGAGCCTTGTAAACCCTCCTGGTAATCGAGCTTGGCGCCTACAAGATAAGGGTAACTCATGGCGTCTACCACAACGGTAATCCCCTGTTTTTCGATTCTTGCATCGTCATCTCCGCAGGCTTCGTCAAAAGCAAAGCCATACTGAAACCCGGAGCAGCCACCACCGGTAACATACACACGTAATTTGAGGTCGGGATTACCCTCCTCATCAATCAAGCCTTTCACCTTACACAGTGCATTTTCTGTGACTAATAACGGCTCGGGCACAAATACTTGGGCTTCACTCATAGGGGTTACTACACCTGTTTTAAGGTAAGGGTACGGAGGTTGGACAGCCTTTAAAGTGAAATTATCCGTTTAACCCACTAAAACAGTCAAGTATTAGTCGACGAAGTACCCTCCTCGGTAACCACGCCGCCTCTCGGCTGAGTTGACGCAGACGCCGCCATAGCAGGCTCTGCCTGAGATGTATCCACATTTTCAGTAATGTGCATTAACTTACCATTCACCTGAGCGCCCTTAACCATTTCGATCACTTTATAGTGAACATCACCGTTAACCACGGCGTTGGCGGCCAACTCTAGGTGTTTAGTGCAGTAAACATCACCATGAACATGGCCATTAATGATGATTTGGGGAGCGTGAATCTCGCCCGTTACCTCACCTTTCACTCTTACATGAACAAGAGCATCACCGGTTGGCTCGGCACCAATATTGCCACGCACCCGGCCTTCAATATCGAGAATACCACCAAATTTAACATCACCGGTTATTTCCAGTGCGTTGTCAAGCAGGGTATGCCCGCCTTTGGCGAATGGGTTATCTTGTTTCTTCGAAAACATGTTGTTAGGACTCCTCAACTAGCCAGCCAAATCGTTTTTCTATTGTGACCGGTTTCTTGCCTGTAGATTTCGCCACCAGCTCTATACGCTCTGGCTCGAACTCGGCAGGAAGTGACATACGGCCCTGTATGGTTTGAAAATATTTGAACCTTAAACGAACGGTCTCCTGATTTACTTGCTCAGACAACTGATTCAAATTGAACGTTGCCTCCACGCCATTAAGACGCCCAACCACGTTAAATGTAAGCGTACCATTGAGCAACTGATGATTGGTTGCCAACTGCTGCATAACAATTTTAAAGCTGTAGGTGCGCGGCGCATCGGTGTCTACAATCTCCACTGCACCAAAGGTAAGGCCTCTTTTGTTGCCTGTGGGCGCCATCAAGTTGCGATAAAAGCTGTTATCTTCCTCAAGCTGCGCAACCTGCTCCTTCAGCACAATGACTTCCTGGCGAACAGACTCGTTGGCCTGACGGTCCACTTCTGCTCCAATATTAACGTTTGCGACTTTCTGTTCAAGCTGTTCTAGTTGGCCACTGGTAGACTCTAGTTCTACTTTTAACCGCGCAGCATCCTCCAGCGCCTGCTCCTGACCCGCCATACCTTCTCGATGGCCGAGGTAATAACTGAACATGACTGCACTACCCACAATGATCAGAAGCACAGACAACATCAATACACGCGTCCAGGGGCGGTATTCAACAACACGAAGCGGATAATGCTTACTGCCCTTTACCACCGTCATTTATGTCACCTATTTTGGTTCTCTAAGGAAGAATAGCTGGAGCCGTTAAGCCCAGCGTTTCATTTAAACCGAACATGATGTTCATATTCTGCACGCCCTGCCCAGAAGCCCCTTTGGTAAGGTTATCGATGACCGACATCACCACCACAGTACCTCTTTCCTGTGGTTCAAGAATAGATAACCTGCACATATTGGTGCTTTTTACCGTTCGTGTTTGTGGGAACATGCCTTTTGGCAATACATCAACGAAAGGTTCGCTGGCGTAGCGCTGCTCATATAGCGCCTGCAAATCTCCTGCATCCCCTTTTAGAGTAGCGTAGAGAGTAGAATGAATACCGCGAATTGTCGGCAATAAGTGCGGCACAAACGTCACCTTCGCAGGTGCGTCGCCAGCTTGCTGGAAACCCTGCAACCCCTGCTCTATTTCAGGTAAGTGTCTATGCCCCGCAACACCGTAAGCACTAAAACTATCACTAGCCTCGGCGAGCAACAACCCCACCTTCGCCTGCCGGCCCGCACCACTAATACCGGAAGCAGAGTTGGCTATAAGCGTTTGAGGGTCAACCAGCCCATTTTCTAGCAGCGGCAAAAAACCCAGCTGAACGGAAGTGGGGTAACACCCTGGACAAGCAACCAACTGCGTATTTTTTATGGCCTCGCGATTCACTTCAGGCAACCCGTATACCGCTTTCTCCACCAGCTCTGGGCACCCATGCTTTTGACCGTACCAGTGCTCCCACGTATCGATATTACGAATTCTAAAATCGGCCGACAAATCAATAACGCGCACACCGCTGTCGTACAAGCTCTTCATCATTGCCTGGGCAACCCCGTGGGGCGTGGCAAAGAAAACAAGGTCGCAAGCCGATAGACTCTCCACGGAAGGCTCACTAAACACCAGCGAATAGTGCCCACGTAAATTAGGGAAGAGCTCTGTCACCGGCTTCCCGGCTTCTGCCCGAGAAGTTATAACAACCACCTCTGCCTCAGGATGCTGCGCCAACAAACGCAACAATTCCACACCTGTATACCCGGTTCCACCCACGATACCAACTTTGATCACTGTCTTTACTCCAGAGATTTTTACCAATGACGACAATAGATTAGCGGGGTATGATAAAGTTCTTTCAACAAAAGCTAAAGGGCACCCAAACACGGGGATAGCAGTTAGGCATGTCTGATTCACACAGATCCAGCAAAAAGAAACTAACACAGCGCTTCAGCAACCACCTTAACGCCTTTCGCCACTCTTTGGCTTATTTTGATGCTCTGCCACAACTCACCCTGCTCGGTTTGCTCATAGGCGCCTTCACCGGTGCCATAATTGTGGTATTTCGCTTCCTTATCGACACCCCCCTGCGCCTCATGATCAGCGGACATTCAGACAACTTTGAATCCCTAGCCGCCAGCGACCGCATTTTCCTCATTTTTGCCGGTATTTTTTTGATTGCCGTGATCATTAAATTCGCGGGCGTTAAAAACAGCGAAACCAGCGTTGCCCATGTTCTTGATCGCCTGCACAACCACCAAGGTAAACTACCCATAGCCAACTGGCTGGTGCAATTTAGCTGCGCCGTAATTGCCTTGATCAGCGGCCAGTCTGTGGGTAGAGAAGGGCCTGCTGTGCACCTTGGAGCAGGGGCCGCCAGTCAACTTGGGCAATGGTTGAAGCTGCCTAACAACAGCATGCACACGCTCGTTGGCTGCGGAGTTGCGGCAGCCATTTCAGCGTGCTTCGATACCCCCATGGCCGGGGTCATCTTTGCTATGGAAGTGATTGTGATGGAGTACACCATTGTCGGTTTTGTACCCGTTATTCTGGCATCGGTGATGGGTACCATGATGAGTCAGGCCGCTTTTGGCGAAAGCAGTGGCCTGTTAGTGGGCGCCAGCGACATGCAAAGCCTAACGGAGCTGCCCTACATGGTCGTGGTTGGCTTGGTCATTTCGGTATGTGCAGCGATCTACACCCGACTCAATATCTTTGCGCTGCGTTACAACGCCATATCAATCTACCAACGACTGCTAACAGCGGGCGCACTCACCGCGGCTGTAGCGGTATTTGTTCCCGAAATTATGGGGTTGGGATACGACACGGTTAACGCCGCCCTCTCCGGCCAAATGCTGATTGGAACCCTATTGCTGGTTGCTGTCGCTAAATTACTGGTCACCCCGGTGGTTATTGGGCTTGGTATTCCCGGCGGCGTAATAGGCCCGCTCCTAGTCATCGGTGCGTGTATCGGCGGGGCCATGGGCATTGCCATTCAATGGGTATTTCCATCGCTAGAAACAGACTCGAGCTTTTACGTTGTCATTGGTATGACCGCGATGATGGCCGCAACGCTCAATGCACCCTTGGCAGCCCTGGTAGCCGTACTGGAACTGAGCTACAACCCCAACATGATCTTCCCGGCGATGCTGGTTATCGTTGTCGCCTGCGTGTCTACTCGACAATTTTTTAAGCTCGACAGCATTTTTGTACAGCAATTGAAATACAGCGGCCGCGACCTAGACTTTGGCCCTGCCCGCCAAGCACTTCGTCGTGCCGGCGTACGCAGCATTATGGATACCCGATTCGTACTTTGCTCACAAAAAGTTTCAACAGACGAAATTGTGGAAAAACTGGTGTCCAAGCCCATGTGGCTGGTATTTGACCACGACAACACAAAGGTTGCCTTACGAGCAGCTGACTTAGCCGCAGTACTCGCCGACAACACACCCGAAGTAGTACCAGAGTCAACCAAGCCACAAGAGCCACAGATAGATTTACTCGAAATTCCCGGTCGCCGCTATATGCTGCAACCTATCCACGATACCGCGAACCTTGTTGAGGCTCTGGATTACCTGAAAAAAACAGGTACAGACGCACTCTATGTGTCTCGAACTTACTCACCACTAAAGGGGCACCTGCACGGTATTATTACCCTCGCGGCTATCGAAAATTACTACCAACCCAAGGAGTTTAAACATGTTGATGCTGTGGGTTAAAGCGCTACACATTATTGCGGTTATCTGCTGGTTCGCAGTGCTGTTCTATTTGCCGCGGCTTTTTGTGTACCACGCCATGAGTGATAATCAGGCGGTAAAAGACCAGCTCAAAATTATGGAACGAAAACTCTACAGGGGCATTGGTATACCGTCACTTTGGGCAACGCTGCTGTTTGGTGGGTGGCTGGTTCACTTTCAGTGGCCTTACTATGCGGCCAGCACCTGGTTCTGGATAAAAATGGCGCTAGTCATACTACTTGTTGGCTACCACCATGTTTGTGGGTTCTATCTACGCCAACTGCGCGATGAGCAATGCACCAAGAGTCATGTTTTTTTTCGTTGGTTCAATGAATTTCCAACGATAATTTTACTGGTATCCGTTATTCTGGTGGTACTTAAGCAACCTATATGACGAATACTCGACACTTAATAGCTTGCAGCAAGTAAGCAGTTTTTCAGCGGCGATATCCCTTTGTGCTAGACTCGATCAATAAAAGCGATGCTCCATGATGAATCAAGGAAACTCTAACCCTCCGATCATTCTCGCCTTCAGCGCTCTGGACCCGGCCGGTGCTGGCGGTCTTCAGGCAGACATAGAAACTGCCGCCAGCCTTGGCTGCCACTGTGCGCCGATTGCAACGAGCCTGTTTGCCGCAGGCGCTGGCGAAAACACCGATGCAGCCCCCGTAGACTCAACATTACTCATTTCTCAAGCCCGATCTGTGCTGGAGAATATGTCGATTGCTGCCATCAAAGTGGGCTATTTGGGTTCTGTCGTCAATGTTGAGGCCGTACATACAATTCTGCAAGACTACCCCGGCATACCCGTTGTTGCTCACCCAGCACTTATCCTGTGGGATAGCGACGATGAGGAGCTTCAAGACCTACCAGATGCATTTCTTTCACTAATTGTACCCAACATTAACATCGGTATATTCTCACTGTACGAAGCACGCACCATATCTCAGGAATCCGACACACTTTCGACCACGGCACATGCAATCACCAGCAGCGGCTGTGATTTCGCTCTAGTTACGGGAACCGGCACAGAGAACCCCAACTTCCAAAACAGTATCTTCAACAAAAAGGGGCTTATACAGCACTATCACTGGGAGCAGGAACCGCCCACCTGCCACGGCGCCAGTAGCACCCTGGCCATGAGTGTGTGCGCGTATCTAGCCCATGGCGGCGACTCGCTTATGGCAATGAACCAGGCGCAAAACTTTACTTGGCAAACCATGTGCGCTTCTCGCGAACTAGGGTTTCACGCACGCACGCCCCACCGTTTTTTTTGGGCCGATAAAAATATAGAATCGCCCCAAAACCTGCCCGCGGCCCGAAAGAGCCACTGAAGCATTTACACTAATCGACCAGATTTAAAAGAGACTATTATGACGGACATGTCCAGCGCATTTAGCCGTGCGCAAAAAACCATCCCTGGAGGTGTTAATTCACCGGTACGTGCTTTTAAGGCCGTTGGTGGAGAGCCCATTTTTGTCAAACGCGCGAAGGGAGCCTACCTCTACGACATTAACGACAAGCGCTATATTGATTATGTACTTTCCTGGGGCCCCATGCTTTTGGGTCACGCCGATGAAGACGTGCTCGCGGCAGTAACAGAAAAGCTGCAGTCGGGTTTGAGCTTCGGCGCGCCAACGGAAATAGAGACCGAGCTGGCGGAAAAGGTTTGCTCGATTATGCCGGGGATGGATAAAGTCCGTTTTGTCAGCTCTGGAACCGAAGCCACCATGAGCGCCATTCGCCTCGCCCGAGGGTTTACTGGCCGGGATAAAATTATTAAATTTGAAGGCTGTTATCACGGTCACTCAGATTCATTGTTAATAAAAGCCGGAAGCGGCGCGCTTACACTCGGCGTACCCAGCTCACCAGGTGTTCCCGCCTGCCTAGCTGAGCACACCATTACCCTCAGCTATAACAATATTGAACAAGTTAAAGAGGTATTTCAGCAGCAGGGGGACCAAATTGCCTGTGTAATTGTGGAGCCGGTGGCAGGAAACATGAATTGCATCCCTCCGCTACCAGGCTTTTTAGCGTGTTTACGGGAAGTGTGCAGCGCATCTGGAGCGCAGTTAATTCTGGACGAAGTTATGACCGGCTTTCGCCTTGGCTTAAGTGGCGCACAAGGCTATTACGGTATTCAACCGGACATTACCACACTCGGAAAGGTCATGGGCGGAGGCATGCCTGTAGGTGCGTTTGGCGGCCGAGAAGAGATAATGGACTACATTGCTCCCGTTGGCCCTGTTTACCAAGCAGGTACGCTATCGGGAAATCCGGTTGCAATGGCCGCCGGCTTAAAAACCCTCGAAAAAATTTCTGCTCCAGGCTTTTACCAACCACTGTTTACTAAAACACAACAACTGGTAAATGAACTTCAATCAGTAGCCACACAGGCAGGCGTTGCGTTCACCACAAACCACGTGGGTACTATGTGGGGAGGTTTCTTCACTGAAGAGAGAACCATTACCAATTATCAACAGGTAATAGCCTGCGATACAAACAGATTTAATAAATTCTTTCACGGCATGCTAAAGGAGGGCGTTTACCTTGCGCCAGCTTCCTATGAAGCGGCTTTTATGTCGGCGGCACACACCGATGCGGATATTGAGTTTACGGTTGAGGCCGCTAGAAGAGTCTTTGCGCGACTATAGCAGTCGATTAAGCATCTATCTGCGTTTTTAAACGAGAAATTACCGTTAAATCGTCGGGGGAAATATCAAGGATAGAAAAGCCAGCCCAGTTGCGCTCGTCGCCCACGGTTTCACGAATCCATAGGCACTCGGCACCAATACTTAATTCAGACTTACCGTCTATAGGCTGAGATAACATGAATAATAGCTGGTACAGGCAGTTTTCTTTGACCTCATTACCACAGAGAAGCATAAAACCTTCTTCGTGAAGGTTAACCAACCGCCCTACCTCAATATCGCGTAATACATCGCGAACTAAGATAATCTGCTGCACGGGAACTCGCTCGAGCTCCCGACTTTCACCTTCAGCTGGCTTCATCTTCCTCTCCCGGCTTAATGGCTTCTGCTTTTTCGTTAAGCTTATGGAAAATATTTTCCAGCGCTCGCTCAAAGAAGGGCTTAGAGCTACCCGAAATAATTTTTGCCTTGCTGCCAATCATCTGTCGAGCAAGATTAAGGCCAGACATCATATCCACACGTTTACCCATTTGATCTACCAACATGTAATGGGATGTACGCGCATTATACCAAGCAACTTTCAAGCGCTTGCCGCCCTCAAATTCAAACCAAGTACCAAACTCAATCATTTTGAGGCTTTCAACCATTTGCTTTTCTTCGGGGGTTGAATTTTCATTTCGAGCTTCCTTGGTTCCAGCTTTCTCCGCCGCAATTCTCTCGAGCTTATCTCGCATGGGTGCCGGCGCTGGCTCAGCTTTTTTGCTTTGCATCGCCAACTTAATCAGCGACGAAAGCGCCTCAACTAATTTATTGCCCTTGGCTTGATCATAGCCGATAGTTTCGAAGCCCGATTTGATCGCGGCAATTAAGTCATCATGAATTTCTAATTGACGCGTCTTATCAGCAGGGGCATCTTTTGGTTCCACACACCAAAGAATATCATCGACAATCGCCAGCGCTTTACCCCATTTATCTGACTTTTCACCGTAACGTAACAATGCAAAACTCAGATAATCCGACCATGGCTGTAGTAAAAACAGCAGGACAGCGGAGGGTAATTCGCGACCATCAGTACGCCCCTGCACTTCATCGTTCACGCGTAATTTTACTTCTCGTAGCTTTTCTTCACCTTGGGCTTTTTCTGTTGCGCGTTTTTCCATCAACTCCTGACGACGAAAAATATTTTTGGTGTAGCTACTAAACTCAAGTAAAAGCTCTGTAATAAATTTAACGTCGTTATCAAACTCTTTAAGAATACGGTTAACGGTATCCTTAATTTTTGTATACATGTCGTACTGACAAGTGCCGTCGTTACCCACCCAGCGAGAACCCGCTTCAGCCAAGCTATTCAGCAATACACGAGCGGGGTGCTCTGTCTGCTCGAAAAAACCGGGATCAATAAACGCAATTTTCAAAAACGGGGTGTGTAAATAGCTCAGTAGAGCCTTTACCGAATCCGGTAGATTTTCGTCATTGAGCATATACTCAAACAGCAAGCCCACCAAATCGATGGTTTGCATGTCGCCCTTATCCACAGCCCCATCACTCTCTTCAGACTGCAGCTGGGAATGTAAGCGATCGACTATTTCTGAGATATCCAGTGGTACGATTTGACCTTGCGGTACACCTTCGATACTGGACGACTCTGCGCCGCTTGTCTGTAGCGCTTGAAGAGCACCCATTAGGTCATCGGAGGAAACCATAACCCCGCCGGGTGGCAGTGGGGATCCCGCGGCCCCAACAAGCTGACTTTGCAGGCCCCGTATCGCTTGAACCAAGCTACCTTGATACTCTTCAGGCGGCAAACTAGGGTCCGGCAAACCTGCCCCGGTCATTTGTTGTTGTTCTACCGCAGGAGCATCCTCACCGGCTACAAGAGCAGAGGCCGGGGCGCTACCCGTGGGAGTACTGTATTTCAGATTAGGTAGCACGCCTTCGTGCTTCAGATATTGATTTACTTCTTCCGTAATGGTTTTTAGCGTGGCGATAAGTTGATCATCATATAACCGATAGGCGAGCTGCTTTACCTTTTGATCGACAGGAAGAAGCTTCAACGCTTTACGCAGCGATTCACAATACTGAATAGGTGAGGTGGGATTGCTGGCTTCAGTAACATGCTCACCGCCATTAAGCACAGCAAACCGCTGATTCAGGGCCCAAATCGGTTCAGCAAAATAGGAATCAGCTCGCTGGGTAATTGAAGAAATGGCAATCGTTTCTTCAAGGTCTTCGTTATCAACCAATGAAAGCTGGTCGTCTTCACCGCCACCGCCCACGCTGGTTTGTAGCTCGCGCTTCTTAAACTTAACAAACCCTTCCGACAGATACCCGGTAAAATAACGCTCCAACTCCTCCCGGTTCTGGCGAATCGAGCGCTGAACTTCGGCTAACTCTGAAGCTTCCTGGTCAGACTTGGCGCCATCGATTTCAACGCTAATAGCATCGTCTAACACTTTGAGGTATTGACGAAAGGCGTCCCGAGAATGATCCGCCGCGAGGCTTTGGCAAGCTTTTAAATGGGATACAACAGCCGAATTCGATAACGGAAGTAAAAGCGGAGCATGCTCCCCGGAAGAGTCGGCTGTTTTATCTTCATCACCTCGGATAAGTCTTGACATAACGCCTCTAATATTCCCCAATTTTGTACGAACAATGGTACTGGCACGGTGGCTTCTTCAGCAGAACAAGTCACTTGCACCAATGCCCATTTGAAGCTCGATTATCTTTTGCTCGGCTTTTGGGTGCGCCATAGGGAACTCTCCACCTTCACCATCATTAAAGAGTTCTTCCCAAATAACTATAGCGCTTCTACGCATGATGCCAGTAAAAGAGTGCAAATAACCTCAGAAGCCACTGCAGTTCATTAATAGCCATTACATTATCCACAAAACCCAGTCAAAAAAAATGTGTTTCGCGCCACCTGCATACATATTGCACTAGTCCGTAGGAAAAAATCATTTTTAATATGCTAAAAATGCCGTAAAGACACTTAGAACTCAGCAGATTTCTGCCGTCGGCCTCATCTAAACGCTGCAACGAGCCTTTTTCTCTCGTCCATTGACGCTATAATCGCTGTTCTACACTCTGGAGTTGAAACATGAGCATTTATGATATTTACGGCATTGGCGCCGCCTTGGTTGACACTGAGATTGAAGTTACTGATCTCGATTTAGCCGACCTAGAAATAGACAAAGGCGTGATGACTCTGGTAGACGAAGAGCGTCAGCGCGAACTGATTAGCGCACTTTCCACCCACCTTGTTGCCTCCAAGCGCGCAAGCGGGGGCTCAGCAGCAAACAGCATTATCGCCGCAAGTTATTTTGGCGCCAGAAATTTTTATAGCTGTCGTGTTGCCAGTGACGATAACGGCCAATTTTATCTCGATGATTTATCCGCTGCAGGGGTTGATTACCACAACCGGAACGGCTCCAGCGAAGGGATTACCGGTAAATGCCTAGTGATGATTACAGCGGATGCCGAACGTACCATGAATACTTTTTTAGGTACAAGCGAACACATATCCGAAGACGATATCGACATAGAAGCTTTAACACAGTCCAAATACGCCTACATTGAAGGCTACCTAGTAACCTCTGCCACTGGCCGCCCCGCCGCCATCAGGCTACGAGAGCTAGCTGAAGAGAATAATGTTAAAACCGCTCTCAGCCTTTCAGACCCAGCAATTGTTAACTATTTCCATGAAGGGTTAACAGAAATGATTGGCGAAAAAGTAGACATTCTGTTCTGTAATGAAGCAGAAGCAATAAATTTCACCAAAACAGACACCCTAACGGACGCAGCAGAAGCCCTGAAAAAATCGGCGCGCACCTATGCGATTACGCGTGGAAACAAAGGCGCCCTGCTATTTGATGGGGAAAACCACACCGAAGTGTCGGCACACTCGGTAACCGCTATCGACACTAACGGTGCTGGTGATATGTTCGCAGGGGCATTTTTGTTTGGTATCAGTAGAGGAATGGACTTTGCTAGTGCGGGAGCCTTGGCAAGTAAGGCCGCCGCTAAAGTGGTAACCCAGTTCGGCCCACGGCTGGCACCAGAGCAACACCAGGAGCTGCTCGAGGGCTAGTCGTATTTAACTCGGTTTAACCGCGGGAAAGCAAGTCGCGTAAATCAATAATCGCCGCATGGGCACGGGAAATGTAGTTGGCCATCACTAACGAGTGATTGGCCAACATACCAAAACCACTACCGTTTAAAATCATTGGGCTATAAACCGTCTGTTGTGTGCCCTCCAGTTCGCGAATTATCTGCTGCAAACTCACCCGTGCATTTTTCTTTTCTAGTACATCAGCAAAATCCATTTCAATCGCTTTTAAAAAATGGGTCAAAGCCCATGCGCTGCCACGAGCCTCATAAAAAACATCGTCAATTTCAAAAAAACCAGTTTTTATTTCCTGGTCTTTCGGCGAACGGGTCGACTGGTGAGCCCCTGGTGTTCCGTCCAAATCTGTATTCAATCGACGCTGACCTACACTGGCACTAAGACGCTGGGACAAGCTGCCCAACCGGGTTTCAACGGTCCCCAGCCAATAATTGATGTTGTCAGCGCGCGTATAAAACTGCGCGTTCTGCTGCTCTTCGTCGGTAAGCCGTAAAAGATAAGAACGCAAATACTTCATGCCCTCCCGGTATTCTTTTTCTGTAGGCGGCAACAACCAACTGCGATTGTCGAAGTTGAACTGGGGTTCAGCCAATGCTAGGTCTTTATCTTCTGTCGACTGCGACTGGGAACGACTAAAGGCTTCCCGCATTGCTTTAGCGAGGTCGCGCACCTGTATTACCACGCCGTATTCCCAGTTGGGAATATTGTCTAGCCACACACCTGGTGGCGCAATATCGTTGGACAGATAACCACCCGGCTTATGTAGAAGTGTATCTACCACACTAATTAAACTGGCGGTTGTAGCAACGCCGGTTACCAGGCGGTCCTCTTCCCCACCGACTTCCGCCAAAGCCTTTTCGCGTAAATCCATAAGATCGGGCTCGAAACTCCAATATACCCCCACAGACACCGCTATCAGTAAATAAACAGCAACCCCCATTAGACCAAAACGAATCCAGCGGTTAGATTCCGACAAATCACTTTTAAAGTCCTGCCAGCGCGTTTCGACCACTTGCTTTAGGCCTTCTGTAGAACCTGAAATTTTCTTAAACATATTCATAGTCCATGTTTTACTGAGCCAATCTCTTGGCTACTACAATCCCAGTGGCAGTAATGCCGTTTTCAAACTCTATGGTCAACTCGAAAGAGCTCCCAATTTCCGGCGTTGGTGACATATCGAACACCATTAAATGGTAGCCGCCCGGCTCAAAGCGCATTTTGCCACCAGCCACAACGGAAACATGAGGAACTGGCCGCATTTTCATAAGCCCCTCCTCATAATAGTTTCGATGTACTTCAATATGATCGGATATGGGGGAATGTATATGATTCACGATCAAGGTTTGGTCAGAATTGTTGCGCAGTACGAAATATACCGCCCCCGTATGCAGCCCCGGTGGCGGAACAGCCATCACCGCAGAGTGTAGCTCAACCAACGGCAAAGCCTCCGTGTTCGTCGAACCTCGCTCAGAGCAAGCCATAAGGCACAAAAGCAACAGGGGAACAAAGAAGCGGCCAGTGAAAGACCCTAGAAATATCACGTTTAAAATCTCTCCATAGATAGTTGTTTTTGGCCATTTAACACAATCGATTAACACGTTCACCTGCCATTGTAGCCCTAAGCCAGGCAGAGGTTAATGCCACATTGGTCTATAAAAATAGCAGGTGCGGGTTTAACAAGCTCACAAGGGCGGCAGAATGGCTACTTTTGGTCTTTTAGCCAAGCGAATATCCCCTCTTACTCGATATCCGGGAACAGCTTCCCTGAGCTGGCTATAAATCCACCGGCCCTCGGCATCGGTGCGCGCATAAATCATTATGCTTTCGTCGGTCGCCTTAATGCGCTGTGCAATACTCCCCAACAAGGGCAATAACGCCTCTTTATTCTCTCGAAGGGTATCCGCAGGCAGCTCAAATTCCTGTAACGATTTAATATCCGCTATTGGCCTCACGCCTGGCTGCTCGTATACCTTCCGCGTTTGCTGAATATCCTTTTTGAGCTGCATCAGTAAACGATGCCCTGGATAATAAACATCGGCCTGCGCCATTAACACTCTCGCCCTTGTGTATTGGCTAGTGGCATGAGCTTTTCTAATCATTTCGGCATAGCGAATTAAAATCGCCTGTAACCCAGAGCGCGCGGTCTGGTTGTTAGGGTTAATCATCAGTACAGAATGAAACTTATCATAGGCATTATCGTGCGGCGGGGAGGTTAGCCTTCCCCGGGCAAACGCGCGCTCGGCCTGCTCTAAAAATTTTTGCTCCAAGGTACTCCTTGCTGCCGCCACCGGGTCGGGGCGGGCAACAAATGTTTCGGCGCTACTTTCTATGGCGGCGCTCGGCTTTATCGCCACGGATTTTACAGGCTGGTTACCACAAGCCGGCAGAATACTGATTACCCCCAATAACACCCAAGTACAAAAGATTGAATATTGCTTCTTCATTTAGTTTCAGCTAACACCTTATATATTGGCACCAAAAACGTTCTTTGTGTGATCGTTGCACGGCAGTTTAGGGTATCTTTGTTTACACTGAACGGTAGAATCCAACGAGTGTCATAGATCCGTACTTTACTAAACCGTCGCGCCAGAGAGGTTACTGCTTTGGCGATCCATACGCAAAATTCGTAATTGGCCTGCTTACCCCATGACAAATCTTTGCCTTTCCAAAATTCGCGCGCTCACCCTTTTAAGCCTACTAACGGCACTGATTAGCACGACAAGCCTCGCGGACGATTTTAGCTTTGCCGACAGCAACGAAGACGAATTTCTTCGGGTTGAAGATGCCTATCAGGTTTTAGTCGATACAACAGACTCGCAGATCCAGATGCACTGGACAATAGCACCGGGCTACTACCTGTATCAGCATCAATTCAAACTGGAAGCCAAAAATGCAAAATCAACTGAAACACTTGAGCTGATTTTCGAGCCTGGAAAACGCAAGTTCGATGAGTACTTCGACAAGGAGCTGGAAGTTTACTACCTGAACACCTACCTACGCAGTGTATTACCCAGCATTTCTATGCCCTACGAATTAAAAGTTACCTCTCAGGGCTGCGCAGACGCCGGCCTCTGTTACCCTCCGCGAAAACAATATTTCCAAGTTGACGCCAAGGGTGCAGTCACTGAACTAGAGGGGTCTCAGCTCAAAACAACAGCGAGTGCCGCCAACCCCGTCACGCAGGCTCAAAACACACCACCCGAAAGCCCATTTCTGCCCGCCATTATCTTAGGTGCTCTACTTGGAGGGCTCATTCTTAACCTAATGCCGTGCGTTTTTCCAGTTCTGTCACTCAAAGCTTTAAGCTTTGCCTCCAGTGGCCACGCCGACCACAAGCAGCACACCCATGGCTGGGCCTATACCGCCGGTGTAGTGGGCTCTTTTTTGGTTGCGGCCGCTATTATCCTGACCGCACGCCAAGCAGGCGAAATGCTGGGCTGGGGCTTCCAGCTCCAACAGCCCGTCTTTGTCGCCATTCTCGCTTACCTTTTTTTGGTAATGGGCTTGAGCCTGTTTGGCATGTTCCATATCGGCACTCAGTTTATGGGCGCCGGCCAGGCGCTTACCTCTGGCAGCGGCGTACGGTCCTCGTTCTTTACCGGCGTGCTTGCCGCTGTTGTAGCCAGCCCCTGCACGGCACCTTTTATGGCTCCGGCTCTGGGAGTGGCGCTAACGCAGTCGGTATTCGTAGCATTAATTATTTTTGCCAGCCTTGGCTTTGGTATGGCACTGCCGTTTCTCGCTCTGAGCTACAGCCCAAAGCTGGCGAACTACATGCCCAAACCCGGCGCATGGATGGAAACACTCAAACAGATTCTCGCCTTTCCATTGCTGGCAACCTGCATCTGGCTACTCTGGGTGCTCGGCCACCAATCAGGCAGCACAGGAACCGCGTATGTATTAACCGGCGCACTGCTCATCACCTTTGCGCTCTGGCTTACCCAGTTTTCACCTCAGACTCTAGGGAAAAAGCTTGCGCTTCGCGGCCTTATTGTTGTCTGCCTCCTTGCAGCTGCACACCTCACCTGGCAAATCCGCTCCTTCACTGGAAGCGCATCCAACCACTACGAAAACTGGGAGCCCTATACGCCCGCGCGCCTTCAGGCCTTAAATCAGACAGGAAAACCTGTGTTCGTAAACCTCACGGCAGACTGGTGTATAACGTGTAAAGTGAACGAAACTGTAGCCTTCAGTTCCAAGGCATTTTTTGCCCGTGCGGAAGAGCTTGGCGTAACGCTTCTAGTTGGTGACTGGACCAACCCTGATGACGACATTGCCGCATTACTCAAACGCTACAACCGAAGCGGTATTCCTCTGTATATGGTATTCCCAAATACAATCAACGCGGAGCCGGAAATACTGCCCCAACTTTTAACCCCCGATAGCATTATTGATGCGCTGAACCGATCTATCGCCGAGTGAGTATTAACTAGGTATTTTTTCGTGATCTTCGCTAATTTAGAGGTCAACTTCGCTGAAAGTGAGTTAAGTCGCAACTTTCAATAGACAAGGTGCGGTAATTTGGGCAAAATCGCGTTCAACGCTAAAGTGCAGCACATTTATCCACCGACTATAACAATATCGGTACAAATCGCCGCAATTTAGAATCAATTTTGACTTCGAAAGCATTCTCTCACTCAAACAGGTAGGAAAAGCCCAATGGCAACGATTCTGGTGTTACACGGCCCCAACCTAAATCTGTTGGGCACCCGCGAACCCGAAGTCTACGGCTCTACGACTCTTGCCGACATCAACCAAAAGCTTACCTCGCTATGTATTGAAAAGGGACATCATCTTCACGCCCTTCAAAGTAATGCTGAGTACGAACTGATCGATCGCATTCACGACGCTCGCAATGAAGGTGTCGATTTTATTGTGATCAACCCCGCCGGTTTTACTCACACCAGCGTCGCACTTAGAGACGCGCTGGCGGCAGTGGATATCCCCTTTGTGGAGTGCCACATGTCTAACGTATTCAGCCGCGAACCCTTTCGTCATCATTCTTATTTTTCTGATTTGGCAAAAGGTGTTATCTGCGGCTTCAGCGCTCAGAGTTACGAATTAGCTCTGCAGGCAGCATTTATACATTTAGAAAGCCAAGAATAGCTTTCTCCTATATTTCACCCTAACTAAAAGCGCTTGTTACCGAGAGGCCATAATGGACATTCGCAAAATTAAGAAACTGATTGAGTTACTGGAAGAATCCAACGTTGAAGAGTTGGAAATCAAGGAAGGGGAAGAATCTGTGCGCATTAGCCGTGGCTCGCGCTCAGCGGCCAACCCTGCGATGCAACCGATGTATCAACCAGCCTATCAGCCGGTACCCGCCGCCCCAGCAGCGGCTGCTCCAGTAGCGCCGGCTGAAGCACCTCCAGCGGCGGCCCCCAGTGGTCATCAAGTAGTGTCACCTATGGTAGGCACCTTTTACCGCTCCCCCAGCCCCGACTCCTCACCTTTTGTTGAAGTAGGGCAATCGGTAAAAGCTGGCGATGTCATTTGCATTGTTGAGGCGATGAAGATGATGAATCAGATCGAAGCAGACAAATCGGGTGTTATCGAAGCCATTCTGGCCGACGATGGCGAACCCGTAGAATTTGATCAGCCACTGCTTGTTATTGCCTAAGACGCAAAGAGGGTAAACACCATGTTCAATAAAGTCCTCATTGCAAACCGAGGCGAGATTGCACTGCGTGTGCTTCGCGCCTGCCGTGAGCTAGGCATTACAACTGTCGCCGTCTACTCAAAAGCCGATAGAGATCTGAAGCATGTTCGGCTAGCCGACGAGTCCGTGTGCATTGGTCCAAACGCATCCGCCGATAGCTATCTCAACATCCCAGCCATCATTTCTGCGATGGAAGTAACGGACTCGATTGCGGTTCATCCAGGCTATGGCTTTCTCGCCGAGAACGCTGACTTTGCAGAGCAAATTCAAAAAAGCGGTTTTGTTTTTATCGGCCCAGACGCCGATGTTATTCGCCTAATGGGCGACAAAGTATCCGCCATTCAATCCATGAAGAAAGCAGGCGTACCGACCGTTCCCGGCTCTGACGGCCCATTGCCCCACGACCCAGAAGCCTGCGTAAAAATTGGCCGCAAAATTGGCTTCCCGGTCATTATTAAGGCTGCCTCTGGCGGCGGCGGTCGCGGTATGCGTGTTGTGCACACCGAAGCCAGCCTTTGGACCTCCCGTCCAAGTAACCAAAGCGGAAGCCAAAGCCGCTTTTGGTGACGATACGGTTTATATGGAAAATTCCTACAAAATCCCCGTCACGTAGAAGTACAGATCATTTCCGATGGTCAAGGCAACACCGTCCACCTATTCGACCGTGACTGCTCCATGCAGCGACGCCACCAAAAAGTTATTGAAGAGCACCAGCCCCTCCTTATAAACGAAGAGGCCCGGCAAAAGGTGTTTGATTCCTGCATTAAAGCTTGTAACGCAATAGGCTACAAAGGTGCTGGCACTTTCGAATTTCTCTACGAAGACGGTCACTTCTACTTCATCGAAATGAATACACGTATTCAGGTTGAACACCCATGTGTCAGAAATGATCACTGGCGTCGATCTGATCAAGGAACAAATTCGTGATATGCGCAGGCCGAAAAATTAAGTTTGCGCCAAGAAGACATTCGCGTAAACGGCCAATGCCATCGAGTGCCGTATTAATGCTGAAGATCCAACCACTTTCATGCCCTCACCCGGACTTGTCAGTAATTTCCACGCTCCAGGCGGTCTGGGTGTTAGAGTAGACACCCACCTCTACAGCGGCTACAAAGTACCACCCTACTACGACTCCATGATTGCCAAAGTCATTACCCACGCAGAAGACCGTAAAAGCGCACTCAAAAGAATGGAAGGCGCATTGGACGAACTCGTAATAAGCGGTATCAAGACCAACACCAGTCTACAAATGGACCTAGTTCGCGATGAAGCCTTTATCGATGGCGGCGTGAACATCCATTACCTTGAAAAGAAACTCGGCCTCTAACCGACCCATGTCGCAACCCCTAGGGGTTGCGACAGCACCCCACACCCCTGAGGTACCCCTATGCCCTGGCTCCAGCTGCGAATAGACAGTTCGCGCGACAAGGCTCCCATTGCGGAAGATGCCTTATTGGACAGCGGCTCACTGGCTGTCACCCTTGAAGATAACGCGAACCAACCCATCTTCGAACCCCAACTGGGTGAAACCCCTCTTTGGCGGGAAACTCGGGTAACAGGCCTATACGAAGCCGATATCGACACAAAAACAACCCTGAAAAACATTCAGGAAAGTTATCACCAACAAGCAGGCGAAACCCTGGATTCTGCCGTTTGGCGCATACTCGAAGATAAAGACTGGGAACGGGAGTGGATGAGCCATTACCACCCAATTCAATGTGCTGACAACCTGTGGATCTGCCCGAGCTGGACCCCTCGCCCGACCCAAATGCTGTAAACCTGCTACTCGACCCAGGGCTAGCATTTGGTACAGGTACCCCCCCACCACCTTTCTTTGCCTGCAATGGCTAGCAGAACAAAAGCTTGATGGACAAAACGTCATCGATTATGGCTGTGGCTCGGGTATACTCGGGATTGCCGCGCTACTGCTCGGCGCCAGCCATGCCACGGGAACCGATATCGACCCACAAGCCCTACTCGCAACTCAAGATAATGTTGCGCGC
>NZ_JACJUV010000001.1:1480000-1560000 GCF_014218805.1 Teredinibacter franksiae | reverse complement strand
TTCCTATGTTTTGACTTGAGGGGCGTATGCTTGGTTGTCGCTTGCGCCCTGCACCTGGTCGAGCGGGCTCGCCGATATTCGGGTGTTGTTGCTGTAGCCGGTAATGGGTGATTCGGCAACGCTACAGGTTTTGCTGCTGAATACCGTGTTCGGTGGCAACCGTTTTATTTTGAGCGACGGATTGTCGAATATCGCGATTGCGCTGCCAATCTTCTGGGCTCTCATAACCCCGTGCGTGATCTAAGTGAACGACAACGGCGCTATAGCGTATTTGCTTGCCACGAATGTTCGCATTTTCGAGTCGCTCACCAAATTCTCGGTCCAGCCCGCCGTACCTAAGCCGTTCATCGTATCCGTTAATGGTGAGAGCGTCTTGTTTAAAGCAAGAAGCATTATGCCCGTTCCATGTAGGTTTGGTGGGGGTAAGCGCGTTGAAGATGGCTTCTTTTCGTGGGCCAGCATTTAGCTTCATAAAGCCTTTGGTTTTAGTCATGCCCTGTGACTTGAGCCAGTTGACGTCGAAGCAGTTGCCTTGCTTGATGTCCTCTTGGGTGATCTGTTTGCTCGCTTTCATGGGAAGCTTTAAGTAGCCCCCGGATAGAAAGCGCCCTGCTTCTGCATGCTTCCGGTGGGTGGTAACAAAGTCCCCTCGAGGAATACAGTCGCCATCGGTGAATATTAGGTACTCACCTTTGGCCGCAACAATAGCCTTGTTAAGCACTCGACATTTTTGGAAACCGTCGTCAGGCTGCCAGATATGCTGTACGGCTTTGCTAGATGAGACGGAGAATTTTTCGACAAGTTTACGGGTTTCTTCCCGTGAGCCATCATCGGCAATCACAATTTCAAAATGATCATCATCCTGATAATCAAACCCCCAGAGAACATTCTGTAGCCATTCTGGCGAATTGTAAGTGGTAAAGATAACACTGATTTTCACAAGACGAGCCCTAGCCTTATCATGGTGTAATTGACGTTTTAGCCAACTATTTTTAGGATTAATGATAGCCTATTTTTGGCGCCAATTGCGCTGCGATCTGGCGTATGTCATTCGTTAGTTCAGATGAATAGTCGAGAAACGCTCCCCTATGCCCACTGAACTGAGTGTATGCATTCCTTTCCTGTTGTTCGCCAGTAACGATTTATTTACGCGAGCTTCCGGTTAATTTTAGGCCTTTTTGCTCATTCTCAAATTTGCCTGTAGCCAACGAGGGGGTGTGGCTTAAGTGTTGTTTTTTGGCAATTAACTCGCGGTAGAAGTTAATCATAGCCTTATTGGTGTTTTCTAGGTGGTGGGCACTAAGGTCTGGCCGGTGTCGAGCAGGTTTACTTTTAAGCCAAGTGGCTAGTGTTCGGGTGAGGCTCTCTGTATTGTCGCACTCAAATAGTTGTCCACCGTAATCGTTAACTAGCTCCTTACAGCCGCCTGCGTCCGAGGCAATGACAGGGGTTCCTGCATCCATAGCTTCAAGTATGGCGCGTGGAAGTGGGTCGAACCTTGAGGGGCAGGCGAGTATATCGAATGCTTGGTACAGGTCTTTAATATCATTTCGATAGCCAGCGAGTACGATGCGATTGTCGTCTGCGGCTAGTTTCTTCAGTTGCTCTTCCTGATTCCCACTGCCAAAAATGTGAAGCTTTGTATTGTTGTAGCCGGGCAGTTGTTTAAAGGCTTTTATGAGCGTATCCCACGCTTTACTAGGGTGGTATCGGCCAACACCGCCTATCAATATATCTTCGTGGCTTATGTTTAGAGAGCTTCTTAGTTCAAATATTTCCGCAACACTTAAGCGCCGGTGCGGCGACAGGGAGTTGTTAGCTTTATGGCATTTACCCGTGTAGTTCGCGGGGACTGCTTCCAATTGCCAGCGTGCATTGCACACCAGGCCATCCATTTTTAAGAAGCATTTGCCGTTAATCGCAATGTGAAGCGTCGCTATTTTAGCTGCGTGGGTTTGAATTTTCGAAACTATGCGAGTGGAGCGCCTGAGGTGAGTGTGAATCACGTCAGGCTGGTCCTCTTGAACCAGTTTGCCAAGTTTAAGGCGCGGGAAGACATGGTGAGATATCGTTTTAATCGTAACCCGGCTATCCAGATGGTCGACGATGCTTCTACCGTTTTTGCGGTGATCTTTACGTAAAATGAGCGTTACTTGGTGGTCCTTGCATTGGGCATTACAGGATTCCGCCGTGGATCTCTCTGACCCGGCAAAACCGCGAGACAGGAGAGTATGGTATATATGCAGAGGTTCGGTCATTTTAGTAAAGCATGATGTTGTGTACGAGGTATAATGCCCAGCTGAAATCAAAATAAATATCCAGTGAATAACAGAAGTGGGTCTTATGGTGGAAGAGCATGCTGAAGTAGTGGTGATTTTGGGGAATTCGAATTCCCGCTTTTCGGGTGTTACCTCCACTATGCTGCAAACTATGTCGGTTCAGAGGAGCGTAATTCCCCTAAAGGTATTAGGTAAGTATCACATGCCGGACGCTTCTTTGTCGATTAGCTTTTTTCAGGCAATTCGCCTTTTGCGGTCGCCGTTGACGTGTGGCAAGCCGAGAATCTTTCACGCTCGCCGGAATAATGAAATGATTCAGGCGCTGCTGCTAAAGCATTTGTTTGGCTGCGAGATAAAAATTCTTTTTACCTCTACGGCTCAACGCCATCATTCACGCTTTAGTCGGTGGTTGATGGGTAAAATGGATGCGGTTATATCCACTTGTGAAGCGGCCGCATCTTACCTCCGCTTTAAGCCGCAGGCTATTGTGCCTCATGGTATAGATTCTGAAATCTATCAGCCCCGGGATAATAAACAGGAAGTGCTAAAAAGCATTGGTGTCATCACGCCCAAATGTATTGGTATTTTTGGGCGTGTACGCGCACAAAAAGGCGTGGACCTGTTTGTGGAGGCCTGCCTGCAGGTGCTGCCTAAACTACCGGAATATTCCGCTGTTATTGTTGGCGCTGAAGAGGGGCGTGAGCGTGAATGGCTAGCGTCTTTGGCGTCCAAAGTGCAGGCTGCCGGGTTGTCGGATCGGGTGCTTTTTTTGGGGGAGCAGAAATTTGAGCAGGTGCCTATTATAATGTCTGCAATGACGCTAATAACTGCACTCAGTCGCACGGAGGGATTTGGGTTAACCGTGCTGGAGTCGATGAGTTGCGCTGTGCCGGTGATTGCAACGGAGGCTGGGGCTTGGCCAGAAGTAGTGCGTGAAGGGGTAGATGGCTACGTAATCCCAGTGGGGGGTCTAGCAGCCCTTGTGAGTCGCCTCAGTCACCTGCTTGCTGATGAGGTTAGTCTTGTGGAAATGGGAGCGCAGGCGCGAACGCGTGTGCTTGAGAAGTATACAATTGAACGTGAAGCAACACGCTTGGTTGAAATCTATCGTTCACTTCAATAAAAAATGGCTGATGTCTCAAATAAAGTTCGACAATAAACTATTGCATCCACGCTATCTGATAACTTGGTTACTTATGCTGCTGTGGTGGTTGCTAGTGCAGCTATTCCCAATGGTAGTACAGCGATTCTTCGGGCGTCGTTTGGGGGACTTACTCTATGTTTTGCCCATTAGCCGAAAACGTATTGCGAAGATTAACATTGAAAAATGTTATCCGGAGCTAGGCGAGCGAGAGGTTAATGCGTTGGTTCGATCGACACTTAGATCCACAGGGATTGGGGTGTTTGAAAGTGGTGCGGCTTGGTTTTGGCCGACCTGGAGAGTAAAAAATGCCTTCACTATCAGCGGATTGGAATATTTAGTTGCCGCGCAAAAAACTGAAAGCGGTGTTCTGTTTATGGGGATACATTTTACGGCGATTGAGTTTGGTGCGGCCTGCGTCAATACAGTGACTTCAATAGATGGCTTTTACCGGCCACATAAAAACGCCGTGTATGAGTATGTGCAAGCATGGGGGAGAATTCGGCGAAACAGTAAGAGTGGTGTAATCCCAAATGGGGATGTTCGCAAAATTGTTCGGGCTCTGCGCGAGGGGCGGGCGGTAAATTACGCACCCGATCAGGATTACGGAAAACGACGCAGTGTATTTGTACCTTTCTTTGGTGTTAACACCGCTACTGTCAAGGCGCCAGCGCAATTGGCTAAGGCGGGTCGCGCAGAGGTGATACCCTGGGTGACCACGCGAAAGCCTGACGGTCGTTATCACATTTCTCTTTATCCTTCTATAAAGTCAAAGTTTTCGGGTGATGAGCATGAAGATGCCGTTACAATTAATCAATTTATTGAAGCGCGAGTACGGGAAAACCCTGAACAGTACCTCTGGGTACATAGGCGCTTTAAAACAAGGCCTGAGGGTGAGGCCAGCTTCTATTAGGGTGTTTTATGCCTACCGAGAGCACCTACTTTTCGTCGCCCATTGAACTTACTGAACTTACTGAATTACGCACCTCAGGCCTTATCGGGTAAGCTGCGGGAGCCGAAGGTATTTTTTTACCCTAAAGGCGGGGTAAGCAGCTGTGGTTCTCTTTGTATGAGTTTTTTGGCCTGTCTCTGCGTATTCAGGGTAAAGCTTATTTTGTTGCCCAATTTTTTTAATCGGCTTTTCTTCGCCGCTTTTCTATTTGAGAACTTTTCAATTTCACTACTGCCTTCGCTATTTGACTTAAATGGATAGGGCAGAATACCATGCACCCAGATGTTTTTTTCCCACCAGTACTGGAGGTCAACATCTACAGGGCGACTGAAAGGTTTGGATGAAGCAAGAAGCCGTTTGGCGCCCTCGTTACTTACAATTTGCATGCCTGTTCGGGTTGGCACTTTTTTGAGTAGGCTGAAGGTTAATTCCTTCATCGGGTGGGCGCAAATCTCGTCTGCGCGCTTATGTTTGCCCATAAGTTTTATTAAATGCCAGGGTGTTTGAATTTGATTGACCAGTGTAATGATTTCGCTAATAGACTCTACTTTTGGTAGAAAGTCGTCTTCAAATATCAATGCAAAGTCTAGCTTTCGTTTGATAATTAATTCCCACGTTTTTCTGTGGCTCAGGTAACAGCCTATCTCACCTAGATTGAGTTCTTTGTGATAGCGATTACTTGTGCTAGTGGTGTATGCCTGAGCGACGTCTTCCGCTAGCAAGTCTGCACCGTAGATAGCGGGTACTCTCTCAAACTCTAGCCCTAGCGCATTAAGCATTTCGGTGCTGGCGGCCAGTCGGTCAATGGATTTATCAAGATTGATTAAAAAAGTTTGATAATTCATAGAGTGGTGCGTCGCTTACTTTATGAGAGAGAGGTAACGCTGAGCAACCAGCTGATTGTCGACTTTGGTTAAAACAGCGCACTCTGCTGGGGCAAGCGCCGACTCAAGTGCGGCGTTGACCTTTTCGGCCAGCTGTTGCGGGTTTTTCCTTTCAGAAAGGAATTGCGCCAAAGACCCTGTTAGTATCTCATTTGGGCCATGTGGGCAATCGGTCGATACCGGGAGGGTACCGCAGATGACAGATTCAATGAGTACATTGGAAAAGCCCTCATAATCCGAACTCAGTACCATTGCTTTCGCGTTGGCTATCCAGGGGTAGGGGTTTTTCTGGAATCCAGGGAATATAACGCGATCAGATACGCCGAGTGAGCTGGCTAGAGCGCTCAGCTTTTTTATGTCGTTTGCTAGGCAAACCAGCTTATACTTCGGGTTTATATGTTTAAGGGCCTTGAACAAAACGTCGTGTCGCTTTTGTCGCGCTGCGCGTCCTACGTGGATGATGTAGGGTTCCAGGGGGATACCAGAATCTTTTTCTTGCGCGAGCTTTTGAATGGATTCAACATCGTACGGGTTATAAATTGTTTGAACTGACCTAGCTTGAATTACTTGCGTGTCACGCAGCTCTTGCTCTATCCCTTTCGATACGGTTAACAGGTCTTTACCTTTGAGTTTTCTGAGTATACTTTTTAGATAGAAGTATTTAATGGGGCCGAGTAGCCGAGTCCGTTTGAGGGTTTCGATAATTGAGTTATGTATCACATAATAAATGCGATCGAAATTACAGGCCGATGCGATGCGATAAGTTTCTTCCAGGTTGGCGATAAATAAATCGAACGCGCCACTTTTTTCTTCCAGCTCCGAGACCAAATGTTTTAGCTTTCGTGCGTGCTTTTTTCCTCTAAAGTAACCTTTTAACTTTACTTTTTTATCGTAAAGAGAGTGAACGGTGCAATGCATCGGGATTTCGTAGTCAACATTTTTCGACAGTACGATTATTTGGGCGTCATGGCCTAGCTCAACAAGTGTCGATACCAAAGTAAGCATGACCTTCTCCGCACCTCCGCCATATAGGCTGTCTATAAGGATGGCGATACGCTTTTTTTGTTGAGTTTCTGCTGAGGACAAGAAGGTGTCTCCGAAAGCCTTACCGGCAGGTTACTATGAAGGCGCCCAACACGAGTGGGCGCTCTTCATTGCGTTAGAATCGTTTGCTGAGTACGGCTCCGAGTGAGGTAATATCCATAAACATGTCAGGTTTATCTCCTGGTGGGTCGGTACCTAGCAATCGGTCGCGAGCAAGACCACTGCCGTATCGTAGCTCGGCACCAAAATCGAAAAAGTTAAAAATATTTGTCTGGGTTAGGTGAAAACCTAGGTAATAGCCGTTTTGAGGAAGGCTGTTGTTGATCGATGCAGCCCCAATAAAAGCGCCGACCCGCGTATTTTCTAGAAGGATATATTGATAGTCTATTGCACGGATGCCGAGGTATCGATCCCCGTTAATATTGGACAGATCAATACCTGCTCCCAGCAGATATTTGCCTTTGTACCGCTTGCGAACGACTAGACTTACGGCCTCACTGATACCGTTTTCTGTGTTGCCGTCGACTTGCTCGTTCCCTGTATCTGAATCGATATAATTTTGGGTAATCCCAACGCCAACTTGAAATTCTGCAGCCAATATTTCAGGGGGCAGAATAAGGGCTAGGGCTGCGATAAGACAGATTCTGATATTTACCATTGTACATACCCCGAGAGCTGAGAATAATTTTGGTCAAATACGCTCGTACCTGAGGTCAGCTTCATGCCGAAACGGTAGCGGCTAAAAGCCCTTGAATAATCAAGGGAGAGTTCCTGTCCCGGGCTGTAATCAATCGATGAGTACTGTTCGTTTTGAACTTGTTTTAGCGTGGTAATTAGGCTGTGTTTTTGGGTAGCATAAATAAGCTTAGCGGTATGATTATTGGAGCCCACGGCTGAGCTAAATACACGCTCGTTTGCCCCCCAGTGCCCCAAAATCAAGTTGTCATGTGTTAGGCCGTCACCGTAATTTCCGTTTGTATACCAAGCATTTTGCCACTCGGCGAATTCGTAGCGGAGACTTAAGTGTTCGGTAATCTTCGGGAAGTAGGCACCCAGCATAATGGATGTGTTTCCTAGATGTACGCCAGATGTTTGAGACGTATCTTCACCTGCATATTCCATATATAGCGACAGTGGCGCAGCGCCGCCAAAGGTATAACTGGTATTGATGGAGGACTGCTGATTACCAAAGTCAGTTTTACCGGCGCCTGCATTTTCGTTTGATTTCACGTTAAAAAAGGCTTGGGCCAAGGAACTTATGCTTTCGTCCCTGTCGGCACCACCATATTGAAGTAGACGATTAAAGCCAATAGCGAAGCCTTCCAGTGGGGCAAAGCCAACATGCATACCCAAAAGCTTTGGGTTGCCTGTTAATCGTTGAGTGCCATCTTCGCTTAGGATCGAATCCGACTCGGACAGCTGGCCCCAGAACAGTTCATAGCTGAAGCCCAAAAATGCGTAGGTATCTGGATTTGAAACGGTAATACTCGGGAGTGACGGTGCGTTTGTAGATGCCAGCATATTGCCAAATTGGAATGGGCTGAAGGAGTGTTCCCGATATCCGAGATCGAGCTGAACATTGTATTTTGCTACCGATAAAAATGTTCCGTCCAGTATTGCGTTATTGTCGCGGTTTGCATCCGAGCTATATCGGCCACCTACATTAAGCATGATGGAGTCGTTAACCTTTGCAAAACCGTTCACCCTGAGGTGGTAGTTAGAGTTTGTGCTCTCACCACGATCATTCGCGTAGGTATGGTTGGCTTCGTCATTTGTGCTAAGGCTCAGAGTTGCATGGCTAACATTGATGTTCTGCTTGAAGCGTTGCAAGTATGTTTGAATGCTTTTCGCTAGTGCTGGGTGCCTGTCTTTTACTTTATCGACAGCAGCTTCAACTTTACTCACTGTGTAGGGCCGCTTAACCAATGGTGTATCCGCAAGCACGAAAAGTTGCTCTATTTTGCTTTCCGCTAGCGTGTCGAGGTTAAGAGGTAAATAAAGCTCGGTTGCTTGAGCGCTCGCGCTAAATATACAGGCAACGAGCAGGCTTACTGTCCTGTTACGTGTTTTCATATTGTGCTTATCGTTTCGTATAAAAAGGTTAGTGTTCTTGAGCAAGCTTCATAAGAGGCTTGATTTCGGAGAGCACCATATCAGGGGTTATTTCTGTCATACACTCAAATTGACCTTTGCATATGGGCTTGTTATTACAGGGTGAACAATATCGCTTGAGGAAGATTATTTTACTGGTTTCTACCCCCGCATAGGAATACGGGCATGTTGGCCCAAAAAGACCAATGGTGGGAATGCTAAATGCGTGGCCTATATGCGTCAGCCCGGTATCAATTCCCAGAACGAGTTCCGAGTGGCGAATAACCTCGGTGGCTTCGTTTAGCGACGTATTGCCCGCAAGGGTAATGGCGCCAATGGCGGAAGCGATGCTTTGTCCGTGCTGGGCATCACGTTCGAGCCCCAAGATGACGGTTTTGAGTTTGTATCGGCCGCGAATTCTCAGCGCGATTTGCTTCCAATGTTCATCAGGCCATCGTTTGTCGGGAAAAACGGAAAAAGGACAAATGACCGCATAGCGCTCTTTTGTATAGTTAAAACCGAGTTTTCCCTCGAGTGCTGGCTTGCTTTCTGTGGGGGGCGCAATATAGATATTCCAGGGGCTGTCGGGCATACCTAATTGGCTTAACAGATAGCGGTATTCTGAGCCAAGCTGGGTTTCCTCACCGATATTGCGGGAGATTGTCTTAGTTGCGAACCAGTTGCTGCCCTGTGTCGCGCCTAGCGCAATGCGAATGCGTGAGCCGCTCAGCCAGGCAAAAAAACTGCTTATCATCAGCCCCTGTAAGTCGAGGGCCAACGCATAGTTTCGGCGGCGCAGTAGCCGCCTCAAAATTAGCGCCTCCCGCAGCAGCCCTATGAGTTTCCCTCGCTTTAACAACCACTGCCAGCGCTGCTTGTCCCAAGGGATGATTTTGTCTATGTCTGGGTGCCCTTGCAGTAACCCCAGGTAGCGAGATTCAACTAACCAAGTAAGGTGCACGTTTTCGGCGTGCCCTTTGATTAAATGCGCCATGGGGCTGGCCAGCACCACGTCGGTGACATGGCTCAATCGAATTACAAGAATGGATTTCTGGCGTTTAGGTCTGGTCATTGCGGTTTTTGAGCCGTTTGGCATTGTCTGCAGCGGCATAGCTATTTTGTTGTCGGCCATCTTAACATGGCTTCGAGGCGGCTCGTTTTTTCTCTGATTGGAGTGTGTGGTGTTGGGCGTCAATTGAGTACAAAACCATCATCAAACAGAAGTGCAATATTTCTTTTAAAAACTGCTTGACTCATTTGGATCTGAGTGTAAGATACGCACCCTCTCAACGGCACACGCCGAACGAGAAGTTCTTTAAAAATTTGGAAATGAAAGAAGTTGTAAAACATTGCATTTAAGCGATTACAACAATTCACGACTGGGTATTGGTTTAGGCCAATGCTTGGAAATGAGAGTTTAATTAAGTAGCTTATCCGGTGCAATTGTTGTTATGACAGCATTCAAAACAATGTGTAGAGACACTTAGTTATCGACTGGTGTTAATCGCGGACTAGGGTGTTCTTTGTTGTAATTAAGCCTTATAGCTAGGGTTTATGAAGAGGGCATTAATAGCGTGTTTAGTATCAGAGAGAATTGTAAATAAGTCGACATTAAAAACTTATTCGTGAGTTTATGGCGCAGTTATCTGTGTTATATGGTCAAGTGAATAAGTGCACACGGTGGATGCCTAGGCAGTTGGAGGCGATGAAAGACGTAGGAGCCTGCGATAAGGTTCGGGGAGCTGGCACACAAGCTTTGATCCGAACATTTCTGAATGGGGAAACCCACTCCTTTTAGGAGTATCTTGCACTGAATACATAGGTGTAAGAGGCGAACCCGGGGAACTGAAACATCTAAGTACCCGGAGGAAAAGAAATCAACCGAGATTCCCTTAGTAGCGGCGAGCGAACGGGGAGTAGCCGAGAAATAATGGTCCAGTAGAAGAGTCTGGAAAGTCTAACGATACAGGGTGATAGTCCCGTATACGAAAGGCCATTGTTTCCATATTAAGTAGGTCGGGACACGTGATATCTTGACTGAACATGGGGGGACCATCCTCCAAGGCTAAATACTCCCAACTGACCGATAGTGAACCAGTACCGTGAGGGAAAGGCGAAAAGAACCCCTGTGAGGGGAGTGAAATAGATCCTGAAACCGTGTGCATACAAGCAGTGGGAGCTCTTCGGAGTGACCGCGTACCTTTTGTATAATGGGTCAGCGACTTATTGTATGTGGCAAGGTTAACCGTTTAGGGGAGCCGTAGAGAAATCGAGTCTTAATAGGGCGTCGAGTCGCATGCAATAGACCCGAAACCGGGCGATCTATCCATGGGCAGGTTGAAGGTTAGGTAACACTGACTGGAGGACCGAACTCACTTATGTTGAAAAATGAGGAGATGACCTGTGGATCGGAGTGAAAGGCTAATCAAGCCCGGAGATAGCTGGTTCTCCCCGAAAACTATTTAGGTAGTGCGTCATGTCTCACCCACGGGGGTAGAGCACTGTTTGGGCTAGGGGGTCATCCCGACTTACCAACCCCATGCAAACTCCGAATACCGTGGAGTGCAATCATGGCAGACAGACAGCGGGTGCTAACGTCCGTTGTCAAGAGGGAAACAACCCAGACCGCCAGCTAAGGTCCCAAATACCAGTTAAGTGGGAAACGATGTGGGAAGGCTTAGACAGCTAGGAGGTTGGCTTAGAAGCAGCCATCCTTTAAAGAAAGCGTAATAGCTCACTAGTCGAGTCGGCCTGCGCGGAAGATTTAACGGGGCTCAAACTGGTAACCGAAGCTGCGGATGTCTTAGGACATGGTAGGGGAGCGTTCTGTAAGCCTGTGAAGGTGAACTGAGAAGTTTGCTGGAGGTATCAGAAGTGCGAATGCTGACATGAGTAACGATAAGGGGAGTGAAAAACTCCCCCGCCGGAAGATCAAGGTTTCCTGTCCAACGCTAATCGGGACAGGGTTAGTCGGCCCCTAAGGCGAGGCAGAAATGCGTAGTCGATGGGAAGCGCGTTAATATTCGTGCACCGGCTGTTACTGCGATGGAGAGACGGAGAAGGCTAGACCAGCATGGCGTTGGTTGTCCATGTTTAAGGCTGTAGGCTGAGGGCTTAGGTAAATCCGGGCCCTTAAGGCTGAGAGCTGATGACGAGTCCTGTATTGGACGAAGTGGTTGATGCCCTGCTTCCAAGAAAATCTTCTAAGCTTCAGGTAACAGACGACCGTACTGTAAACCGACACAGGTGATCAGGTAGAGAATACCAAGGCGCTTGAGAGAACTCGGGTGAAGGAACTAGGCAAAATAGTACCGTAACTTCGGGAGAAGGTACGCCGCTGACGGTGAAGGGCTTGCCCCGTAAGCTGTTGGTGGTCGAAGTGACCAGGTGGCTGCGACTGTTTATTAAAAACATAGCACTCTGCAAACACGTAAGTGGACGTATAGGGTGTGACGCCTGCCCGGTGCCGGAAGGTTAATTGATGGGGTTATCTTCGGAGAAGCTCTTGATCGAAGCCCCGGTAAACGGCGGCCGTAACTATAACGGTCCTAAGGTAGCGAAATTCCTTGTCGGGTAAGTTCCGACCTGCACGAATGGCGTAACGATGGCCACGCTGTCTCCACCCGAGACTCAGTGAAATTGAAATCGCAGTTAAGATGCTGTGTACCCGCGGCTAGACGGAAAGACCCCGTGAACCTTTACTACAGCTTTGCACTGAACTTTGAACCTATTTGTGTAGGATAGCTGGGAGGCTTTGAAGCGTAGACGCTAGTCTATGTGGAGCCAACCTTGAAATACCAGCCTGATATGTTTGAGGTTCTAACCTAGGTCCCTTATCGGGATTGGGGACAGTGCATGGTGGGTAGTTTGACTGGGGCGGTCTCCTCCCAAAGAGTAACGGAGGAGCACGAAGGTTGGCTAATCATGGTCGGAAATCATGAGGTTAGTGTAATGGCACAAGCCAGCTTGACTGCGAGACTGACAAGTCGAGCAGGTACGAAAGTAGGTCATAGTGATCCGGTGGTTCTGTATGGAAGGGCCATCGCTCAACGGATAAAAGGTACTCCGGGGATAACAGGCTGATACCGCCCAAGAGTTCACATCGACGGCGGTGTTTGGCACCTCGATGTCGGCTCATCACATCCTGGGGCTGAAGCCGGTCCCAAGGGTATGGCTGTTCGCCATTTAAAGTGGTACGCGAGCTGGGTTTAGAACGTCGTGAGACAGTTCGGTCCCTATCTGCCGTGGGCGTTGGAAAGTTGAGAAGAGTTGCTCCTAGTACGAGAGGACCGGAGTGAACGAACCCCTGGTGTTCGGGTTGTCATGCCAATGGCATTGCCCGGTAGCTACGTTCGGACGGGATAACCGCTGAAAGCATCTAAGCGGGAAGCCTCCTTCAAGATTAGCTTTCCCTGGACTTTAAGTCCCTAAAGGGCCGTTGAAGACTACGACGTTGATAGGCTGGGTGTGGAAGCGTTGTAAGGCGTTGAGCTAACCAGTACTAATTGCCCGTGAGGCTTGACCATATAACAGAGAGAACTGAGCGATCGGTAACTCTGGAATAAGTTAAGTCGACAAGCCGATGAATAAAACATTGGCACGATTGAAAAGTTTAACGACTTTGAGATCGAAAACGTTACGATTCCAAGCGATAACTAAGTCAACACGTTATCGAGTGCTGTTTAACAACAGCTGGATAAGATACTTAAGTAAAGCTTAAGTGCGATGAATAAAACTTCTTTCATTTCCACCTTATTTCACTGAAATTATTTGTCATAATTTCCGCGATGCTGCCTTAGGGTAGCCAGTAGTTAGCCGCTGAAGAGGGTTAAAGTGATACCAGTTTGCCTGACGACAATAGAGCATTGGAACCACCTGATCCCATCCCGAACTCAGACGTGAAACGATGCATCGCCGATGGTAGTGTGGCGCTTCGCCATGTGAGAGTAGGTCATCGTCAGGCTTCTAATTAAAAACCCCAGTACAGAGATGTGCTGGGGTTTTTGCTTTGTGAAGCGCAACTTTTTAGGTGGCGGTTCACTCGGCACATCCCTGTGCCTCACCCTCCGGGCGACCTGAAGTGAAGGTCGTGTAATCGGTTGTCCTGCCGATGGTGCGCCCTGTGAGAGTAGGTTATCGTCAGGCTTCTAATTAAAAACCCCAGTACAGAGATGTGCTGGGGTTTTTGCTTTGCGCAGCGCAACTTTTTAGGTGGCGGTTCACTCGGCACATCCCTGTGCCTTACCCTCCGGGCGACCTGAAGGTCGTGTAATCGGTTGTCCTGCCGATTGTGCGCCATGTGAGAGTAGGTCATCGTCAGGCTTCTAATTAAAAACCCCAGTACAGAGATGTGCTGGGGTTTTTGCTTTGTGAAGCGCAACTTTTTAGGTGGCGGTTCACTCGGCACATCCCTGTGCCTCACCCTTCGGGCGACCTGAAGGTCGTGTAATCGGTTGTCCTGCCGATGGTGCGCCATGTGAGAGTAGGTCATCGTCAGGCTTTTAATTAAAAACCCGAACTGACAATGGTACGGTCTTTTAGTATTTGAACAGTAAGCGACTAAGGCTACGAGCGGTTTTGTGGTGAGCGCTACCTTCCTTTGTTAATGACGCTCGTGTGGTTCATAGGCGCATACGACATTTAACTGTGTTGGATCGTCTTGCCAAGGCTTCGATAGAAAAATAGTGTACTCATACAGGAGTTGTTTACCGCTGTTTATTATATATACGAAGATAAATCACTAAGTTAGTATTTTTAATGGTCCGAAATAGAGCTAAAGAACGGCATATAGTGCTTTTCGGATACTAATTGTAGTGTTTGGAATATTCGAGCGGCATTGTTGTTCAAAAACTGTATTTGTAACCGGTTACTTTACGCGACGAGCCTTCTGAAGTCGAACGAAATAGCCTCCCAAATACAAATTTGGAGAAGATCCCAATGAAAATAACTAAATTTAAAAAGATTTCATCCGTCGCGATTATGGCTTTTTCGGTATTCTTTTGTGCAAACCTATTGGCTCAAGACTATCCCACCTGTAGCAGCTCTTCTGCAGACCCAGATGGTGATGGCTGGGGCTGGGAGAATAATCAAAGCTGTATCGTAGCCTCTAGCGGTAGTGGAGCTTACCCTACTTGTAGTAGCGCATCGTCGGACCCGGATGCTGATGGATGGGGCTGGGAAAACAACCAAAGCTGTGTGGTTGATACCTGTAACAGCGGGAGTTCCAGTGACGGGGCGAGTAACTATCCAACCTGCGGGAGTGCGTCATCTGACCCCGATGGAGACGGTTGGGGCTGGGAAAATAAGCCGGTAGTGGAGCCGGTGCATCTGACAGCAGCGGAAGCTGTGGTACGGGCAGTTGTCCTTCTGCCTTGTCGTGCCCAAGTGGAATGAGCTGCGGTTGTTATACCGTGTCGGGCCTGGGGGCAAATAAGCGTTCATACTAGGATGCTGGTGCTGGCAGCAGTTTCCTTGCATCGGTAATGATGGAAAAGGAATTGATGAATACTAATTATGCCTACGGTGACGACAAGAGTGGTGATGCGTTTAATGCTGGCGCGACAAAACAAAACTGGGGAATGATGCGTCAGTGCCACTCCGCTTGGACGGGCTATGGCTCGGGTGACCATCCCATATCAGACCAAATGAACAGTAATCGCTCGTTGGACGCACAGGTTTTAAATGAGTGCAGGAGTTACTTTGGCGACAACGGGTATACGGGTCACCGTAATGGTTCGTCCGGTTTGAGTAATCCCAATACAGCCGATATTAACAACTTTAAAACCGGCTATAACTGGACCTACAATCAATTATCTGGCCACGAGTGCGATGATGTGCGTTTCTGGGTGGATATACCTGCCATTTAGTCGATGTTGAAAGTTTAATTGAATGAAGTACAGGGATGTGCGGGTTTCACGCAGGCCAATCGAAGATAGCGATTAAAAATCACCTGCTCCATGTAGAGCTGGTTGTTTAATGTGCAGTACAGGTAAGCAGGCTTTATACCAGTGCGAACTCAGGCTATAAATTAAGCGTTACAGCTAAATTGGGGTAAAAATATTTTTGAAGAAATAGGTTTGCACACTTAATAAATGGTATTGCTTTGCTGTTTTAATGCTGTACGTTTTGGGCTAATAGAAAATCATTAGATTCCGATAGTCCCTGGTGCGCTTCTGGTTTTACTGCGTGTCGTTTCGACATTATTAATGTCGAGCAGGTATTTTTTATCCCGCGTATAAAAGTCATCGGGAAGGTTGGTGTTGTCAACATGAAACACTTTTCGGCTGTCAGAATTTAGTAGGTCAATCGATGTCTGGTAGTGTCTATAAAATAGACTATCGGCTTCCCCGGATTCAAAGACTTTGTGCAAACCGTATTCCAGTCGCTTGGCTAGGCGAGGTTGCTTCTTGGTGACGTTGAAATAGAGCGGTAAGTAGGTGTATACGGCAATTCCTTTGGCTACCTCCATCTGCGGCGCTAAATGAGAGAAGGTCTCTAACTCTGGGAGAATTTCATAAACACCGCGCATAAAAAGCGGGAAACGTTCGGCGTTTAGCATTCGGAATAATCCACTATAGGAATCGCTGGTTATTGTTTTGAAACCGTGGTCATTGAGTATTCGATTTGTAGACCAGCCGTAACCTTGACCAACCTTAAATTTCTTCAGGTCATCTAGCGAGTTAACCTTTGATAGTGCTTGTTGATGTTTGGGTAAGGTTAAAAACAATCTGTAGCTTGCAAGGCCTTTTAACGTTGGGAATGGAATGTATATGATTTTATCGGCCCATTCCGCTCTGTACATGGAGGTGCCAACGGTGAGTTTGTCTCCCTTGACCAACTCCTCTAGCAGGCGTTGATTCTCCATAAAGTGCTTGGCTCGTTGCAGTTTATAAGGGCCAAACTTATCCTGAGAAGCGTCTAATGCAATTTGAAATAGTTCGTAATTGTGTTCTTGACGCCTATCGTTGTTATCAACAATAGGTATGGCTATAATTTTCTCGCTAGCGAGAGCAGCGCTGCTAAGGAGAGCTGGTATTAACCAACTTGCAGCGAGAATCAGATAAAAATGAACTGCTTTTATAGATGGCATAAGCGAAAATCGGTGCTAATCTCCCCTTGATTCTAAGTAGTCCAGCCAACTCAATACTATATCATTATAGCTGACAACTCCGATGACTTGCTCGTTCTCAATAACCGGTGCGGAGGATAGGCCAAAGGAGTTAAAAAGCCGGGCGCAATATTTTATGTCCATTTTCGGGCGCACGGAGATTACCGGTTTTGCCATAATTTCGTAGCAGTTGACCCGTTCGGGCGACCTGTCCTTTGCGATGACATGTTTGGCAATATCGGAGAGCAGCACCTGGCCCCATTCATCATTTTCGTCTCGTTTGTTAATAATGACTTTTTTGTAGCTATGATCATTCATTATTTTAAGCGCTTCGGAAATGGTCGTTAGTCCATCGACAATGGCAAAACGTTGGTTCATAACGTCACGGCAGGTGATGACTTTACGGTTCATAATTCGTCCTCAATTATTTCTGACAATTGTTTCGCCTGATGGGCAATGCCGACGGCGTCTTCAACATCAACTTGAATGGCGATTCCAGTTCCTGGAGATGAATCAAACTCGCCTACGTCAGAAATACGTTCTAGTATTGGTCGGCTAAGGTGTTCTTCTACTAAAAAAAGTAGTACGTCACGTTGAGTCTCCAAGGAAAGCCCAAAAAAAGTTTTTTTCTGTTTTAGGCCTTCACCGCGTGCGTTATTGATTACGGTTGCGCCCGTTGCTCCGGCTTCCCGTGCGGCGGCCATAATTACATCTGTTTTGGCATCTTCTGCAAATACCAGTATGAGTTTAAAGCGCATTATTTAAACCTCGCGGGTTAGTCTCTTTGGGTGGTGATTTGTCTTTGTCGTGTTTTGCCCGCCATGCGGATATTTGGGCGTAAGCCATAACCGACATAATGGGGAAAAGGCTTGCGAAGGCGATAAGGCCAAAGCCATCGATTAAAGGGCTTCGCCCCGGAATGTTTTCGGCCAAGCCCAAGCCGAGGGCTGCTACTAGAGGTACAGTAACGGTTGAGGTTGTAACACCACCGGAATCGTAGGCTAATGGCACGATTATTTTGGGTGCGAAGTAGGTTTGAATTACAACAACCGCGTAGCCTGTGATGATGAACCAATGAATGGGGTAGCCGGTTACAATGCGCCAAGAGCCAAGTGTAATGCCGATGGCAACGCCGAGCGCGACAGCTAAGCGCAGCCCCCAGACACCTATCGTGCCGCCCGAGACTTGGTTGGCCTTTATGGCCACAGCAATAAGCGATGGTTCGGCAATGGTGGTACTTGCGCCTATAGCAAAGGCAAAAAGGTACACCCAGAGAAAGCCGGTACTTGAGCCGTTGAGTGCTGTGAGCTGCTCTGCCATTAGTCGGCCAATCGGGAAAAGTGCTTTTTCTAGCCCCAACAAAAAGAAGGCCAGTCCGATTATCACCAGAGTGAAACCGGTTAAGACTTTAGGCAACGCAGGAATAGGGCGGCGAATAACAAAAAATTGAAAGCCAAAAATAATGGCTACAATAGGCACCACATCGCGCGCAGTAGCCAGCAGAACCTGAAAGAAATCTGTAATAAGGGTCATGCTGGGTGCCTGTCTATATGGGCTGTTTTCCTGTTCACAGGGCTATTCCGTATATCATCACAAATATCATAGGCGTTAACGAGGCAAAGGCGATGAGTCCAAAGCCGTCGATCATTGGGTTTCTGCCCTTGATTGAGGACGCAAGGCCAACCCCTAATGCCGTCACCAGCGGCACGGTAATGGTTGAGGTGGTAACACCTCCGCTGTCATAGGCTATTCCTATAATCTCTTTAGGGGCGAACATAGTGACGATGATAACGAGCACGTATCCGCCAATGATCAAATATTGAATTGGCCACCCTTTGAGAATCCGTAAAACCCCTACCAAAATGGCAAAACCCACGCTTCCAGCGACCGTGAGCCGTAAGCCTAGGGCATAGCTGGCTTTGGCTTGCGACGAATCCACAATCATGCCGCCTTCAGCGGCAACCACGGCGGCTTCTGCCGCAACAGCGATCAGTGCTGGTTCAGCAACGGTGGTGCCAAAGCCGAGGCAAAATGCGAAAACCAGTAGCCAGAATAGGCTACCTTTTCGTGCAAAGGCATGTGCTAGGCTTTCGCCTACTGGGAATAGCCCTATTTCAAGGCCGCGGATAAACAGCGTTAAGCCCACCACCACCATGAGCAGGCCCAACAATAGGCCAAACACATCGGGCAAGGTTTGCTGTAAAACAACAGCTTGAAAAAAAGCGATAACGAGCACGATAGGCAATAGATCGCGGGCGCTGCCTAGAAAAGGTGCAATAAACGACTTCATGCGGGGATAAGGGAATTAGTTGAGATATTGACTATCTTAGCGTAAATCGTTGTTGTTGCCATGGAGGCATCTGTATGCTCTGTTAACTTTAGATGAATTTATGGTTGTTCGAATGCGACGTTTAACTCAAATACTTCTGGTCGCTGCGGGTTTGTCCTTTAGTGGTGTTGCCAATAGTCTCGCTAGTGCGTTTATCGAAAAGCCGCATATTCAGGTGCGGCTAGTCACGGCAGTCGAAGCATTGGCCGTGGGTGGTGACGCGTTTGTTGCTCTGGACCTGCAGCCGGAGGAGGGGTGGCATGTCTATTGGCGTAACCCTGGTGACTCCGGAATGCCGCCTAAATTGACCTGGCAGCTCCCCGGGGGCCTGACGGCCTCCGAACCCTTGTGGCCTGCTCCTCACAATATCCCATTTGGGCCATTAGTAAATTATGGTTATGAGCACGTGGTGCTACCGGTAAAGCTCTCACTAGCGAAAGATTTTTCGGGCAAACAAGTCAGCTTGGATCTGCACGCCAGTTGGTTGGTATGCAAGGAACTCTGTATTCCGGGAAGTGCCGAGTTAAACCTTACTCTCCCGGTTGCCGAGAAAGTTAGTGTATCTTCCCATAGCCGTTTAATTTCCTCGGCGCTCGCGAAGGTGCCGAAAAAATTGGCGCTAATGGGGGGGAGCCTGTCTGCCGAGGGGGATTACATTGAGTTCACGCTCTATACCCGCAACCCTCTTTTTGCGGAGGTAGAGCAACTGGTTTTTTTTCCGTTGAATGAACAGCTTGTAATGGCATCGGATCAAACTGAATTTTTTTGGAAAAATAACATGCTGCGGATTCGCCAGCGTAAAGCCGAGGATTTTTACAGGCTTCCTCGTGACGTGGGCGGCATTATAATTCTTGACGGGCAGAGTGCTTGGGAATTCCGTTTTGAGCGCTCGGTTGAATAACGATTAAATCATGTGTGGAGGGTATGAATATGCGAAAAATTATTACACCATTATTGGCGGGTTTACTGTTGAGCTTCGCGCTCCCCATTGCGGCTAAGCCCGTGATTAACCAGCCGGCGCCGGAGTTTGCTGCGAAAGATGCCAATGGCAATATGGTTGCACTGGCAAGCCTTAAAGGTAAAACGGTGATACTCGAGTGGACAAATCATGAGTGTCCGTTTGTGCGTAAACACTACGACAGTAGCAATATGCAGTCTTTGCAAAAGCAATTCGTCAATGACGATACGGTTTGGTTAACGATTATTTCTTCTGCCGAAGGTAAGCAGGGCTTTGTGTCCGGTACTAAAGCAAACGCGCTGGCCAAGGATCGCAGTGCGAGCCCAAGTTATACGCTTATCGACGCCAGTGGTGATGTTGGCCGAGCTTATGCGGCAAAAACCACGCCGCACATGTATATCATTGATGCAGCTGGAGTGTTGCGCTATATGGGCGGTATCGATAGCATTCGCTCCGCCGACCCGGCCGATATACCCAAAGCCACAAATTATATTTCTCAGGCAATGAGTGAGCTGGCAGCGGGTAAGCCGGTGAGTCAGCCGGTGACCAAGGCCTATGGCTGTTCAGTGAAGTATTAATGTGTCCCGGTGTAAACAATTGGTAGCCGTTCGGGTTTTGTTGCCGCCTTTTTGTTAAAGTCTGTAGCTGGTCGTTACTGGCCCAATTTTTCCGTTTTCATCAGGAACCGTTCATGCCGCTAATTCTTGGCGTAGACCCTGGCTCTAGAAAAATGGGCTACGGCATAATCAATGCGCAAGGCTCCCGTTTGGCCTATGTAGCCAGTGGCGTGGTTCGAATTCCCGCGCCGCTGTTGGTGGCCGACTGTTTAGCCGAGCGGCTCAAGGTGATTTTCGATTCTCTGACTGAAATAATTGAACAGTATCAGCCGCAGGAATTTGCTATTGAAAATGTCTTCATGTCGAAAAGTGCAGGTTCGGCGCTGAAGCTCGGGCAGGCCAGAGGTGCGGCCATTGTTGCGGCGGTCAATCAGGATCTGCCGGTGTCGGAATACGCAGCGCGAAAGGTAAAGCAAGCTGTGGTGGGTACAGGGGCGGCCGATAAACTGCAGGTTCAGCATATGGTAAAAACCTTGTTAGCATTACCAGCGTCGCCACCGGAAGATGCCGCCGACGCACTTGCGGTTGCCATTTGCCATGCAAACACCTTTAGTGGCCTGGTGTCGCGGGCAGGCGCGACAAAGTTTCGGCGCGGTCGCTCTAGCTGAACGGATAAATAGAGGAGCCCTAAAGGTTAAAAAATATGATTGGTCGTCTTAACGGTTTATTGGTGGAAAAACAGGCGCCGCAGCTTATGGTCGAATTACAAGGTGTTGGCTATGACTTGCTGGCCCCCATGTCTACTTTTTACCGCCTGCCAGAATTAGAAAAGCCTGTTTTGCTGCATACGCATTTTGCGGTAAGCGAAACGTCGCAGCAGCTATTTGGCTTTATCTCAAAAAAAGATCGGGAATTTTTTCGGCTGTTGATAAAAGTGAATGGCGTTGGCCCAAAGATGGCTGTGGGTATTATGTCGATGGAAACTGACGATATTGTGCGCTGTATTATGGACGACAATGTATCGGCTTTGGTCAAAGTCCCGGGTGTGGGCAAAAAGACCGCCGAGCGCCTAATAATCGAAATGCGAGACAAGCTAAAAGCATGGGTTGTTCCCGCTACTACAAGCGAGGGGGAAGAACCTATTGCGTTAGGTTCGGGCCCTGCATCACAAAATAAGATTATTGCCGACGCCGAAAGTGCGCTTGTGGCTTTGGGCTATAAACCAACAGAGGCAGCCAAGGCTGTTTCAAAAGTGGCCAATGGAGACATAAGCCGCAGCGAAGACCTGATCAAACTGGCATTACGGGGTATGATCCCTGCATAATGAGACCCGTTCCGACTTTCCATCTTAAACCTACTTCATGATTGAACAAGATCGCATCATCGATGGCCACGCTCAACCCCGGGAAGAGCGCCTAGATAGAACCGTACGCCCCAAAACCTTGGTTGAATATGTGGGTCAGCCCGTGGTGAAAGAGCAGATGGAGATTTTTATCGGCGCGGCTAAAAAGCGCGGAGAAGCGTTGGATCACACCTTAATCTTTGGGCCGCCGGGTTTGGGTAAAACCACGCTGGCCAATATTATCGCGACGGAAATGGAGGGCGACCTAAAAACCACATCTGGGCCGGTACTCGATAAAGCCGGTGATCTAGCTGCGTTAATGACTAATCTCGAGCCCGGTGACGTGTTGTTCATAGACGAGATTCATCGCTTAAGTCCCGTAGTGGAAGAAATTTTATACCCGGCCATGGAAGATTTTCAGCTGGATATTATGATAGGTGAAGGGCCCGCGGCCCGGTCTATTAAGTTAGAGTTGCCACAATTTACGTTGGTAGGCGCCACGACTCGAGCAGGGCTGCTTACATCACCGCTGCGAGACCGGTTTGGCATTGTGCAGCGGTTGGAGTTCTATAACGTTAAAGACCTCACCCATATTGTCTCTCGCAGTGCCGATTTACTGGGTATGGCTATTGAGGGGGGTGGTGCTGTTGAAATTGCTCGCCGCGCTCGCGGCACACCGCGCATTGCGAATCGCTTGTTGAGGCGTGTTCGAGATTATGCCGAAGTTAAGGGCGAGGGCGTTATCACAGAAAAAATGGCGGATCTCGCGCTCAACATGCTGAATGTGGATGAGCACGGTTTTGACCATATGGATCGGCGCCTGCTGTTGGCGCTTATCGAAAAATTTGCCGGCGGGCCGGTAGGGGTCGACAGTCTAGCGGCAGCCATTAGCGAGGAGCGCGACACCATAGAAGATGTGCTAGAGCCTTACCTTATTCAGCAGGGCTATATTATGCGTACACCGCGCGGGCGAATGGCGACGCAAAACGCCTATAAGCATTTTGGCTTGATAGCCCCCGACAAAATCCAGGGTGATGCTAAGCAGGGCGACCTTCCCCTAGAGAAATGAATCTTTAAGGTGAATGCCAGTCCATAAGTACATGGCATAACTGTTTTATAATTTTTTAGATTGCCCTGTGGGCGACGTAACATTTGGGGAAAGTTTATCCGATGAATCAGGAACCCTTATCCATTATTTATCTCATCGCAAACGCGAGTTTGTTGGTGCAGATTGTGATGTTGTTATTGTTTATTGCTTCGATTGTCTCCTGGGTGATGATTGTTCAGCGGGGGATTTACCAGAGTAAGGCTGGCGGAGCGTTCAGTGCGTTTGAATCACTGTTCTGGTCGGGTACCGATCTCACGCAGCTATACCGTCAGGGGAATAGCAACGCCAACAAACACACGATAGAGGGTGTGGAAAACATTTTTCGCGCGGGCTTCAAGGAGTATACCCGTTTGCGTCAGCAGGGTAGCACCGACCCCGATGCGATAATGGAGGGTACTCAGCGTGCAATGCGGGTAGCCTTGACGCGGGAGGAAGAAAAGCTAGAAGCCAATTTATCTTTTTTAGCGAGTGTCGCATCGGTAAGCCCCTATATTGGCCTGTTTGGTACCGTGTGGGGAATAATGAATTCCTTCCGCGGTTTGGCGAATGTGCATCAGGCAACGTTGGCTACAGTAGCGCCGGGTATATCGGAAGCGTTGGTGGCCACCGCAATGGGTTTATTTGCGGCAATACCGGCGGTATTAGCTTACAACCGTTTTTCAGCGAACGCGGAACGCTTAACGACGCGTTACGAAACCTTTGCTGAAGAGTTTTCGGCCATCCTTCACCGGCAGGTTCACGCAAAACCGAACTGAGGCGAACCATGGCTAATAAACCTAAGCGCAAACCTATGGCGGAAATCAACGTCGTACCCTATATCGACGTGATGTTGGTTTTGTTGGTGGTATTTATGGTGACCGCGCCGCTATTAATGCAAGGCGTGAAAGTCGATTTACCGCAGGCCCCTTCGTCGCCAATGGAAAATAAAGACAATGAGCCGTTGATAGTATCGGTACGTCCAGACGGCACCTACTACCTGAATCTTGGAGGTGAGCAAAAAACAGCCAAGCCACTTAAAGACATTACCGATACGGTCGCGAAAGTGCTGAGACAAAAGCCCAATACACCGGTACTGGTTTGGGGTGATGCCAAAGTAGAGTACGGTCTGGTGGTCGCGCTGATGACGCATCTGCAGTCTGCAGGCGCACCATCCGTTGGGTTGGTGACAGAGCCGTCGGTTGAGTAATGAGAATACTGCTCTATTACGTTATCCCTATCGCCGTCAGCTTGGCGTTGCACTCGGTGGTCATTGCGGTACTGACGTTAGGCTGGGAGCAGTCGGCAGAGCCAAGGAAAATCAAAGTTCCGCAATATATAGAAGCCAAATTGGTTGAGCTTAAACCCAAATCGAAGAAAAAAGCATCTGCGAAGAAAAAGCCCAAAGTGGTTGATGTGGCAGCTAAGCGTAAAGAGCAGGAAAGAAAAAAGAAGCTAGCCGAGACAAAACGACAACAGGATATAGCCAAAAAGAAAGAGGCCGAAGCTAAGAAAGCGGCAGAAAAGAAAAAGCGTGAGCAGGAGCTGAAGCGTAAGCAAGCACTGGAAGAAGAGCAAAAACAGGCTAAACAACGTCGGCAAGAAGACTTGCAGCAGGAATTTGAGCAGGCCTTACTGGAAGAAGAGGGGCTCTTGCAAGAAGAGGAGTATGTAACAGAAGCTGCGAGCTACGCTGACATGATCCGCCGGCGTATTGAACAGAAATGGAGCCGCCCACCTTCCGCAAGAAACGGCATGCGATGCGAGCTAGCTATTGACCTAGTTCCCAATGGCAGGATTGTAGATGTGAATATTAAAACCAGCAGTGGTAATCTCGCTTTCGATAGGTCGGCAATTGCTGCGGTTAAAAAAGTAGAATCGTTTCCTGAAATTAAAAATATCCCTATTGCCCTTTTTGAGCGGCACTTTCGCAAATTTAGTTTGGGCTTTCAGCCAGAGGACTTGAGACAATGATAAAACGATTGGCGCTGCTGTTATTGGCGTTGCAACTCAGCGCTGTTACAAAGGCAGAGTTGATGATCGAAATCACCCAGGGAATGGACAACCCTGCTCCCATTGCGATTGTGCCCTTTGCCGGCACTGAAGGTCATAGAGAAAATATTCCAGATATTGTTGCCGCCGATTTACAGCGAAGTGGCTTTTTTCGGCCTATCCCTAAGGCCGATATGCTGTCTACTCCGCATTATGAGCGCGATGTTTTTTATCGTGATTGGCGTATTCTGGGTGCAGAATTCTTGGTGATTGGCCGTCTGCAGGCTGGCGTTGCGGCGGGCACTAATCCAGATCAATATGTGCTCGAATATGCCTTGTACGACGTATTGGGCCAGCGTAATCTATTTAAAAAAGTAGCAAAGGGTAGTACCAGCGAACTGCGCGACATTGCTCACGAAGTGAGCGATGCCGTATATGAAGCGATCACAGGAATACGCGGTGCATTTTCTACTAAGATATTGTACATAGAAGATTTGAAGCGAGCGGGAGCGGGGCGCTACCGTTTGGTAACCGCCGATGCCGATGGCGCCAGAGACAAAGTGCTATTCTCTTCGAGCCAACCGCTATTGTCGCCCGCATGGTCGAGCGATCTAAAGCAGGTGGCCTATGTTTCATTCGAAACAACGCGCCCAGCGATATTTAGGCAAAACCTACTGACGGGTGTACGCGAACAATTAACCAACTTTCAGGGGTTGAACGGTGCGCCAGCCTGGTCGCCGGACAATAAAAAATTGGCGCTGGTTTTATCAAAGGATGGAAATCCAGAGGTCTATACGCTAGATCTAGCTACTCGACAATTAACACGTGTAACACGCCATTTTGCAATTGATACGGAACCAAACTGGACAGCAGACGGAAAAGGGTTAATATTTACTTCTAATCGTGGAGGCAACCCACAAATTTACCAAGTGGGGCTTGAAACAGGGCGTATAGAACGCTTAACCTTCGAAGGTGATTACAACGCCAGGCCAAGAGTTTCACCAGACGGTAAAAGTCTTGTCATGGTTAACCGTTACAAAGGTGTGTTCCACATCGCATGGCAAGATATTGTGTCTGGGGACATGCGAATTCTCACAGAGACTTGGCTTGACGAATCGCCAAGCATAGCGCCTAATGGCGCGATGTTGTTGTATGCTACTCAGCACAACAACAAAGGTGTTCTTGCTGCTGTGTCCATGGACGCAGGAGTAAAATTCAGATTACCCTCAAAACAAGGTGATGTTAGGGAGCCTGCGTGGTCTCCTTACGTTAATAAGTAAATGAGGGTGAGGAACGAGGTTAATGCTTTACAAACACTTGGGAGTGATAAAAATGATTAACACATTGAAAACCTTACTTACTATGGTTGCTGTACTGGGTTTATTAGCTGGTTGTACTTCTACCAGTGATAAAGATGATGACGCGGCTGATGTTGCTGCTACTCCAGAGCCCACTATGGAGCCCGTTGTAGAAGCTGATCCATACGAAGCTATACAAAACCTGGCTACTGTTTTCTACTTTGACTTTGACCAGTCCATACTCAAAGCAGAAGCGCGTTCAGCTCTGATGATTTACGCAGAAGTTTTGAATGCAGCGCCTAAGTCTATTCGCTTGGAAGGTCATGCCGATGAGCGTGGTACTCGCGAGTACAACATGGCTCTTGGTGAGCGTCGTGCAAATGCAGTTCGCGATTTCCTCGTTCTGCAAGGTGTAGATGCTTCATACATCGAAACCGTTAGCTATGGCGAAGAAAGCCCAGCGTCTGTTGGTAGCGAAGAAGGTTCTTGGTCTCAGAATCGTCGCGTAGAAATTCAACTGTAATTTAACGGCACAGTTATAGAGTCAATGTTATTTAAAGCTCTCTCGGCCGCCATCTTTATGATGGCGGCTTCTTTCGTTGTCGCTCAGGTAGAGGTCGTAGACCGCTCCCCGGCAGCAAAGCCCCAAACACAAACGCCTCCTCCCCAGCCTGTTGCCAACCCGGCAGCGCAAGCGGGTGAACTCTACTATCAATTACAGGTTTTACAGCAGGAAGTGCTGGAATTGCGTGGTATCGTCGAGCTTCAAACTCACGAATTAAAACGCCTTAAGCAGCAGCGCCTGGACGACTATCTGGATATTGATCGTAGGTTGAGCGCCCTGGGTAAGGGTGGCACAGCCTCTTCGAATACAGCTACTAAGAAGCCTTCCAGTACTGTTTCTAATAAAACAGCGCCAGTACCCGCCGATGAAATAAAACATTATCGCGGCGCGATTGATTTGGTTTTGCGCGAGAAAAAGTACGACCAGGCTATTGTGCAGCTAAAAGAGCATTTGGACACATACCCGAAAGGGCGTTATTCCGCTAATGCTATTTATTGGTTAGGCGAAATCTACCTGCTCAAAAATAATCTCGAGCAGTCTCGCCAATGGTTTAGTCAGTTGCTAGCGGATTACCCCGGCCACCGCAAAGCTCCCGATGGCAAGTTTAAGTTGGCTAGGGTGTATCACCTAATGGGAGATGACGCCCAGTCTAAGGCTTTGCTAAATGAAGTTGCCGATTCCAATACCGATGCGTCGCGATTGGCGAAAAATTATTTACGTGATAATTTCGGCTCATAGCGATAGGCGCTGAAGCTGGGGTATTAACGTCAGTTTTGGGCGTTGAGGGTTTTTTGAGGTCGGTAGCGGAAACGAAACTCTTGGCGATTGTTTAAGCTGGCTTGAAGGCCTAACACGGCTTCGGCTTGAAAGCGTATTGGTCAATGGCAGGCTTATTAGCCTCACACGTTGCTGTAATGCCACCATCTTCATAGGCTATACGTGGCTTATAACTCTGCTGATACCTTTGCTTATAACCCCACTTATAACCCTGCTCTTGTCTTAATTTCCCGGTTTCTGGTTAGCTGTTTGGGTTGGTTTCGGCTAAAATGCCGCCCTTTTGAACCTGCTACTGATGCTTTCATGACCGACTCCAGCCTTAGAATTACCGAAATATTCCACTCTTTACAGGGCGAAGCCGCAACTGTGGGTTGTCCGACCGTATTCGTGCGGCTAACAGGCTGCCCGCTGCGTTGTGTGTATTGTGATTCTGAATACGCGTTCTATGGTGGCGAACGCAAAAATTTCACTGATATTTCCAGCCAAATAGAAGCTTTTGGCCCCGAATATGTGTGTGTAACCGGTGGTGAGCCCCTGGCTCAGCCCAATTGCTTACCGTTGCTCTCTTACCTATGTGAGCTGGGCTACAAGGTGTCGCTGGAAACCAGTGGTGCTATGGATATTTCAGCGGTAGATTCACGGGTTAGTATTGTGATGGACTTGAAGACGCCGGCTTCAGGTGAGCAAGACAAAAACCTTTACGGAAACCTGGGTTATCTAGAAGCTAAGGATCAAGTGAAGTTCGTCATTTGCGACGAGCAAGATTACCAGTGGGCGAAATTCAAATTGGACGAGCACCGGCTGGTGGGGCAGGTGGGTGAGGTATTATTTTCCCCTTGTTTCGGTAAGCTTGAGTCTTCTGACCTCGCTAACTGGATTTTACGAGACAAACTGAAAGTCCGTTTTCAGATGCAGCTTCACAAACAGCTTTGGGGGGATAAGCCCGGTGTTTAAAAAAGCGGTTGTCCTTGTGTCCGGTGGGTTGGACTCCACCACGGTGTTAGCCATGGCCCAGAGCCAGGGCTACGAGTGCCACACCCTTTGTTTCGACTACGGTCAGCGTCACCGCGCCGAGTTGAAAGCGGCCAAGAATGCCTCTGCTGTAATGGGGGCCGTGCAGCACAAAGTGATATCACTTGACCTAAGGGCTATTGGCGGCTCTGCTCTAACCGACGATGATATATCGGTACCCGAGCAGGAGACCATGGGTATACCTGTAACCTATGTGCCCGCCAGAAATACCGTGTTCCTGTCGATTGCCCTAGGCTGGGCGGAAGTGATTGAAGCTGAATCCATTTTTATTGGTGTAAATGCAGTGGATTATTCTGGCTACCCAGATTGTCGGCCTGCGTATATCGAAGCGTTTCAGGCAATGGCCGAGTTGGCGACAAAGGCTGGGGTTGAGGGTAAACCTATTGTGATTAAATCGCCGCTGATACAGCTGTCAAAAGCTGACATTATCGCCGAGGGGCATGCCTTGGGTGTTGACTACGCGCTAACCGTAAGCTGCTATCAAGCGGATGAGGATGGAAGAGCGTGTGGAAAGTGTGATAGTTGCCGGTTGCGACGCAAGGGGTTTGAGGAAGCTGGGGTGCCTGATCCAACCCGTTATTCCTGAGTCGGCAGGGAATATTAAATATATATTAAAAAGCGCTTGAGTTTTCAGGCCAAATCATTAGTATATGCGCCTCTTTCGGGGGCCACTCAAACTGAGTTGTTTTTACCCGAGACCAGAATTTGGGTCGTTAGCTCAGTTGGTAGAGCAGTTGGCTTTTAACCAATTGGTCACTGGTTCGAATCCAGTACGACCCACCATTATATGCCCCGAAAGGGCCAAAAAAAGGGGACTGAAAAGTCCCCTTTTTTTATTTCCGCCCGTTGAAAATATGTCTCAAGCAGGCGTCGCTTGTCTATAGATGCAAAAGGTTTTCACAAATGAGCAGAGAAACCGTTCATAAGCCTACACCGCAGCAAGTTGTAAAATCCTATCTGGATGATGCCCTGTCGCACCCCCATCAAAAGCCGGCCAACACCGATCAGCTGATCGCCAATATCCGAGAAGGCCTAGAGCAAAACCAAGCCGTTCTCGTTGCCCACTATTACACCTCTCCAGACATTCAGGCGTTGGCCGAGGCCACCGGCGGCTGTGTGGCTGATTCCCTTGAGATGGCACGCTTCGGTAAAAATCACCCGGCTAAAACACTCATAGTGGCCGGTGTAAAATTTATGGGCGAAACAGCAAAAATTCTTTCGCCTGAAAAGCGCGTGTATATGCCCACGCTCGAGGCTACCTGTTCTCTCGACCTGGGTTGCCCGGTGGAAGAGTTTTCAGATTTTTGTGATCAGCATTCAGATCGCACTGTGGTGGTGTACGCGAACACCTCCGCCGCTGTAAAGGCGAGGGCCGACTGGGTAGTAACCTCGAGTATTGCGTTGGACGTGGTGGATTACCTTGACCGTCGTGGAGAGAAAATACTGTGGGCGCCGGATAAATACCTCGGTAGCTATGTGCAGGAGAAGACGGGTGCGGATGTTCTTCTGTGGGACGGCTCCTGTATTGTCCATGAGGAGTTTAAAGCCCGCGGTATTGAGGATCTTAAAAAGCTGCACCCCGAGGCGGCGGTGCTGGTTCATCCCGAATCACCAAAACCGGTGGTCGACCTTGCCGATGCGGTTGGCTCTACCAGCCAATTGATAGCCGCTACCCAGCAGCTGCCAAATCCGTCTTTTATTGTGGCAACGGACCAAGGCATTTTTTACAAAATGCAGCAGGTAAGTCCTGATAAAACACTCATTATTGCCCCTACCGGAGGCAGTGGCGCTACCTGCCGTAGTTGTGCCAATTGTCCGTGGATGGCCATGAACGAACTCGACAATCTGTGTCGCTTAGTCTCTAGCCTTGGGTCTTCTTCGGCCTGTGAGGTCCTTGTAGATCAACAATTAGCCGCCGAAGCGATGCTGCCATTACAGCGCATGCTGGACTTTCAAAAAGCTTGAGTGGTTTTATCCTAAGAATTTAACCGTAACGTGATGTATGTTTCGTTAAGGGCGCTAACGGAGGGGCTTTATTGTTATTTTATCCTAATAAGCTTTATATATTAGGACGGTTATTGATGTGGTGTTGTTTCAGCCCTAAACTACAAGCGTATTCCGGCCAATATAGGGGCGTAACGATATGACAACTGTTGTACAACCGAAACCACAACATACCTCCGTTCGTACTCAGCGGACATCGCTGCTGAGCCTACTGCCGCTGTCGCTTTAATTTGCCCCTCATGTAGTTAAATTATTCAGTTACTTCCCGGTGTATCAACGGGTAGTTTTAAGACATTCTCTGGTGATCCCAGCAGAATTCAGGAGACCATAATGAACAAAGAAAAACTTGTCATATTTGACACCACTCTCCGCGATGGTGAGCAAAGCCCCGGCGCGAGTATGACGCGTGAAGAGAAAGTCCGTATCGCCAAAATGTTGGAAAAAATGCGCGTGGACGTTATTGAGGCGGGTTTCGCTATTGCCAGTCCAGGGGATTTTGAGTCGGTTCGTGCGGTAGCACAGGCGGTGAAAGATTCTACGGTTTGCAGCTTGGCTCGCGCTATTGACGGTGATATAGATCGTGCTGCCGAGGCGCTAAAGGGGGCTAATTCTTCGCGTATTCACACGTTTATCGCAACATCGCCTATCCACATGAAGTACAAGCTCAAAATGGAGCCGGAAAGGGTACTTGAGCAAGCGATACACGCGATTAAGCGAGCGCGAAATTACACCGACAACGTCGAATTTTCGTTGGAAGATGGCAGTCGTTCTGAGTTCGATTTTATGTGCCGCATTACCGAGGCCGCAATTGCGTCGGGAGCAACCACCATCAATGTACCCGATACCGTGGGCTATGGTGAGCCCGGTGAGTATGGCGCCATGTTCAAGCGTCTCATTGAGGCCGTACCTAATTCTGACAAGGCCATTTTTTCGACCCATTGTCACAACGACCTTGGGCTCGCGGTAGCCAATTCGTTGTCGGCGGTGATGAACGGCGTTCGTCAGATCGAGTGCACAATCAATGGCCTTGGCGAGCGCGCAGGCAATGCCTCCCTCGAAGAGGTGGTGATGGCCGTGCGCACCCGTAAAGACATCTTTCCGGTTGATACCGGCATTCAGGCAGAGCACATCGTGCCCACCTCACGCTTGGTATCGTCGGTGACTGGTTTTCCTGTGCAGCCGAACAAAGCCATTGTGGGGGCAAATGCTTTTGCCCACGAATCGGGTATTCACCAGGATGGTGTGCTAAAGCATCGTGAAACTTACGAAATTATGCGTGCGGAAGATGTGGGCTGGAATGCCAACAGAATTGTATTGGGTAAACACTCCGGCCGCGCCGCCGTTAAGGCGCGCTTTGAAGATCTCGGTATTACCTTCGATACCCAGGATGCGCTTAACCAAGCTTTCGCAGGTTTTAAAGATCTCGCCGACAAAAAGCACGATATATTTGATGAAGACCTTCATGCGTTAGTGTCGGCCAAGGGCGCAGAAAACATGGAAGAAATCTATCTTCTCGTGGATATGGAGGTCTGCTCGAAAACAGGCGAAACACCGAATGCCAAGATTAATCTGCAGGTGTCCGGAAAAAATGCCAGCGCCCAGGCTGAAGGTGGTGGGCCCGTAGACGCTGCTTATAAAGCTATTGAAAGCGTTGTGAACAGCAAGGCCGATTTACTGCTTTATTCGGTCAACGCTATCACTCAGGGGACCGATTCGCAGGGCGAGGTAACGGTGCGTCTGGAGCGGGATGGACATATTGTGAATGGCATAGGCTCCGATACTGACATCGTTACGGCGTCAGTGAAGGCTTACTTACATGCGCTTAATATGCTTGCTTCACGTAAACAGCGATCTCATCCGCAACGTGACGGTGTGTGAATTCGGTTGGTCGCGAGCCTTCCGTGAGGGTAAACTCCCCGACCATGAATGAGCGCCAACGTATGCAATACTTGGAAGCCATGGGGATCGACATGTTCGTTCCCCGTGTTCTTCTGCCCTCTGCAGCGGCACCAGTACGCTGCTCCTTGCCTTTGGCGCCAGCTAATACGCCTATGGCTGAGGCTGCCGTAGAGCCCAAACCTAGCCGTTCTCATGGCGAGCCGAAGCTGGCGGATATTGGCGAGCTGTTACGTAAAGCCCGTACACCTGCAGTAACGACCGAAGCCTCTCCGGCAGAAAAAAATACACCGGTATTAGTTAAAGATGTACCCGCGCCAGCGGAACCTGAGGGGCTTGTTGAAATCCAACAGGAGGCCCGGTTTTCGCTTGCTATCTGGCGTGTTAGCCGAGATGTGCTGGCTGTGGATACGCGAGAGGTAGGGGCGGGCTTACCGACTGATGCATTACTGGCCAATATGGCCCGCTGTTTAGGGATGGGCTCGGGAAGCCTTGCTGCTGCAGAGGTATTAAATTGGCCTATGGTTGAGCTGCAGAACAAGCCTAAAGACTGGCATGCCGCACGTGAAATGGTCGCCAGCTTATTGGAAGGTAAGTTGTTGTCAGAGCCCGTGAGCCAGATTTTATTGTTCGGCGAGGCCGCCTACAAGGCTGTGGCTGTCACCCACACGGTTCAAGTCCCCGAGCCTAGCTTTGGTGGTCATTTACTCAGCGTCGTCGCTATCGATGCTTTTGCGGCGGATGGTTTGGTTCTGCCGAGTTTGGCGGAAACTTTACGAAACCCAGGGCAAAAGAAAGCAATTTGGCAATTTCTTGCTGGCCAAACGAACAAAAAGTCCTATGGTGAGGAGAGTTCCGCGTAAACCTGTGGTTCTCTAGAGGAGTACTTATTGAGCGATAAGATTAATACCCTGTTACACCGCCGCTTTACGTTAAGCGATGGTACTCCGTGCGAGCTGAAAAATTTTTGCAGGGACGATCTGGACGCTATTTATCAGTTGGAGCAGCGTGCTCACCCATACCCCTGGAGCAAGCAGAACTTTCAAGATTCCATCGCCAATAGCCATGTGTGTGTCGGCATTCAGAACGATGGTGAGTGGATAGCGCAGGCGGTGTTTTCCATTGCTTCGGGGGATGCAGAATTGCTGATTATTTCGGTTGATCCTAGCTGGCAGAGTAAAGGTGTCGCCAAGCAGCTTCTTTCGCTGATGACTGAAGTATTAGAAGATTTCGCCGCTGAATTGTTTTTGGAGGTACGCGCATCCAATAGTCGGGCGATAAAACTGTACGATACCTTAGGTTTCAATTGTGTAGGGACACGGCCAGGGTATTATCCGTCCAAAAATGGCAGGGAAGATGCTCAGATATACGGCATATCCCTGCGCATTGGATGAACTGCTGCACGGTAACTAGAGGTTAACACTGCCTCGTTTTCGGTTTCTGGCGAGAGCTAATAGACCAAGGCTCATCAGCATTAAAACACCACTTGCAGGCTCGGGTACTTCAGTTGCCGGCGGCTGGAAATTAAAGCTATGAAGCTCGTTGGTGGCGTTTGTATTGTAGTTTCTGGCCGCTAGCGCACCATCGAAGTCGAAACCGTTGTTGGTAACATCAGCCTGTGTGGCCAAAACAGAACCTACAAACTTGTTGTTAAGCGTAATACTGGTGGCCTCATGGAAATTCCACAAAATATTGTCGTAGAGTTCGCCAATGTTTCCGAGGAAGTTCATGCCGCCGTGGATGGTTGCAGCATTGCCCGTCACATTAATAATGGCGGTTTCGGCGCTACCTAAGTCAAAGCCAAATCCATATGAATTCTGGAACAAGCTAGCGTCAATATCGAACACTGCAACACTCTCTGTACCTGTGTAGGTAAACCTGCGTCCATTCATATCACCGGCAACGAAACCGTTAGCACTGAGCCCTGCGTAGCCAGCAGAATAGCTTTCCAGCTCACTTTCAACCGCTGCAATGCTTAAACTAAGATCCTGATAAATCGTACCGTTGTGTACGCTGATGTTCGATTCATCGGTATTATCGCCACCGTATACAACATTGCCATTTTGAACCTGGATATTATGGCCATAAATGTTTCCGCCAACACTAACGCTGTTGGAAAACAGTAGTTCGGCATCTGCGCTCAGAACTGAATCGGGGGCTGTCATGTCGCCACCGATAAGTGTTTTTCCTTGAACATGAACAGTGCCGTCAAAGTCGTTGAGAACAATCAAGTTGTACTCGCTCAGGGGCATTGCTGCTGCTTGGGTTCCAGCGAAAACGGTTGCCGCCATCACCAGAGCCCGAAACGCGTTCCTGTACATCGTGTATCTCTCCTTAAAGTGAATAAAAAACAAACAGTTATGAAGATAAGCTATTTGTGATGTTCGTCACAGCAATATTTGAGCCATAAAAAATTATTCATCTAAATCATTGGGTTATATGCCCTGCTATTTTCGTTGGCCGCGTTGTGTAAACGCGGCCGACATCCATTGACCTGTCGGGGTTGGCAAGCATTAACATCTATCTGACAGGATCACTTACGCCAACTCAACGCATAGGGCATAATCGCCACCCTCAATTCATAATGATTTAGCCTGTATTCAATGAGTCTTCAGAAAGAAATCGACAAACGGCGCACCTTTGCCATTATTTCCCACCCAGATGCGGGTAAAACAACCATTACCGAAAAGCTGCTGCTATTTGGCAATGCTATTCAGTTGGCGGGTTCAGTTAAAGGCAAGAGAGGGCCCCATGCGAAGTCAGATTGGATGACCATGGAGCAAGAGCGGGGTATTTCGGTAACCTCCTCGGTGATGCAGTTTCCCTACAAAGGGCGAATCGTAAACTTACTGGATACGCCGGGGCACGAGGACTTTTCTGAAGATACCTACCGTACGCTAACCGCCGTAGATTCGGTGTTAATGATTATTGATGGCGCCAAAGGTGTGGAAGATCGCACGATTAAATTAATGGAAGTTTGCCGGCTACGGGATACACCTATTCTATCGTTCATTAACAAAATGGACCGTGACATGCGCGACCCCATTGAGGTAATGGATGAGGTTGAAGAGGTGCTTAAAATTGCTGCAGCGCCGATTAACTGGCCTTTGGGTATGGGTAAGGAGTTTAAAGGTGTTTATAACCTATATACCGATACCATTCATGTTTATGAGCAGGGCAAAGGGCATACCATTCCCAACGACACCCAAATCAAAGGTTTGGATAGTAATGAAGCTTCTGTGCTGTTGGGGCCATATGCAGACGACATCCGCGAAGAAATCGAACTGGTGCGTGGTGCTACGAACGAATTCGATGTTGATGAGTACTTGGCTGGTCGCTTAACCCCGGTATTTTTTGGCACCGCCTTGGGTAATTTCGGCGTGCGGGAAATGCTGGAGGGCTTTGTAGAGTGGGCACCCAAGCCCTTAGGGCGGCTGACAGCGGCGCGACCTGTGGAACCAGAAGAGGATCAATTCAGTGGTTTTATTTTCAAAATTCAGGCAAACATGGACCCAAAGCACCGGGATCGAATTGCCTTTATGCGGGTATGTTCAGGCAAATATACCCGGGGTATGAAAATGAAACATGTGCGCATTGGCAAAGATGTCAAAATCGCTGATGCGGTTACTTTCCTCGCGGGTGACCGCTCTCAGGTAGAGGAAGCGCTGGCGGGCGACATTATTGGTTTACACAATCACGGCACCATCCAAATAGGCGATACTTTTACAGGTGGTGAGAACCTCAAGTTTAGTGGAATTCCACATTTCGCTCCTGAATTATTTAAGCGCATACGCCTTAAAGACCCGTTGAAAACTAAACAGTTAAAAAAGGGGCTGCAACAGTTATCGGAAGAGGGGTCTACTCAGGTATTTTTCCCGCAGAACAATAATGACATTATTGTTGGTGCGGTGGGCGTGCTACAGTTTGAAGTTGTTGCGTATCGGCTGAAGGATGAATATAAAGTAGAAGCCATTTACGAATCGGTGAATGTGACAACGGCTCGTTGGGTGGAGTGTGAGGACGAAAAGAAATTTGCCGAGTTTAAACGCAAGTGTGGCGACAACCTGGGAATTGATGGTGGTGGTCACTTGACGTACCTTGCCCCCACTCGCGTAAACTTGTCGCTTACCGAAGATCGTTATCCCGATGTTGAATTTAGGTCAACTCGAGAGCACTAAGCCACTGTGTGGGCTATAAAAAATAATAACGAAAAAATTAATGACGTAGCGAGCCTGGTGTAATGACCAATCCACAACACGAATATTCCGACTTGTTTCCGGAAATTCCCCCCAGCATGCCAACGGCTGGTGGGCCGATTAGTCGATGGCTCGGGCGGAAAATACTACGGTTAATCGGATGGCGTATTGAAGGCGAAATTCCTGCAGACCACAAACTGGTAATGGTGGCCGCGCCGCATACATCTAACTGGGATTTCGTGCTGGCAATGCTGGCTATTATGGCGCTTGGCATTCGCGTGTCTTACCTGATGAAAAAAGAGGCATTTGTTTGGCCTTTAGGCGGTCTTTTTAGAAAGTTAGGTGGAATACCCATTGACCGAACGGCTGCCGATGACACCGTCGAGCAAATTGGAGCTTGGTACCGAGACCACGAAAAAGTGTGGGTGGTGATTACACCAGAGGGAACCCGAGCTAAAGTAGACCGTTGGAAAACCGGCTTTTTAAGGATCGCCCAGCGAGCAGATGTGCCCGTTGTTTTGGTTGCCTGGGATTTCCCAAACAAGCGCATGGTTTTAGGTAAGCGTTGGCCCCTTTCGGGGGATCATGTAAAAGATGCCGAGGTAATACGGGAATACGTAAATACCCGCTACGCGGGCAAGCACCCTGAAAATCAATGAAACCTGAAGGATGTGACTAATGGAACAACGTTCACCGATAACCGCTTTTTTAGTTGCACTGGCGGCGTTTATTATTGTTGTTGCCGGCATGCGCACCGCAGAATCCTTGCTGGTCCCATTTCTTCTTTCGTTATTTGTCGCGGTTATATGCACGCCCCCGCTCCTTTGGTTAAAAGCTCGAGGTGTACCTGGGTGGCTGGCGATGTTAATCGTTATACTTAATATTGTGATTGGCGGCACTGTAGTCGGTATAGTCGTCGGTTCAGCCATTGGCGATTTTCGCCAAGATTTACCCGAGTATCAGTTGCGCCTCTCTGAGATTACAGCCGGCTTATTTCAAAAGCTTTCGACGCTCGGAGTATCGGTTGACGCTGAGCTAATACGTTCCAGTTTTAATCCTGGGGCAGCCTTAGCCGTTGCCGGAAACACGCTGGCGGGGCTAGGTAATTTGATGACCAATGCCTTTATGATATTGCTTACAGTAGTCTTTATTTTAGGTGAGGAGGTTGGGTTTTCTGAAAAGTTAAAAAGTACTTCGCGCAATTCAGAAAAAACCATTGAGGCCATTAACCAATTTAGTGCCGGCGTAAATCGCTACATGGCGATCAAGGCGTTGATGAGTTTACTCACAGGCACCATAATACTGGTGTGGCTTTGGATCCTTGGCGTCGACTATTTTGTACTCTGGGGAATGCTGGCATTTTTGCTGAATTTCGTACCTACTTTAGGCTCCATTATTGCGGCTATACCGGCGGTACTATTGGCCGTGGTTCAGCTGGGGGTGGGAGATGCCGTGCTTGTTGGCGTGGGCTTTTTAGCGGTTAATCTTGGTGTGGGTAATATCCTCGAGCCTCGGGTAATGGGGCGGGGATTAGATTTATCTACATTGGTGGTGTTTCTGTCGTTAGTATTTTGGGGGTGGGTACTGGGCCCAGTGGGCATGCTGTTGTCTATTCCACTAACAATTACGGTTAAGATTGCCCTAGAAAGTGTCGATGAAACACGTTGGATCGGTGTTTTACTGAGTTCCGGTCGAGGTCTGGTAAAAACACGTATTTCACTGGACAGGCTAACGAGCGAATAACCGCTATAACTTCTTGCGCTGGTGCACAATCTCCAGCGCTGCTGCGCGATAGGCTTCTGCCAGTGTGGGGAAGTTAAAAATACTTTCGACAAAAATATCGATATCGGCATTAGCGAGCAAGGCCATTTGGCCAATGTGAATGAGCTCGGTTGCCCCCTCACCCACAATCATCACACCCAGTATTTTTTCCCCGTTAGGGTCGGAAACAATTTTGAGCATGCCATCTTGGGTGCCGGAAATCTGGCCCCGCGCAATTTCGTCGAACTTGGCTACGCCTACTAATACGTCGCCGTGCAGTTCGCGGGCTTTGGTTTCGCTGATACCAATTGACGATAATTCAGGTATGGAATAAATACCTACAGGTATGATGTTATGCATTACTCCGCTAGCAACGCCCATGGCATTGCAGGCGGCTCTTCGGCCTTGCTCCATGGAAGCAGAAGCCAAAGAGGGGGGGCCAATGACATCGCCTGCGGCATAAATAGAGGGTACGGCGGTACGCAGGTTTTCGTCGACGCTGATTAAACCGTATTGGTTCAATTCAAGACCTGCGTTGGCAATTTCCAATTCTTTTACATGCGCAATACGGCCGGCGGCGCAGAGTAGTTTTTCGCTGTGAATTTGTTTGCCGTTTTCGGTTTCTACCACCACCGCATCAAAGCCATTCCAGTATGCCTTGGCGATTTTCGTTTCACCCATCCAAGTGCCACCCATATGCTTGAAGCCATTGATAAAGGTTTCGGTAAGGTCATCGTCCAAAAAGCCCAGAGGCCTGGGATATTTATCGATCATGGTGACCTTTACGCCTAGCGCCTGAAATATCGAGGCGTATTCGCTGGCAATAACGCCGCCGCCTAATACTGTGAGGCTTTTGGGTAGATACATCATGGAGAGAATGGAGTCGCTATCAAATAGGTATTCGTGGTCAATCGGAATATTATCGGGGTGCCGAGGATAGGAGCCGCTGGCAATTATTATATTTTTGCTTTCCAGTATCTGTTTCTCGGCTTTTACTGATGTCACCTCCATCTGGTTTGCGCTGAGAAAGCGTGCACGGCCATGAATCATTTCAACACCGTTGCGCTCTAATTGGCGGCGCATATAGGTGTCGTGAGCTAGAAGCACGTCGTTAAGTCTATTGATAAGCGTTGCCAGTTCAACATCTTCGGCTAATTCAAAGTTGGCAAGTGCGGCGTTTAAGCGCATATTTTTAACGCGCAGAGCGTTTTCGCGTAATGTTTTGGAGGGGATGGTCCCTCGGTGTACACAGGAGCCACCCAGTTCGCGTGTTTTTTCAATAAGGGCTACACGAGCGCCCGAACGTTTTGCTTGAACAGCGGCTTTTTGGCCCGCAGGGCCACTACCTACAATAAGCATATCGTAGTTTGTGTTTGTCTCACTCACTTTGTCGCACTCACTTTGTCATAGATTCCATAGCCGAGTTTACGAGGTCTTCCTTTTCCAAAACCTGCAAAATTTCATCCTGATATAGATTGAGTTCCGCCAGTACCGGGTGGGAAACTAACTGGTCGCGAGTGAGGCAACCCTGTGAACCTTGCTCACACATGAAATGGCTTGCGATCTGGGCCCCTGCCACCGCAATCATTGTTTGATTCATCGCTGCACCAGCGGCGGTGAAATCGTCGAAATGTTTGACTACATCAATGACGGCATTGGGCATATCCCATTGCTCTACAACTCTTACCCCAATTTTTCGTTGGTACTTGGTTTCCAACTCCAGAACGGTATCTGTACTTAGCTCAATGCCCTGCTGCGCACTTTTAGCGAGTATGGTCTGTATCGCTACGGGGCGACCTATATCGTGTAATAGCCCGGTTATAAAGGCGGCTTCTACGTTGCGCCTACAGGCGCGTGCGATTTCCTTTGCCCAAAGCCCTGACAGTAGCGAGTAGCGGATTTGATACTGAATATGGGCTTCGTAGCCAGGCGTGTTGAACAAAGTGGAGTTTATCGAGGCAGCCAATGCAATTTCAGCAATGAGCTTCATCCCCAGCCGTGCAGTAGCCTGCTGCAGAGAGACAAGGCTGCTGTTAGGGCTGTATAGCGCTGAGTTTGCGACACGCATAACGTGCCCAGCCAGTGTTTGATCACTTTGAATCAAGCTGGCCAGTTTAGCGGCATCGGAATCTGGGTTTTGTGTGAGCCGCACCACTCTCCCCGCCACTTCGGGCAGCATGGGAACATCGATGTGGTCTGTTTTTATTGACTCCACAATCAGTGCTTCAACGGGTTGAGGTTCTTCTTGGTGGGGTGTTGCTGCTGCCATGTTTTAGCCTTACGAAGTTGATCGAGATAGATAGGCCTGCGTTTAATTGGCCCTAAATACCCGTTGTCGGATAGGGCGATGCAGAGGGGCTGCGAAATACTTAGCTGCCCTCTTAAATTTAGCAGGTGATATTAGCCCGTGATGATTATTTGAAATTCACCAGATCGATGGACAAAACAATAAATATGGCGCCTATCGTTTTATTGCCGCGGCCCAAATTGGTATTGCGGGCAAGCCTGATCTAGATTTATACGGTATGACGTTTGGATATGAGCCTTTCTGGTAACCGGGGGGCTCCCGCAATGGTTTGTTTTCGGAGATAGGCTTGTAATGGCTACAAAGAAAGTAGTACTGCTGTATCTAGAGCAGATTTCGGCGCTTGGCGAGCATATTGCCCAACACTTTGACGCCGAAATTGTGTCTTCGGTAGAGACTGCACTGAATTTACTGGCGACTAGTGACTATGACATAGTCGTGTACGACTGTATTAAAGTGGGGGTGGTGGATATGCGCGGTTGCCAGCAACTGCTGGAGCCGGGTGTTATGGCGGATACGCCACTGGTTGTTATGGCGGAATCTTACGAAGTTGAAGATAAGCTTAGGGCGCTTGAAATTGGCTGTGATGATTTCCTAGACAACTCAATTTTCAAGGAGGAGGCGTGCACACGTATCACCAAAAGTATTTTCAATCAAATTGCCCGTCGCCAGCTAAAATCCCGGCTTCAGGATGCAAACCAGGCTGCACATACAGCATTGACAGGCGCCAGCGATTTGGGAGCCAATATCCAATTTTTGCTTGCGGTACATGAAAGCGATAACCTCGATCAGTTAGGGCAGCAGCTCTTCCACACATTGAGCCGGTATGGCCTACATTGCAGCTTACAGATGCGTAGCTCACTGGGAACTAAAAATATGGAAGCGCACGGGATGGCAAAAGACCTCGAGTCCCAGATGCTGGAGCAGTTGGCCAATAACGGCCGTTACATTGATTTTGGTAGTCGTACTATCATCAATTTTGAGCGCGTTTCGTTATTGATCAAAAACATGCCGGCCGATGATGCCGACAAGTATGGCGCAATCAAAGACAACACTTTTTCGTTGCTTCAGGGGTTAAATGCTCGTATTTTAGTGTTGGAAGACAAGCAAAAGTTGATTGAAGAAAAAGCACATTTAAAAAGAATATCGGAAGACGTTAGCGTGGTAATGGTTACGCTTAAAGAGTCTTACCAGAAAGTAATGTGCGATATTGTCAACGAGGTAGAAAATGTAGCTGAATTAATTCAGTCGAGGGTTCCCACGCTTGCGCTCACCGAAGAAAATGAAGAATTTCTAGAGCATGCCACTATTCGAGCCATCGAAGAGACCAACCGCATTTTTAACGATGGTTTGGTGGTAGATGAAGTCTTTGCAAAACTCGAGATGGCCATAGAGGAGAGCTTGGAGTCATTTGAACCCCATCATTCCGGGGGCGACACTTACACCGACACCCTACTCGTCGCACGCAATATGGACGAATCCGGTGTTGAGTTGTTCTAGGGGTAATAAATAGTCTATAGCAGCGGGGTTTTAGATTTTGCCTGATCAGTGTTAACATCGACGCGTTCTCCACGTGGTAGAGTCTGTTTTGTATGGACAATAAAGATCTTGTTTGGGATTTAGACAATTTTAATAAGCGGCAGAAAGCTCAAGATTTTGTAATGGGATTTGAAAACCAGTTGTGTGTTTACTCTGGTTCAGTCGAGCAGCTCTATACCAATTACAATATTTTTTTCCCAAAAGAAGAAAACAGAAAGCTGGTTATTCTTCCTAACCCCTATGCTCATCACGACACACTGCACGGTATTATCGAAGAGACTGTTCGCCCAACCGGCTTGTTTATTGTACCCGCCGACCCCGAGGGTGAGTCCAATCGTTTGAACATCATATTGCCCTTAAAGTCTGAAGATAGCTGTGGCCGAGCCGTGCCATTGGAAGTGGGGTTGAAGCTAATCAATCAAAAGCGTCCGCAAGATAAGCCTTTTTTGCCGGTGCTTATGAAGGGTGATTTACGTGAACTTAACGCCGATACGCCCTGTTTACACCTACACATGCTGAACTTGGCACATTTGCCAAAGTTATCTGAAATGGACGTAAAGGACATACAGCGCGTAGTGCTGGAGCGCTTAGAAAAATTAGCTGCTCGTCGTTAATATCGCTTTCAAATACACACAAAAAAGCCGCAGCCCAAAAGGCGCGGCTTTTTTTGTGTGGGGCGAAGGTTTATTGCTTAAGCTTGAAAACCACCGGTAGAGTGAAGGTGAAGCTATTACCCGATATCTCTTTAGGCATACCTGGGAAAGGGCTGGCTTTCTTTGTCGCCTTTACGGCGGCCTTGGTTAGAGTGGAGTGCTGAGACTCTTCCACAACGACCACCTCCTGAACGACGCCTGCGCGATTGACAGTAACACTCAGGCGTACGTTACCTTGCCAAGAGCGTTCTAGTGCCCTTCGGGGGTATTCGATGTACTTGTAAGTCCATTTTTTAAGCTTGGCAATGTATAACTGTTGCCCTAGCAGGCTTTCGGCGGTGAAGTCGAAATCGTCTTCTTCTTCCTCTACCAAATCGGCGTTTAACAGCGCTTGCTGAACGGGTACTGGAGTAGGCTTAGGCTTCGCTGGAGCGGGTGTTGGGGTCTGTACAACGGGTTGTGGGGTAGGGGCCTGTATGTCGGGTTTTGCCGCAGCCGCTCCCACGGCTGCCGGCGCAGCAATGGCGGGCGGAGCGGGCACGCCTACGTCTGGAACAACGTCAATGGCCGGTGCAGCCGCCGCAACCTTTGATACCGGCTTGGGTTGAGACTCAACGGCATTTTGCACGGCGGCTATACGCTCGTCGCTCGGCAGGGTTGAGTCGAACTGTGAAAGTAAGGCGTCATCAATGTTACCGGCAACGAGCAAATCGTCTCTAAAGTTTGAAGATAGCGGTACAGGGCCAATCCAGGTGCGTAGCAGCAGGTCGAAAAACACGGTACTGGATATTTCACCTAACTGTGTGCCGTTGAGAATAACGTTTACCGATTCCCCCTGGCGACTAATAGTAAAAATATCTCCCGCAATCAGTTTTATCTTCAGCATGTTACTGAAGTCGGCCATGTTTTGGGCGTTTGCTGTTAGTTCGGCTGAGCTGGAGTTAATGGCCATACCTTCAATCCACATTCGCTTAAAGCTGCGAGCGGATAAGCGGCTGGCTAGAATTCGAACCTGTATCTGCTTGTCTCCAGCGGCTAGTAAAATCTCGCGCGAGTCGGACGACAAGGAAGAGGTTGAAAGCCCGGCAATGAAGCGGTCTTTTCCGAGTTCGGAGTGGATAGCAATACCATTTAACAAAGTGTCGGCGAAGGAATGAGAGGTGAACAAGAGCGCGACAACAATGAATAGTTTGTACTTGAGGTAGCGTAGAATATTTTTTTTACACATATGAGTCTCGTAGCCTGTTTGATACTTACCCTGATGTTTTTTTTTATGGTGTACTGTCCCTGTCGTTCTAAGAAATTACGGGCAGCTTTTGCCGCTTTCTTAGTTGTCTCCGTTGTCACATATCTTATACAGAATTAATCGGGAAACATGCGCCATTAGAAGAGGGCAGCCAATCAATCTGAAACTAAAGTACTACTGTACACCAATTCTTCCTTATCTCAAACCGGGGAGGGTAAAGGAGCCGGTTTTGAGTAATGCATACATGTGCGCCCGGTGGCAGTAGCGGTTATTGAGTAGAGTAGGGTGCCAAAATGGAATTGTTCGAAGTAGAATGGCCGTCCCTGGCGAGTCGGGCGTGATTCAGGCTACAAAAATGGAAAATTGTCAGCCGAAGGGCGCCTAGATTGACTCGTGGCACGGTAAATCGTCTATGTTTCAAGAACAATCCTTCGCTGATCTTTAATTTCGAAAGACCTTAGGCCACTGACTTATGGAAGTTCATCCATTACATAAATATCGTCAGGAATCGCTGGATACACTGTTATCTTCTATTCCTTTCTACAAAGCAATTAAACAGCAGGATCAGTACCAGTACGACTTGCTAATGAGTTATTCGCGCGTCATTGAATACCGACCCGGCGAAGTGTTGATGGAGCAGGGGCAAAACGATCAGTGGCTCTACTTTCTTTTAAGGGGACAGCTAGCGGTAGTTGTCGGCAGTGGTGAAAGCGATCGCAAAGTGGTGAATTACATTACGCCAGGCGAAGTTTTTGGCGACTTGGCTATTCTTATCGATCATCAAAGAACAGCAACCATTGTTGCCGACCCTCATTGCAAATCGGTTATGGTGTTTGGAACCGATTTTACCGTGTTTGGCGAACTGGAAGATGTACACAAAATTTCGGTGAACACTAAGCTTGAGTACTACCGCAACATGGTCCACAACCTGCGTTGGAAGCTTGAAGTTTATCGTATGTCCTACCCCGATCAGGCCTTTGCTTCCAATCATCGAAAAGTAAAACTGTATACCGGGCCGAAAGGTACGCTAGAAGAACTAAAAAGTTTAGACGAGCAGGCTCGTGCCTTGGCTAGGCTACTTGTACACTGGAATTTCGAATTTGACCGCCTTTCAATATCCCCGAGAGAAAAATTAGATTACAACACGTTGATTGCCCTAGGCTAGTCTAACAGCCCTGGGCAAGCGAGCGGCCAAGCTCTCCCCCCTTTCGCGCCTACTTACACTATTATTAACGTGAGATGAAGGCATCGATTTAACTCATCGATGCCTTTCAGTGTCTGTTTTTATTCGTTCTAACCGAGGGGCTCATGATGCAACGTCGCAATATTCTATTCGGTGGAGCGGTCATGCTTTCTGGGTTTATCGGGGGTTCGGCAGTCGCGTTAGATGAATCTCGGCTTTGGCTTCCGACTAAATACCACAAATTATACCTAGACTTAAAAGAATCGGCTCTGGCGGCCGAAAAATTGGATGTGTGTACAGAGATATTGCGGGGTAGCTTGGATCTGGATCAGAGTCAGCCGGGGAAGCCCATTTTTATCATTCGTTGTCGTAAGGCTGATGGTCGCTCATACAATGAAATGGTTGACGGAACAACGAAAGAGACCCTCACCACCAAGCCGGTTGTAATTGAAGTACTGTCAGCAGAGGAAGTGGAGCAAATTAGGCTGGCTGAGGAGCAGCGGCTAGCGGAACAAAGTGAAAAAAGGAAAGTTCGGTTTCGCCACCTTTGCCTGGAAAAATACAAAGAAAAAACAGCACTAATGATACAAATGAAGCCGATAACGCCCGATAACGTAGAACCCATTGCTTATGAAGGAGAAGCAGCTGAGTTTAACTGGGATTTTGATGCGCGGAGTCTTTCGGGGCGTAAGCTACAGTATCGGGCTAACTGCGTAATTTCCGAAGGTGTAGAACCCGCTGTTAAGCTTAAAGCCCGGCCTTAGTGTTTCTGCTTTTAGAGTCTGTGTTGGGGGCTTTAGGCGTGTACGGCCTTGGCAGCCTTATTGCAGCGCTGATTTACTTAGACAGGTAACCACTTCCTTTACGCAAACCACCTTGTACCAACGCTTGCCGGGCCGCGCAGAGGCAAAAATCAATTGTTGGCGGTGTTCTTTTGTTGCTACATAAAAAAACGGCGCCGAATGGCGCCGTTTTTAGTTGTCCGTGAAGCTTTACTTCTTAGGTGGACGACCACGACGCTTTACACCGGCTTTTTTAGCGGCGGCTTTTTTCGGAGCCGCTTTTTTGGCCGCAGGGCGACCTCGCTTACCAGCGGCTTTTTTCGGAGCCGCTTTTTTGGCCGCAGGACGACCTCGCTTACCAGCCGGTTTTTTGGCTGCAGCCTTCTTCTTAGGGGCGGCTTTTTTCGCGGCGGCCTTCTTAGGTGCGGCTTTTTTCGCTTTCGCCTTGGTTACAGCCTTCTTTGCTTTAGCTTTAGCGGCGGCGGCAGCCTTTTTAGCAGCAGCTTTAAGCTTAGCAGCAGCTTTTTTGGTTGCTATTTTAGCTTTGGCAGCGGCTTTTTTAGCAGCGGCTTTCTCACGAATAGCGGCTTTGCGAGCAGCAACGCTCGCGGCGGCGGCTTCTTTCTTGGCGGCGGCTTTCGCGGCTGCTTGAACCTTCTTCAGGTAAGAAGCTTCTTGTTTGGCAACTGCTTTTGCCAGAGTGCTCGCCTGCGCAGCAGCTTTGGCAGCTGCCGCTAGAGTAGCTTTGGCGCTGCTGAGTTCAGCTTTTGCTTGGGTGGCAACGTTGTTGGCAGCACTGGCTACCTTACGAGCTGCGGCAAGTTGCTTGGATTGTGCGGCAGATTTCTTTTTAGCGCGAATGGAAGCAACTTTAGATTTAGCTGAAGAGGCTTTTTTCGCAGCGGCGGAGGCTTTGGTTGTGGCAGATTTAACAGTTGCTTCAGCAGACTTGAGCTGAGCGGCGCGTGCTTTTTCTAATTTGCCTTTAAGCGCAGCGAGTTCCTTTTCGAGCGCGGCTACAGGATCTACCACTTTTGCTTTTTTAGCGGCCATAATTATTACCCTTACCCTATTGTTGGTTGTACTAATGAAAGTTGTAGCACTACATTACGAAATAACAAGAAAAATTCAAGTTTTTTCATCGATTTACGTACAATTACCAGTGTTTTTTTAAAAAAAAACCCAATTTTTTCTAAGAAGCTAAAAAAAATGCACTTACGGCGAAAATTTTTGGAAAAAACTGTTAACAACGCAGCGGCAATTGTGGCTCCCCAAAAGAGAATATTTTTGTGGTTTTAGGCTCCTAAAAAATTTGTAAAAAACAAATAATCAGACGTTTTTCTGTTGCTTCCTGGCCGATATTTTCGTTAATTTTAGTGAGTAAATGACGTTTTTTGTTTCAATGTGCTTAGTTTGCTTTGGTATTTACAAATTAAACCGTTTTTTGATAAAGCTAAAGGCCGTGAACGAGATGTTTACGAGCGGTATGCCGTGAAGTTTTTTGTGTTCATGTGGCGTCGCTCGATGGATTTAAGCGTTAGCCCGCTGAGCTTTTGCACACGGGTTGGCGAAATCGTTGTAATAAGTGGTTTAGCGAGAAAACGATGGCCTAAGCGAGTGCGAAACCAATCGAAAACCCGTTTTAGTCGATATTTAAGTAAGGGCACCGCAATTAATGGCTTATGGCCTCTGTTTTTGTGTGGGGGTTCGTGCCCAAGACAAAATTTACAGACAATCTGTTGGCCTGGCGAAAATTTTTACCGCCGTGCATGAACCGCACACAAAACCCCAAAGGGCACGGCTTAGCAAACCTTATTGCAGCATTGGCCTATTTGGAAAGACGATAAGCCTTTCGCTGCGCCGCCCGCCGTACACCGTACATTAAGGCTTCCCAAGTAGCGCAGAGGCTAAAATCCATTAATAGGTGGGCCCGCAGGCATTTGCTTACAGCGAATAGATACTCAATTCAATAAATCGGGCAAAAATCATTTTTTCACTATTCACGACGGTTTAGCGGCAAAGAGTCCAAAAAGTTTTATCGCATAAATATGGGGAGGCGGGATAGCACCCTGCACATACCACTGTATGTGCAAACAGTTTCGCTGTGGTAAACTTATTAAAACGGTATATTTATCGCCGGTATAGTCTTCTTATCGCTGCCCTACAGTCGTAAACAATGAAAAAAATCATTCATATTGACGCCGATTGCTTTTTTGCGGCCCTAGAAATGAAGGAAAATCCCGATTTAGCGGATATTCCACTTGCCGTGGGTGGAGATCCTAATGGGCGGGGAGTTATTGCCACCTGTAATTATATGGCACGGCAATACGGTGTGCGCTCGGCAATGGCTTCTGCTTATGCAAAAAGGCTTTGCCCCAGCCTACACATTGTAAAACCTAATTTTGAATTGTATCGGCAGGCCTCTGCCCAAATGCTCGATATCTTTTCTCGGTATAGCGAAAAAATGGAACCGCTTTCCCTTGATGAGGCCTACATAGATGTATCGAACAGTGAGCAATGTAAAGGTAGTGCAACCTTGATCGCCGCTGATATTCGCCAGACGGTTGCCCGGGAGCTGGGTATAGCTGTTTCTGCGGGTATCGCACCGGTAAAATTTGTTGCCAAAATCGCGAGTGATTGGAATAAACCCGATGGACTATTTACCGTTTCACCCGCAAATATTGAATCGTTTGTCGGTAATTTATCGCTTTCGCGTCTTCCCGGCGTAGGCAAGGTAACGGCGGACAAGCTGGCAAGGTACGGTTTGTACAACTGCCAAGATATTCGCAATTGTGATACTAATAGGCTGTTGCGTGAGTTTGGTGGTTCGTTTGAGCGATTCATTCGTATGGCTAAAGGTATTGATGAGTCGGAAGTCGCTCCGCGCCAAGAAAGAAAGTCGATCAGTATTGAGCGCACCTTCCCAACCGATTTGGAATCGGCCAGTGATTTGTCCAAATCCCTCCCTGATTTACTCGATGGCCTTAAACAGCGTTACGACAAAATCGCGGGTCGATACTTCGTCAGCAAGAAATTTGTAAAGCTTAAATTCGATAATTTTGAACAGACAACCGTGGAAACCTCCCTGGGGCGAAACTCAGACCTCTTTTCATTTTCCGACTTTCAGCGTTTAATGCAGATTAGCTGGTTACGCCAGAAGAGGTGTGTACGGCTGATAGGGGTTGGTTTTAGGTTGGCACAGCCCAATTCGTGCCCAGAGCAGCTACACTTACCCCTAACCGAGCGTATTTGAAATTAACGAAATTTGGGCCTATATCAACCTAATCTGTAAAGGGGGGGCAGTTGCCAAAAAGTTCGTGTAGAATGCGTTCTTCGCCGATGGCGGCCAATTGCTGTGTTGCAGCAAGCGCGTGCAGCCAAGCTCGCAGCGATATTAACTCGATTTTGGAGAATCTAACGTGAGTCGTAGAAAACATAAACAATCGGCCGAGGACAAGGCTGAGATCGATTTGACACCAATGCTGGACGTGGTGTTTATCATGCTTATCTTCTTCATCGTGACGGCTTCCTTTATTAAAGAAAAGTCTCTCGATGTGAATGTTCCAGAGAATACCGATAACCTGCCACCACCCGAAACTGAAAGTAAGAGTATTCTGGTGCAGATTAACGCCAACGATGAAATTTTCATCGATCAGCGTCGCGTCGATATTCGTTCGGTTCGGTCATTGATTGCACAGAAGAGCGCCGAAAGCCCAGAGGGCGGTGTAGTGGTTATGGCACATGAACATGCTTCAACCTCTAGCTACGTCGCTATTGCTGACGCGGCTCGAGAAGCCAAGGTTTATAACGTATCCCTGATACCACGCAAGAAGTAAATGTAGGGTTCGTTATACGAAAAAAGCCGCATTAAGCGGCTTTTTTTATGTCTGCCGATACGGGGTTATTAGTGAAAGCGACAACGCTAGCGGCTAACCCGTACCCTAATAAAATCAATGATTTAGGTGAGCCTAGTATTCAATCTAGTTGCAGGCTTAGGCTTCATAGGTAGTTCTTTCTCCATAAGTCTTTGTGGCTACCTCGGCCATTCTCCTAGGTTCCGCCCGTTTTCTGGAGCCGTAACCAAAACTTCCGACCGCAACGCTGGTACGCCTAGTTATCTTCCCACGAGGGTGGCTGGACATTCACATAGAGGGTGGCTAGATAGACACATTAGCCAAAAACACGGCGAAAAGGCTATTTGGCAAGCCCGGCTGTTGGCATAATACGGCGCTGAACAGCGCGCTTATGCGTCATTGGCGGGGGCTTCGCGCTATTGCACGCGCGTTGGGGCGGCCGAAAAGAATTAGAATAAAAACACCAAAATCACAGGCTTAACAGCGTTAACCGTGCTCGTACCTTCTCAAAAGCTCTGGGAGTAGGGCAAGCAACGCGAGTTGAACAGAGCAAGGTAATGTTAAACAGCTTAACGGCAGAGGTTTAGGCTTAATCTATTCCATAAAAAGAGCAGTGAAAAAAACACATGTTCATCGCTCAAACCCGAATGGGGCCGCAACATAAAGCGGATAACGAGCGTTAATGGGAAGTAACGCAGTACATAAAGAAGCAAGTAAAACCGTATGCAAAAAGGCTCTGGCTAAAGCCCTTACTAGGGCCCTATTGCACTAAACCTTGCTATACAAAACCCTGCTATACAAAATAACAGCTTTTAACAGTACAACGAACAAACCACTTATGATTACCATTCATTGCACTAAAAAACTCTGGGCCAAATTACCGCTAGCGGAAAACGGATTACTGCCATCATCCAGCGAAAGTAATGCGCCGGTGGCGGGCAACGACCAAGCCTCGCCGTTAGGCGACTGGCACGCTAACCTAATTACCCTGCAGCGCCGCAACTGCGTATTGCTGGTACACAATGCCACACGCTTTCCGGTGTTTATTCCCTGTTTAACCAAGCCCGATTTCGCCAGCCTACAATGGCGCTTTGAAGATGTATTTATGAACGCCTTGCTTAAACTAAACGCCAACCAAACGCAGCTAGACACCGCAGCCGCCGCCATAAATACCCACCTTTACTGCGACACTACAACCGACCGCTCGGTACTGGGTACCCTTAACCAGTTGAAGGCTGATATTGAGCATGTGCTCCATAGCGAAGAGTTACTTGTACCCAACCTGTACCCACCATCGGTGTCGGCCAGCATGGCCGAGCGCCCCTGTAAAGTGAAAGCCCAAAACACGTGGATTATGCCCCACGAAGAAATGTTTACACTGCTAGATAAGCTCGCCACAGCCCCTCAAATAGCAACAACAGCCAAGCCGCTAAACCCTGCGCCAAGCAAAAACGCCACAAAGGTCACCGGCTCAAATATTGTCGATTTCGCCGCATTTAAACAAGCCAACCCAAGGCCCAGCGATGACTAACAAAGAGCCATGGTTAACCCCTACTAACGGCGAGCTGGTCGCATGAAGAGCACATTGCCCATAGCCTTTTTTTACCAGCCCCGATGGTCACATGCAGCTGCAATTAAAATGGTTGATGAAAGCCTATGGCTTACGCAACAACATTTGGCTGGGTTGTACGAAAAGCCGCCTAAGACCATTAGAGAGCACATTAATAATATCTATAGTGACGGTGAGCTGGAGCCAGGAGCCGCTATCCGGCTATTCCGTGTAAAGAGTCGGACAGTTGCCCTAGAAGGTGCGTGGGACCGGGAACGGCTGCTGAACCAATACAATTTAGATAGCGTTTTGGCGGTGGGTTACCGAGTGCGGTCAAATCGGGGTACTCTATTCCGCCAGTGGCCCACACAGCTATAAAAGGGTGCCTAGTGGCTTCTTTAACGTGGCTGTCCACTATATTAGTGTTATCAATGTGTTCTGTGTCATTAGATCAGGGCAGGCAGTTACGGCGTCGGGAAACCAGTAATCGGTTGATTATAAGGTTGGGGTTGAACGTCAAATGTATGGCCTGTCCCCTCAAAAAAAGGTTACCCAAAAATTTATTGGCTGATAAGATATGAGGAGGTTTTAGTGCTTTTAATCTATCTACAGAACCCCTTCCTTGGAATCCATATTGGCCAAGGCTATTAGCGTTTTCTTGTGAAAAATTGTGGTTGAAATCTACTGCGAAATTTTCAATTTTATTTTAGGTGTTGTCAAATTTTATTTTCAATTCAACTATAGAACTTTAATCCACATGACTAAAAAGTATGAAATTTATATGAAGATGCTAGTTGATATCATCCTGCTTAGCTTTTTTATCCCCTTGGATTGTTATTCGTCCGTTGATGGAAAAACGCCTATTGAAAATTTTGTCCGAGAGCCTGCGTGGTCAAACGTCAGAATTTCACCAGAGGGAACAAAACTGTTGGCAAATCGAGGGGAGAATGATATCTCCAGCCTAGTCAGTTATGAGATTGACAAAAAAAAATTCAATGTCATTCTAAAAGATACGGATGATAGTTGGTATTTAACCTGGAGCAAGTGGATTGACGATGAGCATTTTATCCAAGGTACTCGTGTTGCTTCCCGAAACAAAAAATATAACACGTATTCTAAACAACTTTATATCGGGCATTATGCTGGAGAAATGGTTGAACGAATGATCCCGCCTGAGCACGCACTCTACCCGGTACGCCAAATAGTTAATTGGCTGGACACAGACCCTGATCATATTTTATTTTCCAGAGTAGGAGATCCGTCGGTTTATAAATATAACATTGACAGCAAACGTTTAGGGAAGACCAAAAAGAAATTTGGCGTATCTTACGAGAAAGTCATTTCCTACCCAGGATTCAGAACCGATTTAGTCAGTGATGTTACCGGACGATATTTTGCAGCTGTCAACTATGACAGGGATTTACGGCGCATCTACTATCGTGACTACAATAATCCAGCGCAATCACTGGTGTGGAGCTACTCTATGGTGGGGTATGAAACAGTCGACTCTCATCCGAAATTTATCTACCCTCTTGGGTTTGACCCGGGGAAGCCGATTATGTATGTCAGCGGTCTCCACGAGAATCGCACTGCAGTGTACACTATTGATATGTCTAAGGATGAGCATCAATTCGCCTTGCTCGCTGCGCATGATCGTTATGATTTGGATGGTAGCTTAATTACTTCTCCAAAAGATGGAAGGCCTGTGGGTATTTATCATAGCTATGATGGTTTTAGTGCTACCTACTGGGATAAGTCATATGCGTCCCTTAAAAAAATGATAGACACAGCATTGCCAGGATCGAATGCTATTGTAAGCGTCAGCCGAGATGAGACCAAATATGTTGTTTTTCACTCAACACCCGAGTCCCCGGGCGCGTTTTTTTTGGGGGACCGAAAAACTAAAGCCCTAAGCTATATAGGAAGCTCGTACCCTGAGCTTATGGAGGCGAAAACGTCGGAGCGAAAGCGCCATCAAATTAAAGCTCGTGACGACCTTGATCTGGAGGTTTTTGTAACTAGTCCGACTAATGCAGACAGCACTTCGTCTTCATCGGTTGTAGTTATTCCTCATGCTAGCCCATTTGGAAAAGACAGGGAAACTTTCGATTTGATGCCAGCATTTTTGGCGGACCGCGGATTCACGGTGTTACAAGTAAACTATCGAGGTTCATCTGGTTACGGAATAGACTTTTTATTAAAAGCCAAGCATAACTACAATGTGTCGATACAGCATGATATCGAAGATGCAACCCGTTGGTTAATTCAAACTCAGAATGTTGACGCAAGCAGGGTGTGTATTATGGGTAAAGGTTTTGGGGGCTACTCTGCGCTGATGGCTATGGCAAATAAACCGGAATTATATAAGTGCGGTATTAGTGTGGCGGGTATTACTGATCTTGTCGATTGGTCAACTCATAATATGTTTGTATATGGCTACAGTAGTAAGTTCGTGAATATGTTCTTCGGTGGTCGTTGGTCAAATCGGAAAGAACTACATGATTCCTCCCCTGTGAACCTCACTGAAAAAATTACCCAGCCGGTTCTCATTATACACGGAATTAAGGATGTGGAGGTGCCAGTAGCGCAATCAAATAGACTCTATAAAAAATTGAAAAAAAGTAACAAGAACGTATACAGCATACGCTTTAAAGATGGAGATCATTCTATCAGTAAGTATTCTTACCGGAAAAAATATTTTCAGGAGGTAGAGACGTTTTTGGATAAGCATTTGTAGAATGTTTTTGCTGACCGTGATTTAGTGATTTAGAGGGGACACGCACTCATAGAAAAGTTGCGAAAAACCCATTGGGCGAAACACGTAAGATCAAAATCCTAAGGTAATAACTGTAAATACTGGAAGAGTGGCGCGTACGAGCACGAATCACGCTGATTAAACCATCGGCAGAGCCTGGCTAGCGTGAACCCGTTTTAATTGCAGTGAGTTTATTAAAGGACTAAGCGACGTTTTTATCTCGCCGCCTATAATGGAATTTTTTATAGAAGATCGCTTCAAATTTCTGTGTGTTATCCACCCAGTCGTCAGCGTCAATGCCTAGCCGTTGCAGAATGGGTAGAGATTCATTGGCGATGTAACCGCGCTTATCTTTACGCTGAATACGGCCAGTCGTATCCACTAACGTGAGGTAATCTTTGATATCGAATAATACGCCGTGTTGTATATCAGACCGAATATTCCCCTCAAAAACAGCTAATTTTTTAACGGGAAAGCGGCTGAAGTGATGAGGGTTGATATCCGGATTGTGGGTTAAAGCTTGTTTCAGTTCAAAGCGAGGGTTTATTCGCTCTTGAACGCTGGTGTGTTCAGAAGTTTCGGGTGACTCGGCCATTTTTGCGCGTATGGGGTTTAAATCCACGTAGGCCATAGCGGTTAACAGAGCCTCCTCGGTCAATAAGGCTTGAGATTTAAATCGCCCCTCCCAGAATCGGCCAGTGCAGCGTTCTTCTTGGTTCGCTTGGCGTGCGATGACTTGATTTAGTTGCTGCATAAACGCGCTTAAGCTGCCAAGGCGTGTACGCCAATCTTCTACAGTATCTTCGAGTACGCGTTGTTCTGCGGTATCGAGGGTTTCGCCTTTTTGATATTTTTGTACCAAAAAAGGGCCTTTGTACAAGCATAGCCAGCGCTGAATGACTTCGTCAAAGCTCCAGCTTTGCGGTGCTTGGGCATCAATTTTGATTACGATATGGTAATGGTTACTCATTACGGCGTAACTGCAGATATCGATAGCAAAAATGGTGGAGAGTAAGCGAATACGCTCTGCAATCCATTCGCGCCGGTGTTCGTAGCATTGCCCGGTATGAATATCTGTACCACACAGGTAGGAGCGACGAACACAGCGGGACATAACGTGATAATAGGGTGTGTCACTGATGGAGACTTGATGCTTCCGTGCTGTCGTCATAGGGTTACCGTAACTGTGTATAAATACAGTCATTAATCGTAGGGGATGTTCGGTATGATGTCAATGGAGAGTGGGTGTCCTATTGATCCTATCAGAAGATAGCCTAGAGAAAGAGTTGGTTTTTCAAGGTGTCAATTTCGAGGGCGTAAAAACGCAAACTCTAATTGGCTCATATACTGATTCTTTGAAAAAAGAAGCACCCTACTGCCTTTCGGTTTCAGTTGTTTTGGATGCAATAGAGAATGGGCCAATTGAGGAATATCCGTTTACTTTGGGAGGGCTAGAAGACCTTTTGAGCCGAAGGGGGAGCAGTGTCGTTCAACCTTTGAAAGAAACTGTTTTAAAGCATGTTACTGACAAGGGGCTTCAAGTAAAAGAGCAAGGTAGCAAGGAGTTCGTTCTGGTTCTACTTGGTATTCCAAGATCTCGGCTAGGCATTGTTCAGAAGCTAGAAGTTCAGGGGTTTATGGTTGACGCTGGTATTGGCATATTGGGTCAAAGCCTTTCTGTATTGTTTAAGGCTAAAGAGGAGAATAAATGGTATAGGGATGTTATGGGGGGAAGTGAAAGTGATCAGTGGAAGTCGGTTTCAATATTTCCTGTGAATGTCAAATGTTACCCAAATGAAGAGGAGATTAGGCAGTATTCTGATATTACTCCAGATGACGGCGGCCCAGCAGGTATTATTGCTGGAGCAGGTGCGCTTGGAGGAATGTTGGCTGAAATATGGGGAAGGGAATGTTGGGGGGAATGGGCATATGTTGATGATGACACAATTCAGGCTCACAATCTCGTGAGGCATATCTCTTCGAACTCTGCGGTCGGTTTTCCAAAAGCAGTTGTGGTCAATTCGTTGGTCAATAGTATTCATTCAGAAAAAGTTAACTCACAATCTAAAGCATTCGTAACTAGCATTTTGTCTGAAGACAAAGTGCTAAATGATAAAATCGAAAAGTCTCATTTTCTCGTTGATGTTACAACAACATTGCATGTTCCTAGAGTTGTTTCGCGTAGCGATAGTTTCCCACGAACAGTCAGTGCATTTATTACGCCTTCGGGTTCAGCATCTGTAATGCTGCTTGAAGATAAGCATAGAGAGATACGCTGTAATAGTTTGGAAGCACAATACTATCGCGCCATTCTAAATGAAGATTGGGGAGAAGAGCATTTATCAGGCCATGTTGGACGCCATTGGGTTGGGGCTGACTGTCGCGAAGTAACGCTGTCGTTATCGAATGAACTTGTACATATTCATGCAGCTACGTTAGCTCGTCAAATAAGGAAAAAATCGTCGTGTAACGAAGCAAAAATTTGTGTTTGGGATTACCACGATAACTCAGGAGCAATATCTTTTTACGACATTCCTGTGTTCCCTTGTCGTTCAATATTTCTTAATAACTGGGAAGTTATTTGGGATGATGGATTTTTAAAAAAGATTACTGCCTTTCGAAGCGATTCTCTACCTAATGAAACAGGGGGAATTATCTTTGGAATTGTTGATCAGAAGGATAAAACTATAACACTGGTCAACGCTTGTCCTGCACCTGAAAATAGTGAGTCGACTCCGTCTAGTTTTACTAGAGGAGCGTATGATTCAGAAAGCATCCTTGATGATTGTAAAAATAGGACTGCGGGAATTGTCACTTATGTCGGAGAGTGGCATTCTCATCCGCCTAATTGTGGAGCTTTGACAAGTGGTGACGATATAGGGCAATTGAGTTTTTTATCTACTGAATTGCAAGTTGAGGGTTTGCCAGCGCTTATGATTATAGCCTCTGAAAGTGCGATTGGATTCTATTTGAATAAGCATGGCATTGTCGTTAATTTTTAGGAAGTATTTTAAATATAAAATTATTGTGTCCGGTTTTAGTTGACCAGAGCATGAGCTGTTCGTGTACAGGCAGCGCACACAAAAACCTTCAAATGACCAATAGTTTGTCATTTGCAGGTTTGAGGTGCGGCTCCCCATTAGATTTGTCAGTTCCCTACTAGATTAGACCGGTTCCCCACCAGAATAACCATTATCAGTCGCCACCCCCATCTTCATAGCTTTCGAGCTTAATGAGACAGCCATCTTAAGAGGGATATGCTCAAATTGTTGGAAGGTTTTTCGATAAAGGCGTTGTTCTTTTTCCCGTTGAATACGGGGGCCTGTTTTGGCATTAAAAAATAGAGTTTACTGGAATTTAAAGCGAGATTGTTCCCCTCTCGGGGAGAAAGTAGGGCGGGATTTAATGTTGAATGGAAGTGTTAGTGGAATATTGCTTCACAATTGGCGTAAGCCGGTCTTCTTTGCAGCCCTAATGCCTTTGCTGCAAGCATTAGCTTCTCCTTACAGCCAACCAAACTTTTGAATTTGGATTCAAACTGGGTGGTCAGTATAAGCCATTTACGGCTGGAGATATTGAGGCGCTCAAGAATGGGGGGTAAGTTGTTGTCGATAAAGCCACGTTTGTCTTCACGAATAGCCCTTCCGGTAATGTCTACAAGCTGTACGTAATCTTGTAAGTGAAAGGGTAGACCCTGGGGCATGGGTTCTCTTGGGTTTCCCACAAATTCGGCGAGCTTTAACGGTTGTGGGTTATTAGTCTCTTGGTTTTCAATACGGCGTTTTATTGAGGTGTGGTCAGAGCTTTCTGGTGTCTTGGCCATTTTGGCTCGAATGGGGTTTAAATCCACGTAGGCCATACAGGCGGCCAGTGCTTTTTCATCGAGTAAGGCTTGTGATTTAAATCGGCGCTGACCAACATGGATGTTGGAAATGCAGGTTTTGCAGGAGCAAAAACCTGTCCAAAAGCGTCCTGTACATTGGTCTTCGGCGTTTACCATACGGGCAATGGGTTCGTTTAAGGCCCACATCCAGCGGCTGATATTGGCTAGTTCAAGCCGCCAGTGGTCCAGTTTTTCCTTAACGGCAAGCCATTGGGCCTCGTCGAGCGGTTCACTTTTTACGAACTTCTGAGTTAATAGGGTGCCCTTGTAAAGCTTGTGCCAACGTTCGCATACCTCTAAGTCACTTAAATTATGGGCTTGTGCCATATTGATGTGTAATACCACATGATGGTGGTTACTCATTACGGCGTAGGCACACACGTCAATGCAGAAAACCTCCCCCAAAAATAGAATACGGTCTTCAACCCATTGACGGCGGTATTCGTAATTTTTACCGATTAAGGAATCCAGACCACAGAGAAAGGCCCTGCGTACGCAGCGAGAGGTACAATGGTAGTAGGGGGTAGCATCTAGGGAGATTTGTTGCTTCCTTGGGCGGGGCATGGCTCATTCCTTGAGTTTCTGGCTACTGGGATAATGTACAGTGATTTTTTGTTGGGTTCAAGTGTTAGTGTGGGTGTCCTACATTGTTTTCACCAAACCCAAAACGCTTTGCGCCCCATCAAAACCGCCGGTAACCAAGCTATGCTAACATTGGTTAGCTCGTTAACAGAATCACATATTTGAGCGTGAATAAATTGGCGCACATAAAACTATTTTTTGTGCGCCAAAGCGGGTTTATTCTGTTTCATTGGGGCCTGTTACGAAAAATATTGTTAGAGGCTTTGCGGAAAAAACTGCTAGATCTTTCCCAAACCATCAAGGCACGGCAGCAAGATTTGGATATTACTGTAGCTGTCGAGGCGTTAATGTGGTTGCTTTGAAAAACGGCGATATAAACCCCACGCGGACATCGGCAGTACCTCAAATGCTTTTATACTAAATCATCACGGTACGGCAGTAGTAGTTGAGTTCGCACTCTGAATTACGATATTATTTTATTCCAAGCATAATCACCATCTCAACTTTTAGTAAAGGAGCACTATAGATGTTGAAAAAAATATTGAAATATCACAGTTATGTACTTGCTGGCTTAATGTTATCTGCAACGGCGTACGGAGCGGCAGACTGCCCAAATGTTTATACAACAACAAAATACTATGAAGGCACTGTAAATTGTGACGCTACTATATGGTTATTCATAGAAAATGCGTGCCCAGAGCGTGAATTAGAAACTTACCCACTTTCTGACTATGTTAGTAGAACAACAAATACCCGGAAGTATCTCTCTGATGTATTTAGTATTTCAAATGGCGATTGCGTTGAATATGGAGGGAATTACCAATATGTACCAAAAACAGAAGACGTTTGGCTTGGATGCACAGGCAGCATCCCTTTCTTAGAGTCCGTTACTACTTCCACAAGAGTTTGTGATCCGGCCAGCGGTTTAAAACTAGCTGGCAATAGTGTTCCCTTGAATAGTGGACTTGTTAACTCCCAGGTACTTGCATGGAATTTTTATGACCGAAATGACTCTGTAGGTGTTTCATGGACGCATTCAGATGGCTCGGTTGCACTTGAATATAACCTTCAAGTAAACGGTTCGATGAACGGCTGGACCACCGTAGGAAAATTTGCTTCAGGCATTAAAAGTACCAATATAAACTTAAATGCTATCCTTCAATCGTCTGTATCCGGCTTACCTGACTCCCTTTTCCCTGCAGGCTCAGTCAGAGCTAACATTTATTTTAGGCTTCGAACGTTTTCGGCTAGCAGTACCAGCACAAGTGATTGGAAATATTCTGGTGGTGTAGGTTTATTCTATAATGATTGGCTTGATAAGCCTGTTTACAAATTCCCCAATGTTTGGAAGGGCAAAACAGTCAAACACTATAGCAATATGGGAACTTTTCGGGTTGGATGGCCAATGGACAGCACTTATATTTGGCCAGCAATAACGTACCGACGTCATGGCGGTGGATCTACTACCAAATACTTAACTGGTTATGATTCTGATCACACATTTAGAAATCTTGAAACCGGGACTTATTCCATTCGCGTAGAAGCTTGTGATTATGAGCCGGAATTTGACGATCCGGAAATGGATTGCAAATCAAATGGAACTATAATGGAAATCAACGTTGTTAACTAAAGGTCACAGATAAGAAGGCAATCCCAATCGACTTTATTTATCGTGGCTCAGATTTGATCTTTCAGTTCCCAGTTAATTTAGAGGGTGGCTGTCAGCGTAGAACTGAGCTATTTTTTTTAGTAGCTCAGACTTAACCTGAAATTTGCCGCTCCGAATAGCGGGTAAATGTCAGGTCACGTCTGAGCTAAATTCTTCTCAACCCAATTCATTTTTCCATCAAGCAACATTTCCATTAGCGTTCTGCCACAGCACATATATTTAGCCTTAATGAACAGACCAAAGGGTTCAGGGTCGAATGGCACTTACTTAAGACCTTAATCTCAGTAAGTATGGGTGGTTCAAGCCCATCAAGTGTTACTGACAATAATGATGCTTAGTTGTTTTTTGGTTGTTTCCGCAGGACAGAGGTATGTAGAGCAAAGTCTTTCATTCAAAAAATGAGTCGCTGAGCCCTATGGCTGCTGGTTTTAGAGCATAAGTAGGTGCCATTCGGTTCAGGGTCATTGAATTTCCAACGTCCTCTATTGGCCGAAAGCAGAATATAGAACTAACTCAAGAACACGATATGACAAAAAAATAGATCATTGGAAAACGATCAATGTCTCTGACCCCGTTGATCGTTGACCCTATTGATCGTACTTACGTTTTCGCCCATATTATTCAGTTAGCTAGATCTATTTTTTCTAGCGCGCGGTTTAAGCTGGGAGTAAATAGCCCATTTTTTAGGTTCATATCTACATGGGCTTTTGCTGATTTCAAATTTGCAGTTACAGTCAACTTGATTTCGTAACCAATGGCGAGTGGGTGTCCTATTGAGCTCATGGTTATTGAGCTCATGGTTATTGAGCTCATGGTTATTGAGCTCAGCACAACCGATAGCCAGCTTTGCCCCTCCTGAAATTTTAATTCACAAAGAGATCAATAGAAGCGACACTAAAATTGAGAGAATTGACCTAAAGCTATTCCATTTATTCCAGCTCGGCTCGAATTCATTGCGTGCTTTTAATCCCGCAGAATCATCCAAAGCATCAACACGCAAAGATTGAAGTTTGTTGTTCAACGGCACATTAATGATAAAAGTGGGCAATTGGACACCGAAAATATAGACAAGCGTTGCAAACATTAGCTGCAAGTTCACGCCGCCCTCCAATACGCTAAGGCTCAGTAAAAACGACGCCAACAGCGCAACAATAGACCCCACCCAAACGACGATGAATAGCGGCTGGTTATTTTGTATCACGCCATCAATCACTTGAAATGCACGAATAAACTCCCGGTTATTAAGTCGCTTTAAACCTGGCATTACAACCACCGAAAAAGCAAAAAGAAATCCTGCCGTTAGAGAGCACAAAAATGTTGCAAGAAATAATAGTCTTTCAAAAATAACGCCCAGTATCATTGCGACAACTCCTTATTTTTAATCGCGATGTCAGTTAATTCCTTACATCGCTAGAACAATAGGCTTGGTTTATTAAGGCTCTAAGATAAGAAATTAAAGATACCAACTAAGCGTTACTTACTTGTACCTGTGGTGCCCAAGCACCCGCCGCCAAAGCTTTTTTTACATAGTCATTAAAGTCTGTAGCGGGTCGACCCAATGCTTCTTCCACACCATTCACTACCGGCGTGTTTCTGCCATCAAACACCACTGTAAATAGCTCGCGCACTAACCATTGAAAGTCTTCAGGAAAGCCTTGCGATTTCAACGCGTCGATATAGTCTTCGATTGGCACAGGTATGTATTGAATCGTTCGGCAATCAATTGAACTAACGGCTGCGTTAATAGCGAGAATACATTCTTCGAAAGTTATAGACCGCGGGCCGGTAACTTCAAACAATTTATTGCGCAAATTCGTTTTCGTCAGCGCGGCAACGGCGACGTCGGCTATGTCATCGACATCAATAAAAGGCTCGCGTACACGGCACTCCGGTAACACCAATTCACCATTGAGAATGCCCTCTAACATAAAACCTTCACTAAAATTTTGCGCAAACCAACTAGCACGCACAATATTCCAGCTCAAGCCGCTTGCTTTAACCACGTTTTCCGCTCGAATAGCGCCCTCCTCGCCACGACCGGAAAGTAGCACCAGATGCTCTACGCCAGCGTCTCTGGCTGCTGTTACAAATCCATAAATAATTTTTTCCGCAGCAGGAATAGCTAAATCAGGATGGAATGAAACGTAGGCACGGGACACTCCAGACAAAACACCCTGCCATGTCGCCGGTTCATTCCAATCAAAGCGAGGCGTGCTAGAACGCGACGCGCCCCGTGTTGGGTAACCTAGTTTTTCTAAGCGCTGCTGAATACGCACGCCCGTTTTACCGGTGTTGCCAATGATTAATATGGGTTTCTCTTTCATAGTCTTTTCCTCTCATTGCTGTTTAGGGGTACTTATTGTGTGTAGGGGTGTACTATGAAGGCATAGGGTTGGATTATTAATGCCTAAAAATCCATTTATAATTGCATATCGTCCATATTTATTGGGTTATTAGAAAATAAGGTGACAAAATCGCACGATGAAGAAATATCAGAGAGAATTTCCCCGTTTTTCCGACCCGCTTGGTGAAACCCTTTACCAATTGCGGCTAAATGGCAGCCTTTATGCTCTCTCAGATTTGAGTGCCCCTTGGGGTATGGAAATGCCCGTGCTGCCGGGAATGATGATGTTCCACATCATCACGCAAGGGCAATGTTGGTTGCAGTTGGGGGACCGCGAGCCCATTTTAATGCGACAGGGTAGTTTGGCCTTGGTGCCCCACGGCCTTGGACACCGCTTAATGGATGAGCTCGGTTCCGAAGTGAAGAGTTTTTTTGATTTACCCGTACAGCAAATTAGCGAACGATATGAAGTGTTGGAATACGGTGGTGGCGGCACGAAAACAAAATTAACCTGCTGTGTAATGAGCTTTGATCACGTATCCGGCCAACAACTGATTACTCAATTGCCCGAAGTGCTTCATATTGACAGCTGGGATAACGAGATCGATAACTGGCTTCAACAGACCCTGCGCTTTATCGCCCGAGAGGCACATGATCAAAAACCGGGTGGGCAAACCATAATGTCCAACCTAGCGGATATTCTCGTAATTCAGGCAATTCGTACTTGGATCGATACCGCACCCGAAGCTAGCAAAGGCTGGCTAGCTGCACTCAAAGATAAACAGGTGGGTCGTGCGCTAGCCGCGATTCATCGTCAGCCCGAAAAAAATTGGACCATTGCAAACCTCGCCAAAGATGTCGGCTTGTCCCGCTCCGGGCTGGCTGCCAGATTCACCGCTTTCGTCGGCGAACCCGTAATACAATATTTAACGCGCTGGCGAATGCTCATTGCACGTAGCCGGCTGCAAGAAGGCGCGATTAGCCTCGGTGAATTGGCGGGTCAACTGGGTTATCAATCTGAGGCGGCTTTTTCTCGCGCGTTTAAACGCACAATGGGGGTATCGCCAGGATCTGTGCGTAAAAAAGAACAAGCGTTTAAGTACACTAAGTGACTTTTCGTGCCATTCGGGTCCGGCCCTACATTCGGCATTTAGCCATTAGTCACGAATTAACAGACATGAACAAAACCACCTACCCCAGTGCAAAAAGTTTTCATAGCGAATGAAGTTGGAGACACAGGCAATCGAAGCAAGTTTGTGACGGTGAGTTTGAGCAGAAACTGCATGAGTGCTTTGAGCGCGTTAGAAAAAGTATACAACGGGTTTATCCGTGAGCCGAAGTAAAGTGGCCACACTGCGATGAAATCGGCTGAAGTAAACCTCTCTAAGAAGCCGTTGAATATTGCTTCAGCAAAAGCTAGCCAGATTCATGCTTTTGTTGGGGCTTGTTCGGTGAGTGTTGAGCTGTTCGCGTACAGGCAGCGCACACAAAAACTTTCTAATGACCAATAGTTTGTCATTTACAGGTTTGAGGTGCGGCTCCCCAACTAGATTTGTCAGTTCCCCACTAGATTAGACCGGTTCCCCACCAGAATAACCATTATCAGTCGTCACTCCCCTCTTCATAGCTTTCAATAGACGGGCAGCTACAGATCAAGTTACGGTCACCGAAAACGTTATCGATGCGGTTAACCGTGGGCCATACTTTATTACTTTTTAAATAGGATAGTGGGCGCGAGGCTTGTTCTCGGCTGTAGGGGTGTTGCCAGTTTTCATCTAGTATGTCGTCTAGGGTGTGGGGTGCGTTGCACAGCGGGTTGTTTTCTCTTGGCAATTCACCCGACTGCACTTTTTCGGCTTCTTCGCGAATACAGATCATGGCGTCGCAGAAGCGGTCGAGTTCGGGCTTACTCTCCGATTCGGTCGGTTCTATCATTAAGGTGCCGCTTACCGGGAAAGACATGGTAGGGGCGTGAAAGCCAAAGTCCATCAGGCGCTTGGCAATGTCTTCTTCGGTAATGCCACTGGCATCTTTTAGGGGGCGTAAATCCAAAAGGCATTCGTGGGCAACGAAGCCGTTTTTACCGGTGTATAAAATGGGGTAGTGGTTAGCTAACCGCTTGGCAATATAGTTAGCGTTGAGAATGGCGTAGCGCGTTGCTTCACGTACACCGGTACCGCCCATCATACGAATGTACATCCAGCTAATGGGTAATATGCTGGCCGAGCCCCAGGGCGCAGCGGAAATGGTGCCGTTTTCGCGGTTAGTGCCTGCAATGTCTTGTAGGGGGTGAGAGGCAAGGTAAGGTGCGAGGTGCGCCTTAACGCCGATAGGGCCCATACCGGGGCCGCCGCCGCCGTGCGGAATACAAAATGTTTTGTGTAAATTAAGGTGGGACACATCACCACCAAATTCCCCTGGCGCAGCCAAGCCAACGAGTGCGTTCATGTTGGCTCCGTCGATATACACTTGGCCACCCACCGCATGAATTAAGCTGCAGATTTCTTTAATGTTTTCTTCAAATACGCCATGGGTTGAGGGGTAGGTAATCATAATCGCGGCAATGCTATCGCCGTGTTGTTCGATTTTGGTTTTTACATCGTCTACATCTACATTACCCTGTTCGTCGCATTGGGTTACAACTACTTTTAACGAGGCCATTTGTGCGGAGGCGGGGTTGGTACCGTGTGCCGATTGGGGAATAAGGCAAATATTTCGCTGTTGTTCGCCCTTGGCTTCAAAGTATTTTTTAATGGCGACTAAGCCTGCATATTCTCCCTGCGAACCGGCATTGGGTTGAAGGCTTATGGCGTCGTAGCCGGTGCAAATTTTCAGCATATTTTGCAGCTGTTCAAAAAGCTGCGTGTAGCCCTGCGCTTGGTCGATGGGAGCGAAGGGGTGCATTTGCCCAAATTCGGGCCAGGTTACCGGTATCATTTCTGAGGTGGCATTTAGCTTCATGGTGCACGAGCCAAGCGGAATCATGGCATGGTTAAGGGCAATGTCTTTTGCCTCTAGCCGTTTTAAATAGCGCAGCATGTCGGTTTCAGATTGATATTGGCTGAATATTGTATGTTGCAGCGCTTTTTGTGTGCGTAATTGTTCTGTGGGAATGGCGTTTGCGGCGTGCGCCTTTTTTTCCAGGTTGGGGAAATCTAAGGGCGATTCATCTCCGGCAAAAATTTCCAGTAATTGCTGTATGTCGGCGGCGGTTGTGCATTCACTTAGGCTAATGCCCAATGCATTTTTACCCACTTTGCGTAAATTAACCTGGGCGCTTAGGGCGCGGGTATACAGCGCTTTTTGTTGGTCCCCTACTTCAACACACAGGGTGTCGAAGAAGTGCTGGTGGCGAATTTTAAAATTAAGGCTGGTAAGCCCTTGGGCCAGTATTTTGGTGAGTAGGTGAATGCGTTTGGCGATACGTTGTATGCCGTCGCCGCCGTGGTACATAGCATAGAACGCGCTCATAACGGCCAGTAAAACCTGCGACGTGCATATGTTGGAGTTGGCTTTCTCTCGGCGAATATGTTGCTCACGGGTTTGCATAGCCATGCGCAGTGCTTGCTTGCCTCGGGTATCAACGGATACACCAATGATACGTCCGGGCGTTGAGCGTTTGTGCTTTTCTTTAAACGCAAAAAAGGCCGCGTGTGGGCCGCCAAAGCCCATGGGAATACCAAAACGCTGATTGCAACCTATAACAATATCGGCACCTTTTTTTCCGGGTGGGTCCAGCAATACCAGGCTCATAATGTCGGCGGCAATAATGGCCAGCGCATCTTTTTGGTGGATAGCGTCGATGAGCGGTTGAAGCTCTAGTAGGGCGCCGTCGGCACCGGGGTTTTGCAGCAACGCGCCGAAATAATTGTGATTTTCTAGGTCGGTATTGGGGTTGCCGACAATAATATCGAAGCCGAAATGTTCTGCACGTGTGCGTAATACCGCTAGCGTTTGTGGCAGGCAGTTTTGGTCTACAAAAAAGGTGTCCGATTTATTCTTGCGTGCCACACGCTTGGCCATTGCCATGGCTTCGGCAGCGGCTGTTGCTTCATCGAGCATGGAGGCGTTGGCGAGTTCCATACCGGTTAGTTCGGTAATCATTTGTTGGAAGTTCAGTAGGCCTTCCAGGCGCCCCTGGGCAATTTCGGGTTGGTAGGGCGTGTAGGCCGTGTACCAGCCGGGGTTTTCCAATACGTTGCGCTGAATGACGGTGGGCACATACGTACTGTGATAACCGAGGCCAATATAGTTTTTAAAGAGCTGGTTCTGGCTGGCTATTGTTTTCAGCTCTGCCAGGGCCTGTTGTTCTGAAACCGGCGCCGAAAGCTGGGTGGTGGTTTCGGCGCGAATGGCTTCGGGTACCGTTTGATCAATTAATGCATCTAGGCTGTTAAGCCCCAGAAGTTTGAGCATACCAACAGACTGAGCCGTATCGGGGCCTATGTGGCGGTGAATGAATTCACTTGAGTAGGATAAATCTTGTAAAGATTCGGTACCCAATAATGGGCGCTCGGTATGCGGCATAAAGGTATTTCCGTACAATCGATAGTTGGGTGCTAGGGGTTTGGGCTGGTTCCGGTGTGGTCCGCTCTGTGGACACGTGTATTTTAGCTGAAAGGCGTTTTACGTATGCTAGTAAGCTAGCGGAGTAAGCAAAAAGCACTGTACGTGTTTTTGTGTTTTTGCTCAGTGTCGGCGTCCGTGCAGGCTAGGTGTCAGCTTGCTATACCGTCCCAGAAAACCCTGGAAAGAGTAAGCGCGAAATATAGCATATAGCCGCAATAAAAGCGTAATTGCGCCTGACTATCGGCTAGTGAATAAAGCGCTCGGTCTGGCAAGCCTTATGCGCTGTTGATTTGCTTGGCAAGGCCGCCTTGCACTAACGCTTGCCAGCCCCTGTAGAGGCTAATATTCATTATTAGCGGTGCCCTAAATGGCTTTGAGGCTAGCGCTATAGCGCGGGCGGAGTAAATTGAAGGAGTGAGTGAATATGGCCGCTGATATGGCTGGTGTTACATCCAACGTTACATCCACAGTTACATCTATCGTTACGCCCATGTTTATTATCTGGGTTGCCTACAGCCTTTATCGCGGTTATCGCCGGGGGTTATGGCGGGGTTTATTTACACTTGCAGCTCTCGTTGTCGCTTACGTGGGTTGTTACCTTTGGGCTCCCACTATTAGCAACCTATTGCTGGAGCGTGGCTGGAGCCTGTTTGCGAGCTACAGCACGGCGTTTTTTAGCCTGTATGCGTTGCTGTATTTAACCGTAGCAGAGTTGCCCAACTGGGTATTGCGTAAATGGTTGTCTTCGGTTGCTCCGCAGCACTGGTGGGGGGCTGGCTTGGGGGGCTGTGCCGGTATTGTTTCGGGGCTGGTTTTCATCTGGACTTTTTCGCTTTTACAGGCAGCGGTAAGCCTGCAAGCAGAGCCCGTTGGGGCAAGCAACCAAAGCATGGAAATAAAAAAGCCTGCGGTCGTGTCTGTGGCCAATGCGCTTATGGCGGAGGTAACCCGTGCCGGAGCCGGAATTGCGGGGGTAGACCCACTGCAAACTGAGGTAATGGTAACGTTTAGCCGTGAACCTCAAAAAGCACTACAGGATTTACATTCGCTAGGGCAGTCGAAACAGTTACAGGCGTTTCTTTCAGACTCCGACATTCAGCACTATATGGCCACGGAGAACCTTGATGGTTTGATTGAGTCTGCCGCTTTTCAAAACGTTATTACCCTGCCAGCGCTGGAAGGTGTTCGCCAAATGGCTAGGGTAGAAGCGTCTAGTGGTGGCCGAGAGGCTGGCGTACGCGAAGGCGACCTATACCTCGCGGCGCGATATACCGAGGCGCGAAATAGGTTGGATTTAATGCGAGACGACCCTCGATTACAGGCGATTGTGGCCGACCCAGAGGTAAAGGCCATGATCGAAAAGCGCGATATACCGGGCTTGCTGACCAATAGCAAAGTACAAAATTTAATGGCGCTTGTGATGAGCGGTGAGGTGATGAGCGGCGAGATACCGCAAAGCCGTGAGCCACAAACGGAGGTTGGTGTGGGCGCGGGGCTTGAATCGCCACCGAGAGCGCCAGTGAACATACCGGTAGCGCCAGTAAAAATGTACAAATGGCGTGATCAGAGTGGGCAAATACGCTATTCAGATTCACCGCCCGAAAATGACAACGTTGAAATTATCATCCATTAACGGAAGGGGCTTTGCCGAAACGAAAACCAGGTCGAAAGGGAAAACCAGGTCGAAGGGAAAGCTAAGCTCGAAACAGAAAACTGTGCGCAAAGAGAAAACTATGCCGAAAGATAAAGTGGGTGGCTGGAAACAGCTAAGTGTTGAAGAGGTGTATGAAAACCCCTGGATTAAAATTACCCATGAGGAAGTGCAAACACCTTCGGGTACGCCGGGTATTTACGGTGTTGTGCATTTCAAAAATCGCGCGGTGGGGGTTATACCGATTGACGAGGAAGGTAACACTTGGCTTGTTCGTCAGAGTCGTTATACGCTGGATTGTTTTACTTGGGAAATTCCCGAAGGTGGAGCACCCTATGGTGAAAGCATGCTGGAGGCGGCTAAGCGAGAGCTAGAGGAAGAGACGGGTTTGCTTGCGGGCCAGTGGCGGGAGCTTATGACGCTGCACCAGTCTAACTCGGTTAGCGATGAGGTGGCGAAGCTGTATGTAGCCCGTAATTTATCGCAGGGTATACAGCAGTTGGAAGCAACAGAGGATATAACACTAAAAAAAATGCCGATTAAAGAGGCCATTGCCATGGTAAAAAGTGGTGAAATAACCGACGCGTTATCGGTGGCGGGTTTGCAGGCCCTAGCATTAGAAATGTGGGAAAGCGGGGATTAACCCCAGTATTGAATAGCGGTACCCTAGCGTACTAAATAGGATAATAAAAAAACAAATAGAACAATAAATAGAACAATAAAATAATTAGAACAGAAAAAATGGAACAGTAAACGAGAAACGCCCCAGCAATATTACTATTGCTGGGGCGTTAATTACCGCAAAATAAACGCGGTCGACGTCCTGTCTAAAATTCAAGTCCAGTCCCGTACAAACAACCCGTTACCCATCCGTGGTAAGCAGATTTACATCATCCCTGACCGTCCCTGATTCCCTATGCATCACATCATGTGATTAAAGCGCATCCGTTGACCTTACCTGGCCACTTGCACATCCTTGAGTACGTCCTTGTTAGTGCGGTTGGTGCGCGTCCTTTGACCTTTCCTGGCCACCTGTCTCGTCCGTGTGTACGTCCTTGTTGATGAGTATTGTGCTGATTTAGGCCCTTTGGGAATAGTGGCAAGTCTCCCGAGGTTTTGTAGGACATTGACCATAGTGTTTGCGTGACGAAAGCCTACAAGCTTGTCGCCCTAATCTTTTTTAGGGCGTGATAGCGCGCCGTTAGCAGGCTACAGAGCGATTGCGGCCCATGGCTTTGGCCTGGTAGAGCAGGTTGTCTGCACGTTGCAGCAACTGGTCAAAGCGAAGGTCTTGGTCGGCAATGGTAGTTACGCCAACGCTGAGGGTGATGGAGAAGACTTCACCGTCTTCGGTTTTGATTTTTTGTTCTTCGCAACTTTGCCTAATACGTTCCGCCAGCGCGAAGGCGCCTTCGAGGTCGGCGTCTGGGCAGGCGAGCGCAAACTCTTCCCCGCCGATACGCCCCAATACGTCGGACTCACGTGTAGCCAATCGACAGCATTCGGTTAGTACGCGCAGGGCGGTGTCGCCGGAGGCGTGGCCGTAGGTATCGTTAATGGCTTTGAATAGGTCCACATCTATCATTAACACCGACAGTGGGCGGCCATGGCGGCGGGATTTAGAAAACTCGGCTTCCGATAGGGTAAAAAAGTGGCGGCGGTTATAGCTGTCTGTTAGTGGGTCTTGCGTTGCCAGCCTTTCAAGCTCTTCGTTGGCCTTTACTAAGGCGCGGCGAGCGGTTACCAACCTAAGCGCAGAACGCATGCGTGCTGACAATACGGGGTATTCGATGGGTTTGGACACAAAGTCGTGAGCACCGAGATCGAGCGCTCGAACAATACTGTTATCGCCGGTATTGGCTGATACCATAATCACCGGGATTTCCCGTGTACGCTCGTCGGCTTTTAACTGCTCCAGTGTCTCTAGCCCGCTTATCCCCGGCATACGAATGTCGAGGAGTATGATATCGGGCACCACTTCCTGCACCAGCTCTAGGCACTCTCGGCCGTTATGCGCAGCAATTACCTCAAAGCCTTCGTCTTCGAGTTCAAACGTCAGCAGTACGATATTGTCTTCGACGTCGTCAACGACGAGAACTTTAGTCATGTTTGTTTTACATCCACGGATTAATTACCCAAGTATAGGTGAAAGGTGTGAATTTGCAGGCCAATTAGAATAGGTGCGCGCAGGGCTGGGTATTTGTGCTTATAGGGGGCTCACCTTTATTCTCTCGAAGTGCTCTAATGCCTCATTTAAGAAGCTCAGGCTGAGTTCTAGCGGGTGCTCATGGACGGTGGGAAAATGAGCCGGGTCATCACTTGCGGCGTTGGAACAAAAATACTTAAGCCGTTTTAAGCAGTGTAGAAGGTTGGTTGAATAGTCGCCGGGGATTGGTGCTGTGAAATATTTAGCATCGCTATAAAAATAGAAGTCGACCCACTGGCGAATAATCCAAGAACTTGGAGCGATAAGAATGGCATTGTTACGGAGCAGATCTTCGCGTAAATGCCTTAGCGATCGAAACAGATGTTTTTTATGGCGGCTGTCTACCAACGCTAGCGGTTGTTTGATTTTTTTCGGTAAAGCAACGCTTGCGTGCGAAGGTATTCCTTGGCGCTGTATTGGCGTTTCGACTTCCATGAGCTGCCTTTTTTATAGTGTTATGGGTCAGTGAAGTGTCTTAGGTATATCCACTTGCTGATCGGCGAGGTCGGTTTGAAAACGATTAAGTTTTTGCTGTAATTGCTGAACGGCGCGATTGAGGGTAGACATTGCGCAATTTAATGCAAGAACGGCTTCATTGATGTCAGCTTCACTGCTGATATTTTTTCGTCGATCTTTCGATATTGGATGTTTATCTGCGTTTTGTCCCTGTTTTGCCATGATGTGACGCCTCCTGATTTACAATGCCGCCCGCCGATGCGGGCGGCATAACTTTTTATTGATTACCAGCTTAGCGCGCCACCTGTTTGATATTCAATAACGCGTGTTTCGAAGAAATTTTTCTCTTTGCGTAAATCCATAATTTCGCTCATCCAGGGGAATGGATTTTGCGCACCGGCATAGGCTTCTTTTAAGCCCAGCTGCGCCAAGCGACGATTGGCAATAAAGTGCAGGTACTCTTCCATAATCGAAGCGTTCATACCGAGCACCCCTCGCGGCATGGTGTCGCGTGCGTAGGCAATTTCCAGTTCAGCACCTTCCAAAACCATTTGTGTTACTTCTGCCTGAAAATCTTCGGTCCACAGGTGTGGGTTTTCTAATTTAATTTGATTAATAACATCTATGCCAAAATTTAAGTGCATAGATTCGTCGCGCAAAATATATTGGAACTGTTCAGCTACGCCGGTCATTTTATTGCGGCGCCCCATGGAAAGTATTTGCGTAAAGCCGCAATAAAAGAAAATTCCTTCGGTGATAACGTAAAATCCAATCAGATTGCGAAGTAGTTCCTGATCGGTTTCTGGCGTGCCGGTGCGGAAGCTGGGGTCGTTAAAGCCCTGCGTATGGGAGATGCTCCAAGCCGCTTTTTTTGCCACGGAGGGTACTTCGCGGTACATATTAAAAACTTCGCCCTCATCCATGCCTAGCGATTCAATACAGTATTGGTAGGCATGCGTGTGAATGGCCTCCTCAAAAGCTTGACGCAAAAGGTATTGCCTGGCTTCTGGGTTGGTAATGTGGCGATAAATGGCCAGCACTAAATTATTGGCGACTAGCGAGTCGGCTGTGGAAAAATAGCCAAGAGACCGCATAATAATGGTGCGTTCGTCTTCTGTTAGGCCTTCTTTGTTTTTCCACAATGCCACGTCGGCGGTCATATTGACCTCCTGCGGCATCCAGTGGTTCGCGCAGCCGTCCAGGTATTTTTGCCAAGCCCACTCATATTTAAAGGGAACCAATTGGTTGAGGTCGGCGCGGCAATTAATCATTTTTTTATCGTCAACCTGAATTCGGGTTGCGCCCATTTCAAGTTCTTCTAACCCGGGTGCTGGGTCTAGCTCTGTGATCGCCCGCTGGGCTTTTTCAACGCCGCTTAAACTTGTGTTTTGTGCAGCGGCCGGCGGCGGCGTTGTAGCGGCCTGGTATTCGGCGCTGGGCTCAGCAATAGACGCGCTATCAGTGGCGCCCGTTGGAGCCGTTGCCTCTGCAATAACCGGTGCTTCGGGCAATTCAATTGGGTTTGCTGTGGCGTTAAGTGTTTCGGTGTTGCTCATTGCCTGTTGAGCGGCATGGGGGGTGATATCGGTGGCGTCAGTGCGCAACGCATCCATGGCAGACCTGCTGATAGCCTGCAGGGGGTTGCTGTCTTCGGTGTAGTCGTCCCAACTTAGCATGTGTGATTGTCTCTTTTAAAAATAAGTGTTGTTTGTGTGCGGAAGTCTGCGGCGGGGGCTAGCCCCCGCCTATCAGACCCATCTCCCCCTTCAGTTATTTGGGAGAAGGCTTGCGCTTTATTGGCAAGCCTCGCAATCGGGATCGTCCAGTGAACAGGCTTGGGGTACGTCGGCTGCGGCACCTAAATTTGCCGTTGAACCGGAGGCAACAGCGTTCAAGGTGCCTCGATCAATCGTTGACTTCTCGGTTGTTGTTGCTGACAGCGCGCGTAGGTAATAAGTTGTTTTTAGGCCGCGATACCATGCCATACGGTAGGTGATATCCAGTTTTTTACCGTTGGCGCCAGCAATGTAGAGGTTGAGGCTTTGGGCCTGATCAATCCACTTCTGACGACGGCTTGCGGCGTCGACTATCCAGCGGGGTTCCACTTCAAAAGCTGTGGCGTAGAGTAGTTTGAGTTCGTCTGGGATACGGTCAATTTTCAGTACTGAACCTTCGTAATACTTCAGGTCGTTTACCATTACGGAGTCCCACAGGCCACGGTCTTTTAATTCGTGAACAAGGTAAGAGTTTACTACCGTAAATTCGCCAGAAAGGTTCGATTTTACGTAAAGGTTTTGATAGGTGGGCTCAATGGATTGGGAAACCCCGGTGATGTTGGCAATGGTCGCCGTAGGCGCTATGGCCATAACGTTGGAGTTACGCATGCCTTTTGCTTGAACCCGTGCCCGCAGTGTATCCCAGTCGAAGGTTATGGAGCGGTCCTGTTCAATAAATTGCTCGCCACGGTTTTGGGCCAGCAACTGAATTGAGTCAATGGGTAGTATGCCTTTGCTCCACAACGAGCCGTCGAATGTGGAATATTGGCCACGCTCTTCTGCCAGCGCGCTGGAAGCGCCAATAGCGAAGTAACTTACGGCCTCCATTGAGCGGTCGGCGAACTCTACGGCCGCATCGCTGCTATAGGGGATACGCATTTTGTAGAGTGCATCCTGAAAACCCATAATGCCGAGACCGACGGGGCGGTGACGCATATTGGATGTTCGTGCCGATTCAACGGAGTAGTAGTTAATGTCGATAACGTTATCGAGCATGCGTACGGCGGTGTTGATGGTCTGTTCGAGTTTTTGCTGATTGAGTTGGCCATCTTCCACATGCTGTGCGAGATTCACCGAACCCAGATTACACACTGCAATTTCTTCATTGGCCTTGGTGTTAAGGGTGATTTCCGTACACAGGTTGGAGGAGTGTACAACGCCAGTATGTTGTTGTGGGCTACGCAGGTTGCAAGGGTCTTTAAACGTAATCCAGGGGTGGCCGGTTTCGAAAAGCATGCCGAGCATTTTGCGCCAAAGGTCTAAGGCGCGTACTTTTTTAAACGGCTTGATTTTGCCAAGCGAAGCTTCTTTTTCGTAGTGGCAATAACGTTCTTCAAACGGCTGTCCGAATAAGTCGTGGAGGTCGGGCACGGTATTGGGCGTGAACAGTGTCCAGTCTTTATCTTCGAATACCCGCTTCATAAACAGGTCGGGTACCCAGTTGGCGGTATTCATGTCGTGAGTGCGGCGGCGATCGTCACCGGTATTTTTTCGCAGCTCCAGAAATTCTTCTATATCTAAATGCCAGGTTTCGAGATAAGCGCACACCGCGCCCTTTCTTTTGCCGCCTTGGTTGACCGCAACGGCGGTATCGTTGGCCACTTTTAGGAAGGGTACAACGCCCTGTGATTTACCATTGGTGCCCTTAATGTAAGCGCCTAAAGACCGAACGGGGGTCCAGTCGTTGCCTAAACCTCCCGCCCACTTAGACAGCATGGCGTTGTCTTGTACGGCACCGTAAATACCGTGCAAGTCGTCGGGTATGGTGGTGAGGTAGCAGGAACTTAATTGTGGGCGCAAGGTGCCAGCATTGAATAATGTGGGGGTGGAACTCATGTAATCGAATGAACTCAACAAACGATAAAATTCAATAGCGCGCTCGTTTTTCGCTTCTTCTTTTTCCGCTAGGCCCATGGCAACACGCATAAAAAATACCTGCGGTAATTCAATACGAATGTCGTTGCTGTGAATAAAGTAGCGGTCGTAAAGCGTTTGTAGCCCAAGGTAGGCAAATTGGCTGTCTCGTTCGGGTATCAGCGCTTTGCCTAGGGTGTCTAAATCGAACGCCAGTAACCCTGGTGCTAATAGTTCGAGTTCAACGCCACGTTGAATGTATGCCGACAGGGCCTGGGGGTAGTAATGCTCCATTTCAGCCATAGTGGCCTGTGGAGCGATGTTAAGAAAATTCAACGCTTCGGCGCGCAGTTTGTCGAGCAGCAATCGCGCGGTTGCATAGGTGTAATTGGGTTCTTTTTCTACCAGCGTGCGTGCAGAAATAACCAGAGATGTGTTCACATCGTCGGCGGATACACCTTCGTATAGGTTGCGCATTGCTTCCTTCAGAATGGCTTCGGCATTGACATCTTTTAGCCCGGAGCAGGCCTCGGTTACCACGGTTTGCAAGCGCAGGATATCCAGTGGCGCAGAGCTGCCATCGGCATTTACGACGGAAATGTCGGGGTAAGCAACACTGGACTGAGAGAGCTTTTCTTTATCGGCGCGCAGCTTGGCGCGCTCTGCGCGATACAGCACATAGTCGCGGGCAACTTTATGCTCGCCGGCGCGCATGAGCGTGAGCTCTACTTGATCCTGAATCTCTTCAATGTGGATGGTGCCACCGGAGGGCATGCGGCGTTTAAACGTTGCGCTGATTTGCCCGGTAAGGTTTTCCACCGTTTCATGAATGCGGCTGGATGCGGCCGCAGTGCCACCTTCAACAGCGAGAAAAGCCTTGGTAACGGCGATGGAAATTTTATCGTCTGTGTAGGGAACAAGTGTTCCATTTCGCTTGATGACCCTGAGCTGGCCAGGTGCGGTTGAGGCTACAGAGGCGAGAGAGGCATCTGCTCCAAGGGATGATGGAGTAGTGGTTGGTACGTTTACGCTTGAGTTTTCAGTGCTTTGCATAGATGAGCCCGATCTTCCTTTTTGGGAAAATAAGTTTAGTGGTACTTTGATGTAATTCTTGGTGTCAGCCAGGAGACGCTGAACATTACAACCGCCGGTTTTGGTGCAAGCTTTTTATTGTGGATAGGCTTGCTGCAGGTTTGCAGTGTTCTATATTTGCCGTTGTTTTGGCTGATGGCTTCCTGTCCAATAACACCACATGTTGGGGTTGTTTAAGATCTGGATACAAGATAGTGCGTTTTTTCCGGTTTTGCAATATCGAAACGTTGCTGGTTTCCTGTGGGTAAAACGTGGGTAACACTGTGGATAAGTGGGCGCTAACCCCCGGCTCTTAGTTACATAGGCGCTTGGTAATGTTTAGTAAAATTGACTTAAATCTATAATATTTTCCTCTTAATCGTGTAGGTGCTTATGCCTGTTTTTCAATAAAAAAGACGTAGCGCTGTCGATTTTGAATTCAGGAAGGGTTCAGATGCGCGCGCGCAAACTGTTCGTAACGCTGAGTATTAAGTCGTTTACGAGGAGAGGCAAAATGAGAATATTCACCAAGCTTGCATTGATCATCGCCAGCCTGCTAGCGCTCACCGCCTGCGGTGCTGAGTACGCACATACCGGTAGCCATTATCATCAGGTTGACCACCAGGAAGTAGAATACGTTGTGGTGGAGGAGGTGGTGACCGTTATCGATGTGCCCGAGCTGGAATCCTTCGATATGGTGGATAGTTACGGCAACAGTTCGGAGTTCACGCCCAATAAGGCGTTGGCTGTTAGCCCTTATGTCGATAATGGCTGGTTTGAAGTTTACTGGCAGGCTGATAGTTGGGACGACTACTGGGTGGAGTATTATATTAATAATAGCCCCAGCCTTGAAGCAGCCGCGTATGTAGGTTCGCAGCAGTGCGGTATGGGATTGGAATGTGAAGAGGATGGCTTGCAGTTCTGTCAGTACACCTCAGATTTCCAGCTCTGGTGTGATACGGGTGAAGACCAGGTTACCGATATTAGCGAAATGGTTCATGCCATTCCGCAAACGTTCTACTTTATTTTACAGGTGTGCGACCTGTGGTACGAGTACTGTGAGTACAGCTATTACCCGGTATTATTCGAATAAATAAATTGGCATAAACAAAAAGTTGGAACAGAGGGCAGCCCTATTGGCTGCTCTCTTTTAGGAAACACATCAGCGCTTTTTGTGCGTGTAATCGGTTTTCTGCTTCGTCCCACACAACTGAAATTGTGTCGTCTTCCATCAGTTCATGGCTGACTTCTTCGCCGCGGTGTGCCGGGAGGCAGTGCATAAAAATAGCCCCTGGAGCAGCATGCTTCATGAGTTCGTGATTAACTTGATAGCCTTTAAATTGGCTTTCGCGAAGTTGCTGTTCTTGTTCTTGGCCCATACTGGCCCAAACATCTGTCACTACCCAGTCGGCACCTTTTATGGCTTCAGCAGGGTCGCGTACAATCTTTACGCGGGTGTTGTTAGCCGCAACTAAGTCGGCGTCAGGTTCGAAGCCTTCTGGGCAGGCTATGTTAAGCTCGAAATCACACAGGCGCGCAGCGTTAATGTAGGAATGACACATATTGTTGCCATCGCCTATCCATGCCACTTTTTTGCCTTTAGGGCTACCACGGTGCTCTACGTAGGTTTGAATGTCGGCTAGCAATTGGCACGGGTGGTAGCTATCGGTTAACGCGTTAATAACCGGTACTTGTGAATATTGAGCAAAGCGCTCAATATTTTCATGCGCGAAAGTGCGGATCATTATCATGTCGACCATGCGCGAGAGCACTCTGGCTGAATCTTCGATCGGTTCGCCCCGCCCAAGTTGTGTGTCGCGCGACGAAAGGAATATGGCGCTGCCACCGAGCTGGGTCATGCCTGCTTCAAATGAAACCCGCGTACGGGTCGATGATTTTTCGAAAATCATACCCAGTACTTGGTTCTTGAAGGGTTCGAAAACCGCGCCTTTCTTATGCGCCGCTTTTTGTTTAATAGCATTGTCAATAATGCTATTAAGCTCTTCTAGAGAAAGGTCGAGAAGTGTGAGGAAGTGTCTTGTAGCCATAGCATTAAAACTCTGAAATGAGCGCCACAACAGTTTGCACAATGTCTTGTGCCTGTTGGTCAGAAATAATCAGTGGTGGTAGCAACCTTACGGTGCTGCCAGCGGTTACATTTAGAAGAAGGCCTCTTGCTTTGGCTTTTGCTACCAATTCAGGGCAGTCCCTATTTAACTCAATACCTATCATTAGGCCTTTGCCGCGAATATCGACAACATTTTTCGAGCCTGCTAGGGCATCGCTAAAGCTGTTTAGCAGTGTTTCGCCCAAGTGTGCTGCGCGCGCTATCAGCTTGTCTTCAACGAGTGCGGTGGTGGCTGCGAGTGCGGCGTTACACACTAACGGGTTACCGCCAAAGGTGGAGCCATGGTTGCCCGGTTGCAGTATTTCTGCGGCTTTTCCCTGTGCTAGGCAAGCGCCAATGGGTACGCCGTTACCAAGGCCTTTTGCTGTGGTTACAACATCGGGAAGGATGTTGTTGTGTTGATAGGCGAAAAACTTCCCCGTTCTACCGTTGCCCGTTTGTATCTCGTCGAGCATCAGCAACCAATCGTTTTCGTCGCACAGCGCCCGCAACTGATTCAGGTAATCGTCGGCAGGGACATTAACGCCGCCTTCGCCTTGTATAGGCTCGACCAAAATAGCGACGGTGTTTACCGTTGCTGCGGCTTTAATTGCATCAATATCGTTGTAATTGACGTGAGTAAAACCGCTTACCAAGGGTTCAAACCCGGCTTTAACTTTTACGTTGCCGGTCGCCGAGAGGGTTGCCATAGTACGGCCGTGAAAACTATTATCGGCGGTAATGACCTCGGGGTGGCTAATGCCTTTTTGTTGACCGTATTTTCGAGCGATCTTTAATGCGGCTTCATTCGCTTCAGCGCCAGAATTGGAAAAGAAAACTTTTTCCATGCCGGAAAGTTCTACGAGTAGATTACCGAGTTTTTGTTGTGGTTCGATAAGGTACAGGTTAGAGCAGTGCACAAGCTTTTCTGCTTGCTCGCAAATAGCGCGCGTTACGGCAGGGTGGTTGTAGCCGAGCCCGCAAACGGCTATTCCAGATAAAGCATCAAGATAGCGGTTGCCTTCAGTATCCCACAGGTAAGCGCCATCACCCTTAGTGAGGGTCGTGGTTCTTTCTCCATAAGTGTTCATAAGCGTAGACACCGACATTTGTAACTCCCCAAAACAAAACAGGCAGCTACGGCTGCCTGATAAACGAGCATTCTATAAACAAAACTTTGTTTTGTAAAATAGCGAGGTGAAGTGCGTTTTTACGCAGCATAGTGTGAATTTTGGGTGAAAGGCTCGAAGATGAAATTTAACGTTAGTTTTACTGACGAAGATCAGTGAATCGAGTTCTTTGGGAGGTATTCTTACCTACGCACGCAACGTGTGCGGTTTAAGGCGCTGTCTCCTGGCCGGTTGCACCGTGGCAATAGAGGTAGGAAGGCGCGGGCGGCTAGGGTACAATACCCGACTAATTCAGTAGGTTAATAAGCGAGGTTTAAGCCCATGGATGTCATGGAAAGCATCAAAAAGCAGATTGAAGACAATACCGTTATCCTTTTCATGAAGGGCTCGCCCAACGCCCCTCAGTGTGGCTTTTCCATGAAAGCTTCACAAGCGGTTATGGCCTGTGGTCATCGTTTTGCTTATGTCGATGTTCTGTCTAACCCTGAGATTCGTGCGAATCTACCAAAGTATGCCAATTGGCCAACATTTCCCCAGCTTTGGGTGAA